>NZ_JBBCVH010000004.1:0-414428 GCF_037147555.1 Microbacterium sp. MMO-35
GCCATGGCGACCGGGTGTTCGTGTCCTGGCGGGACGCGGACGTCGTCGCCCTGGGCGACGCACCCATCGCCGAGCAGAACGACACCCCCTCCCGCACCATCCGCACAGTCGGCGCCCGTTGACGACGTCCTCGCACCCGCGAGGACGAGACACACGCAAGAGAAACAAAGGAGTATCCCATGCGCACCAGATCCTTGAAGGTCTTCGCGGCCGTCGGCCTCGCCACGGCGGTGATCGCCGCACTCTCCGGCTGCGGCACGTCCGGGGCGGGTGGCGGCGCCGCCTCCGGTCCTCTGGACAAGCTCGGCAAGAACGAGAGCACCCTGTCGGTGCTCGCCTGGCCGGGGCTTGCAGAGGACGGCTCGACGGATCCGAGCATCGACTGGGTGAAGCCGTTCGAGAAGGAGACCGGGTGCCAGGTCACCGTCAAGACCTTCGGGACCTCGGACGAGGCGTTCAACCTCATGAAGACGGGCAATTACGACGTCGTGTCGGCCTCCGGTGACGCGTCGCTGCGCCTGGTCGCCTCCGGAGTCGTTCAGCCCGTGAACATGAAACTCCTGAAGAACTACGCCGGTGTCTTCGACTACCTCAAGGACAAGGCGTGGAACACCGTGGACGGCAAGAACTACGGCGTGCCGCACGGCTATGGCGCCAATGTGCTGCTGTACGACAAGACCGCCTTCCCGACCGCCCCGACCTCGTGGGATGTCGTGTTCGACAAGGCTTCGGAGCACCAGGGCAAGGTGACCGCCTACGACTCCCCGATCTACATCGCCGACGCGGCCGTCTACCTCATGGCCCACAAGCCGGAGCTCGGCATCAAGAACCCCTATGCGCTCGACCAGAAGCAGTTCGACGCCGCCGTGCAGCTCCTCAAGGAGCAGAAGCCGAACGTCTCCGAGTACTGGGCCGATTACCTCAAGGAGGTGCAGTCCTTCAAATCGGGAAACACCGTCGTCGGCACCAGCTGGCAGGTGATGCAGAACACGCTCGAGGGCGAGGGGGGCAACACCGGAGTCGTCCTGCCATCGGAGGGCGCCACGGGCTGGAGCGACACCTGGATGATCTCCTCGAAGACGAAGAGCCCGAACTGCTCCTACGCTTGGCTCGACTACATCATCAGCCCGAAGGTCAACGCCCAGGCCACGGCGTACTTCGGCGAGGCGCCGGCCAGCCAGGCGGCATGCGACCTCCGCGACGACTGCGCCGTCTACCACGGCGGCGACGCCGACTACGCCAACAAGATCTGGTACTGGACCACGCCCATCGAGAAATGCCTCGACGGCCGCACCGACGTGAAGTGCGTCGACTACGCGGCATGGACGAAGGCGTGGCAGGAGATCAAGGGCTGATCGGCTCCGCGGGTGCGGGGCGGCGGGACAGGATCCCGGCTCCGCACCCGCTCTCCAGCCGTCTTGCATCGAACAGAGGAGTTCGTCCATGAGCAACCCCACCGCGGTCTCGCGAGCCATCGCATCACCGGTCTCGAGCCCCGCCCGGCGGCTCTCCTCCTTCCTGTACGCGCACCCGCGCCTCCGGCTCGCGCTGCTGCTCACGGCCCCGCTGTTCTGGCTCGGGGTCGTCTATGTCGTCGCGCTCGCGCTGCTGCTCGTCACCGCGTTCTGGAGCACCGACAGCTTCACCGGTGAGATCAGCACGTCGTTCACACTGGACAACGTCGTCGAGGTGATCACCGGATCCCTCTATCAGGTCGTCACGCTGCGCACGGTCGGGATCGCGCTGGCGGTCACCGTGATCGACGTCGCCCTCGCCCTGCCGATCGCGTTCTTCATGTCGAAGGTGGCCACCGTCCGCACCCGCCGGATCATGATGATCCTCGTGCTGATGCCGCTGTGGGCTTCGTACCTCGTCAAGGTATACGCCTGGCGCTCCGTGCTCTCCGATGACGGCCTCATGACCTGGTTGCTCGGCAGCACTCCCGGTTACGGCGTCCCCGCGACGATCATCGCACTCGCCTATCTCTGGCTGCCCTTCGTCATCTTGCCGATCCAGGCCGGCATGGAGAAGGTTCCCGACTCGCTGCTCGAGGCGTCGAGCGACCTCGGCGGTCGGAGCTGGCGCACGATCCGCTCGATCGTGCTCCCGCTCGCGGTCCCCGCGATCATCGCCGGCACGATCTTCAGCTTCTCGC
Source organism: Microbacterium sp. MMO-35 (assembly GCF_037147555.1). NCBI lineage: Bacteria > Bacillati > Actinomycetota > Actinomycetes > Micrococcales > Microbacteriaceae > Microbacterium > Microbacterium sp. MMO-35. Next base: position 2,156 of record NZ_JBBCVH010000004.1, read on the forward strand.
TGACGCTCGGCGACTACATCACCGTGCGCATCGTCGGCGGCACCAGCCAGATGATCGGCAACCTCGTCTACGACAACGTCGGCAGCGCGAACAACCTGCCCCTGGCCGCCGCCATCGCGCTGATCCCGCTCTTGGTGATCTCGCTCTACCTGTTCATCATCCGCCGTACCGGCGCCCTCGACAACCTCTAGATCCGGAGTCCCGACATGCGCCTCTCGTCATCCGCCCGCATCGCACTGGGCATCGTCTCGGGGGTGATCCTGGCGGTGGTCTACGTCCCGCTGCTCGTGGTCGTGCTCAACTCCTTCTCGACCTCCAAGTCCCTCACCTGGCCACCCCCGGGTTTCACGCTGGAGTGGTGGGGGCGGGCGTTCACGAACGCGGGCGCGCTCGAGGCGACGGGAACGAGCATCGTCGTCGCCGTCATCGCCACGGCGATCGCCCTGATCCTCGGCACCCTCATCGCCTTCGCTCTGCACCGCTTCCGGTTCTTCGGGCGGGAGGCGGTGAACATGCTGGTCATCCTGCCCATGGCGCTTCCCGGCATCGTCACGGGCATCGCGCTGAACAACTTCTTCCGCACGATCCTCGGCATCGACCTCTCCCTGTGGACGGTCGCCGTCGCGCACGCGACCTTCTGCATCGTGACCGTCTTCAACAACGTGATCGCCCGGCTCCGCCGCACCGGCACCAGCTTCGAGGAGGCGTCGGCCGATCTCGGCGCGGGCATCTGGACGACGTTCCGGTTGGTGACCTTCCCGCAGCTCCGGTCGGCGCTGCTCGTCGGCGCCCTGCTCGCGTTCGCGCTGTCCTTCGACGAGATCATCGTGACGACCTTCACCGCGGGCCAGGGCGTGACGACACTGCCGATCTTCATCATGAACAACATGCTGCGGCCGGGGCAGGCTCCGATCATCGCGGTGATCGCGGTCGTGCTCATCGTGGTGTCGATCGTGCCGATCGCCATCGCGCAGCGGCTCGGCGACGGATCCGGCGACGCGAAGAGCCGATGAGGCGGGCGTCCTCGGCGGGCTTCGCGTCCGTCCCAGGCCCGTGTTGTACTATTCGACAAGCGAACAACGCTTCGTATAGCGAAAAAGGAGTTCGAGGATGATCGACAAGAGAGTGTCGACGGCCGAGGAAGCCGTGGCCGGCGTGGCCGACGGCGCCACCGTCATGATCGGCGGATTCGGCAGAGCGGGCCAGCCGATCGAACTGATCGACGCCCTCATCGCGCAGGGGGCGGGCGATCTGACGATCGTCAGCAACAACGCCGGCAACGGCGATACCGGACTCGCCGCGCTGCTCGCCGAGCGACGCGTGCGGAAGATCATCTGCTCGTTCCCGCGGCAGTCGGACTCGTGGGTGTTCGACGGGCTCTACCGTGACGGGAGCATCGAGCTCGAACTCGTGCCGCAGGGGAACCTCGCCGAGCGGATCCGTGCGGCGGGGGCCGGGATCGGCGCTTTCTTCACCCCCACGGGCGTGGGCACGCTGCTGGCCGAGGGCAAGGAGACGCGGGAGATCGACGGCCGGATCTACGCGCTGGAGTACCCGATCCGCGCCGACGTCGCGCTCATCAGCGCGCGCAGCGCCGACCGCTGGGGCAACCTCGTGTACCGCGCGACTGCTCGCAACTTCGGCCCGATCATGGCCACGGCGGCCGCACGGACCGTCGTGCAGGTCGACGAGTTCGCCGAGCTGGGCACCCTGGATCCGGAGAGCGTGATCACGCCCGGTGTGTTCGTGGACCGGGTGGTCGCCGTGGGGGAGCGGCGCTGGCTCCGCGGCGGTGAGTTCATCGGCGGCGTCGACCTGGAGGGCGCCGCGCTGGGAGGCGCGTCCGCCGAGCAGCACGGAGGTGTGCGATGAACACGCGGATCAGCCGGGAGGAGCTCGCCGCGCGGATCGCGGCCGACATCCCCGAGGGATCGATCGTCAATCTCGGCATCGGGGCCCCGACCCTCGTCGCCGACTATCTCCCGCGGGACGAGGAGATCATCCTGCACACCGAGAACGGCATGCTCGGCATGGGGCCGGCGCCCGAGGCCGGCCGGGTGGATCCGGATCTCATCAACGCCGGCAAGCAGGCCGTGACGGCGGTGCCCGGCGCCGCCTACTTCCACCACGCGGACTCCTTCGGGATGATGCGCGGCGGGCATCTGGACGTGTGCGTCCTCGGAGCCTTCCAGGTCGCCGAGAACGGCGATCTTGCGAACTGGTCGACCGGGGCGCCCGGGGCGATCCCCGCCGTGGGCGGGGCGATGGACCTCGCGATCGGCGCGAAGGCCGTCTTCGTGATGACTGATCTGCTCACCAAGCAGGGGGAGTCCAAGCTCGTCGCGGTCTGCACCTACCCGCTCACCGGCGTCGGCTGCGTGTCGCGGGTGTACACCGATCACGCGGTCTTCGACGTCACCGCGGACGGCTTCGCGGTTCGGGATCTGTTCGGCGACAACACCGTGGCGGAATTGCGGACGATCACCGGGCTGGACCTGATCGACGCGAGCGCGTCCGTCGCTGCGGGAGGACGACCGTGACCGGCACCTACATCTACGACGCCGTGCGCACCCCGTTCGGGCGCGCCGGGGGCGCGCTCTCCGGGGTGCGCCCCGACGACCTGGCCGCGGTGGTGATGCGTGCGGTCGTCGATCGCGCCGGAGTGGATCCGGCACGGATCGCCGACGTGATCTTCGGCGATGCGAACCAGGCCGGCGAGGACAACCGCAACGTCGCCCGGTTCGGGGCGCTGCTCGCGGGTTTCCCGACCTCGGTCACCGGGACGACCGTGAATCGGCTGTGCGCCTCCTCCGTCGAGGCGGTCATCCAGGGTTCCCGCGCGATCGAGGCGGGGGACGCCGAGCTGATCCTGGCCGGCGGCGTGGAGTCCATGTCCCGTGCGCCGTTCGTGGTGGAGAAGTCGCCCAAGCCGTGGCCGGCGGTCGGCAATCAGACGATGTGGAACACCTCGATTGGCTGGCGGATGACCAACCCGGCGCTGCCCCGGCCCTGGACGATCTCGAACGGCGAGTCGGCCGAGAAGATCGCCCGGGAGTGGGGCATCACGCGCGAGGCCCAGGACGCCTTCTCGGTGCGCTCGCACGAACTCGCCGCTCTGGCCTGGGCCGACCGCCGTTACGACGCGGAGATCGTGCTGGTGCCGGGCTGCGAGCTCGTCCGCGACGAGGGGATCCGCGACGGCAGCACGGTCGAGAAGCTCGCCGGGCTCACGGCCCTGTTCGCCGCGGACGGCGAGGGGACGGTCACCGCCGGGAACTCCTCGCCGATCAACGACGGCGCCTCCGCGATCCTGCTCGGCGCCGAGGGAGCGCTCGAATCCGAACCGCTGGCGCGGATCACCGGCCGGGCGGCCCACGGCGTCGACCCCGATGTCTTCCCGATCGCTCCGATCGAGGCGGCGAACAAGGCGCTCGCGCGGGCCGGGAGATCCTGGGCGGACGTCGATCTCGTGGAGCTGAACGAGGCTTTCGCGGCGCAGTCCCTCGCATGCGTGAAGGGCTGGCCCGAACTCGACCCCGACCGGGTGAACGTCCATGGCGGGGCGATCGCGATCGGGCATCCGCTGGGGGCCTCCGGCGGACGGATCATCGGCCACGCCGCACAGGAGCTCGCCCGTCGTGGCGGGGGAGTGGCCGTCGCGGCGATCTGCATCGGCGTAGGCCAGGGGCTGGCCGTCGTGATCGAGCGCTGATCCGACGGCCGCCCGCGGATCGCGCGGGTACGGACGCGGATGCGGGGGACGTTCGGCGCGCAGGCGGCTCTCGCCGTGTCGTGTAGCGTGTTGCGCAGGCCGCGCAGGACCACAGCACGCCGCCATGTCATCTGAGAGGACCGTTGTGGCGGAGCAGAGAAGCGATCCGGATTTCGTGCAGTCGCTCGCGCGCGGTCTCGCCGTGATCCGCGCCTTCGATGCGGAGCATCCGGAGCTCGCGCTGAGCGATGTCGCGCGCCGGACCGAGATGCCGCCCGCGGCCGCGCGCCGGTTCCTGCGCACGCTGGAGACCCTCGGGTACGTGCGCGCCAGAGGTCGGCTCTTCGCGCTCACGCCGAAGGTGCTCGAACTCGGCTTCAGCTATCTGTCGGCCCTGTCGCTGCCCGAGACGCTGCAGCCCCACTTGGAGCGGCTCTCGCGTGCCGTCGAGGAGTCCGTGTCGGCGGCGGTCCTGGCCGACACGGAGATCGTCTACGTGGCTCGCGTTCCCACGCGTCGCATCATGACCGTGGGGATCACGATCGGCACCCGGTTCCCCGCCTACGCCACGAGCATGGGGCGGGTGCTGCTCGCGTCGGCGTCGGAGCAGACCATCGCCGCGGTGCTGGCCGAGGACCCTCCGCGCGCGCTCACGGAGCGGACGATCGTGGATGAGGACGAGCTCATCGCCGAGCTCCATCGCGTACGGGCGCAGGGCTGGGCGCTGGTCGACGGGGAGCTGGAGACGGGTCTGCGGTCGGTGGCTGTGCCGGTGCGCAATCGCGACGGAGCGGTGGTGGCCGCGGTCAACGTGTCGACCAGTGCGACGCGGGATTCGCTCGACACGCTGCGCGATCATCATCTCCCGCTGCTGCTCGAGGCGCAGGCGGCGATCGAGGCGGATCTGCGGCTGCTCTGAGCTCAGAGCGGGTCGAGCGGGCGCTCTCCGCGCATGACCGGGAAGCCGTCCACATGGTCCATGTGCTGCGCGGCGATGAGGTGCTCGAAGACGATGTGGGCCTGTGCCGAGGCCACTACCGGGTCCGCCGCGATCTGCTGGGCGACGAGCTGCTGCAGCTGGTCGCTCGATGTGCAGGCGACATGCACGAGCAGGTCGTAGTTGCCGCCCATGAGGAAGACGTTCACCACGTTGACGAACTTCACGGCGCGCTCGGCGTAGTCGCGGCTGCTGCTCTGCGTGCCCGGCTTCAGACGGATGAAGACGATGGCATGAAGGTCGAGCCCGAGCGCCGTCATGTCGTACTGGGCATGCGCCGAGGTGATCACCCCCGATTCGCGCAGCGCGCGCAGGCGGGTGAGAGCCGTGGAAGGCGAGACGTTGACGCGGGCAGCGAGCTCGTTGTTGCTGATGCGCGCCTCGCGCCGGAGCTCCCAGACGATCTTCTCGTCGATCGCGTCGAGGGGTCGGGCCGATCGTGCGCGGTTCATCGTGCCTGTGCTTCCGATGTCGATGGATCCCCTTCGCCGGGATCCGCTCTGGTGAAGAATCTTCAGAAGAACTACTCCGTGCCGAATCCTATCGGTGCGAGGATCCGGCACGGAGAATATTCTGCTGCTCGCCTGGGGCTCGTCCGCATCTCAACGAGGCACGAGGGCTGGACTCAACGCACCATCGCCTTCGTGAGCTTCTCGGCTCGGCGCGCTGCATCGGCGGCACGCCGAGCCCGCGCGAAGCCGCCGTTGAACAGGTCGCCGATGCGATCGAAGAGCCAGACCGCACGGAGTGGCAGAGGTCGGATCGCCGGCGACGGGGCGTAGCGCGCCTTCACCTCCCAGACCGACTCGAGGTCTTCGGAGCGTGCGTCGTCGACGATGGCGTCGGCGATGAGGGAGCCCAGGTAGGACGCCTGCGCCAGGCCGTGCCCGTTGCAGGAAGCCGAGTAATAGACGTTCTCGCCGACACGACCGGCGACGGTGGTCCAGGACGAGGAGAACGAGATCCATCCTCCCCAGCAGCGTGCGATCGGCACGTCGGACAGCGTCGGGAAGCGCTTGTAGAAGGTCTCCGCCAGCTCCTGCATCATGCCGGGATCGGGGTTGCGGGGCAGCAGGGGGTAGGTCTGCCCGCCCGCCTCGAGCCGCCGCACGCCGAACACCATCGAGTTGTCGGCGGTGAGCCGGTAGTTCTCCATGATCTGATGCTGAGTGACCATCCCGGAACGGCTCGTCCAGCCCAGCGCGGCGATGCGCTCCGGGGCGATCGGCTCCGTCTCGACCTCGATGATCCACGCAGGGGTGGTGAGGTGCTTCGGGATGATGTCCCACTCACCGGAGTAGCTGTTCGTCGACAGCACCGCTTGGTTCGCGATGAGCTGTCCGCGCGCCGTCGTCATGAGGACCTTGTCGCCCCGGCGCTGCACGTCGACGACCCGGGACTTCTCGAACACGCGCGCCGAGGAGCCGAGGACCGCCCGGCGGATGCCGCGGCTCAGCTTGCCGGGATTGAGCATGCCGCCGCGCCGCTCGCGCATGCCGCCGAGGAACGCCTCGGGGATGCCGAGTTCCCGGGCGGTGCCGATCTCGCCGTCGACGCCGACGCCTCTGAGGATCGCCGCGAACGTCTTCACGCGCAGCATCTGGATCGGGGACACGGCCGCCGATACCATGCCGTTGGCCTCGTAGTCGCACTCGATCCGGTGATCCCGCATCAGGCCTTCCATGTAGTCCGCTGCGTTGTCCGCGAATCTCACCATGCCGGGCAGCTTCTTCGGGGAGAGCACCTTCAACATCCGGAGATCGCCCCCGGGGACGGACGCGATCTGACCGCCGTTGCGGGAACTCGCCCCGTACCCGAGGAACTCCGACTCCAGGAGCACCACGTCCACGCCGCGCTCGGCGAGCCGCAGAGCGGTCGCCATGCCGCCCACGCCGCCGCCGACCACGGCGACGTCGCATTCCAGGCGTCCCTCCAGCGGCGGCGCGAGGTCCGTCGGCGGGTCGATCCAGCCCGAGAAGGTCGTGTACTCGACGTTCCGGTACAGCGGGTTCATGCCGTCACCCGCGCCTTCTGCGCAGCGGCGGCGTAGATCCGCTCATTGTGGCTGTGGACCGCCTTGTAGCCGAAGTAGTAGATGAAGCCCTGCGTGCCCCACGTCGCCAGCGCGGCGGTGTAGAAGTACGTGCGGTAGGCGTCGTCGAACGACCATGGGAAGAAGTCGTATGAGAGCGCGATCACCATCGCCACCACCGTGATCAGCGTGGTGGCCACGGCCCACCCGCGTGCTCCTGTTCGCCAGATCCGGCTCGCGAAGTAGAACAGGAAGAACGAGGCGATCACGTTCATGACCAGGAAGAACGTCGCGGGCACGACACCATATGCGCCGTCGTGGTGCAGGGTCACCAGGTAGCCGCCCGCGATGGCGGCGAGCGCGAATGCGCCGATCTCGTGCCAGAGGGCCGGCTTGTAGCGATGCGTCACCATCATCAGCCCGAGGATGAGGACGAGGGTGAATCCGAACGAGCGCGAGAACGCGTCGAGGAAGTAAGCGATGGTGTACATCGGGTTCTTCGGGTCCCCGCTGAAGAGCGACCAGAGCAGAAAATTCGTCGCCGAGGTGCCCACGACGAGGCTTTCGATGCCGAGGAAGTAGTTGTGGAACCTCCGAATGAACTTCACTCCGAAGACGAAGCCCACGAAGATCAGCCACGCGTCTGCGACGATGAAGAGCGTCTCGATCATGATCCTCAGTCCTTTCCGATGGTCTGACCGACCCGCGCAGAGGCCCGCGGGTCGCTGCGGACGGAGTCGTCCGCGATGCGCCGAGCGACCCGCTCTGCCGCCTGCTGGCCGGTGACGACAGCGCCGTTCATGCACCCGGACGATTCGGCCGCAGTCTCGGTGCCCGCCCACTCGACGCGCCCGTGCGGCTCCGTGAGCTCCGTGGCGTAGCTCGTCAGCGCGAGCGGCGCGAGCGCAGGGTTCGGTCCGCCGGGGGCGAAGTCCTCCTCGAGCCAACGATGGTCGACGTAGTCGATCGGGTTCTGTGCCTGCGGACCGTAGAGGGCGACCATCTGCTCGATGACGCGCTTACGGCGGGTCTCCTGGTCGAAGCCGTCGAACAGCACCGCGTCGCAGAACCCGAGCAGGACGCCGGGGCCATCGTCGGGGCCGACATCGAAGGTGGCGAACACCGCGCCCGTGTCGGAGACTCCCTCACCCGAGACGCCTTCCTTGCGCCAGAAGGGGGTCTCGTAGGCGACGAACGCCTTGCTCAGCCCGCCCAGCCGCCAGAGTTTGGAAAGGCTCACCGCGCGTTCGGACAGCGCGGGCTCGAACGCGATGTCCTTGCGGTGCATCGTCGCCGTGGTCACGATGGCGTACCGGGCCGTGATCGACTCGGCGTCTGTATCGACGGTGACGCCGGTCCCGTCCTGCGCGATGCGACGCACGGGGGAGCTGAGTTGGACGCGGTCGCCGAGGTGCGCGGCGACCCGCTTGGCGATCTCCTGCGTCGTCTCGGTGATGCGATCCTGCTGCATCCCGTTCTCGACGTCGAGCATGTGGTCGAAGCCCCCCGCACCTCGGATGTACCTCAGGATCGACAGCATCGAGAGGTCATCCGGGCTGGCGCCCCACTGCACGCGACTGACCATGTTCATCAGGGCGCGGGTCGCTGCGCCGGCACGCTGCTGCCCGAGCCACTGGCCGAAGGAGATCGCATCGAGTTCCGCGGCGTTCGGCGACCGCCAGCCGGCTTCCGGGTCGATCGTGGCCACGAGCTTCTCGATCGCCATCTGGACGCGCGCCATGTTCACCACGGTCAGCGGAGACACTGGGGGGATCGTCCCCTTGTACGTGCGGCGGCGTCCGCCCATCCACAGAGTGTTCCGACCGTCCGCGAACTGTGGCGTGATCGAGCAGCCGTACCGCTGGGCGAGATCGCGGATCGCCGTGTGCCGCGGCGAGACCCAGGTGCCGCCGAAGTCGACCGGCACCCCGGCGACCTCGCCGGTGCGCACGCGGCCCCCGACCCGGTCGCGGCCCTCCAGCACGACGACCGAGAGTCCCAGCTCCACCAGACGCTCCGCGGCGCTCAGGCCGGAGAAGCCGGCACCGACGACGACGACGTCGACACTGGTTCTGGACTCAAGAGATTTCGACATGCTCTCCTCCTTCGTTGACGCGTGCTGCGTGCTGTGCGATGTACCCGGTGATCGTCTCGATCAGGGACTCGGGCATGTGGTGCCCCATGCCGGGGATGACGACGTGCTGCGCCCCACGGATCGCCCGGACGGTCGCCGTGCCCCCGGTCTCGGCGACCATGAGGTCGCGGTCTCCGTTGATCACGAGGGTGGGGGCCGTGATCCGGCCGAGCTGCGCGGTCCGATCTCCGGAGAGCTGGATCGCCTGGATCTGGCGCGCCCCACCGGCGGCGAGGTCCCCGGCGGCGCGGTCCCAGCCCCGCGCGGCGAGGGCGGCCTCGGCGGCGTCGTCGATCGGATACCCCGTCCCCGAGATGTGCCGTGTGATCCGCAGGTGCGCGCGCACCGCGTCGGTCCTGGTGCGGGAGTCGGGCCCCATGAGGATGCGGATCGTCGACGACGCGGGCTGGCCGACCTTGCGCGCCCCGGTGGTCGAGTAGATCGACGTGAGCGACAGGACGCGGCCGGGCTTCATCGCGGCGATCGTCTGCGCGATCATCCCGCCCATCGAACGGCCGACCAGGTGCACCTGCTCGACGCCGAGATGGTCGAGCACGCCGATCGCATCCCGGGCCATGTCCGACAGCGTGTAGCCGTCGCGGCGCGGGCGCGCGAGCACTTGCCGCCAGAGCGCGGGCGGCGGCGTGGTCGCGAAGCTGGACCGGCCTACGTCGCGATTGTCGATCGAGACGACGCGGAAGCCGCGGCCGACGAGCGCGTGCACCACCGAGCCGGTCCAGAACGTGAGGTCCTCGCCGAGGCCGGCGAGGAGCAGGATCACGGGGTCGGTCCTGTCGCCTGCGTCGCGGAAGCAGATCCTCATCCCGGAGGGGACCGTGACGAACTGGTCGACGCCTTCTGCGGAGACGTCAGACATGAGCGACGTGCCCTTCGTCGACGCGACGGGATGCGGATCTCGTCCCGAAGACGAGGTGCTCGTCGAAGACCGGTCCACGCAGCGCCTTGGCGTCCTGGGGGTAGGACATCATCGTGCGCCAGGGGTTCACCATGCCCTGGCGGGGGAGGACCCCCTCGCCGCGCTTGGCGTAGCCGGACTGGAGGTCCATGACGGGCCTGGTCTCCATGCCCGGGGTCGCGATCGGCACGACCGTGTCGTATCCATGGGCATCCATGTGCTTCACGAGATCGATGAAGTAGCGGCAGAGCAGGCTCACCTTGAGGGTCCAGGAGGACGTGGTGTAGCCGATGGCCATGGCCCAGTTCGGGATCCCGCTGAGCAGCGTTCCGCGATAGGCGACGGTGTCGACCACGTCGATCCGGCGTCCGTCCACCACGATCGGCATGCCGTCGAAGAGCTGCAGGTTGAGCCCGGTGGCCGTCACGATGATGTCGGCCTCGAGCTCCTCACCCGAGCTCAGGACGATGCCGCGTTCGCTGAACCGGGCGATGCTGTCGGTGACGATGGAGGCATCGCCCGCCTTCAGCGTCTGGAAGAAGTCGCCGTCCGGTGCGGCGCACAGCCGCTGATCCCAGGGGTCGTAGGGCGGGTTGAAATGCGTGTCGACGTCGAAGTCCTTGCCCAGGCTCTTGATGTTCTCGTGCCGGATCAGGGCGCGACCGGCACGGGGGAACCGGCGCAGCCCTTCGACGATGAAGTGCTCCTGCCAGATGTTCTTGAACCTCGTCGCCGCATAGCCGCGCTTCTCGCCGAGGATCTTGGTCAGGGCGAGGGCGAGGCGGTCCACACGGGGCAGCGGCATGACGTAGGTCGGGGTGCGCTGCAGCATCGTGACGTGCTCTGCGGCCCCCGGCCCCTTCGTCATCGCCGGCACGATCGTCACGGCGGTGGCGCCGCTGCCGATCACCACGACCCTCTTGCCCTGGTAGTCGAGATCCGCGGGCCAGTGCTGCGGGTGCACGATGGTTCCCGCGAAGTCCTCGCTCCCCTCGAAGACGGGCGAGTAGCCCTCGTCGTACCGGTAGTAGCCGGTCGCGGCGAACACCCACCCTGCCCTGATCGTCTTCGTCTCGGACGTTCCCGTCGCGGGGTCCGTCGTCGCGACGGTGAGGGTCCACCTCGAGTCTGCGGAGGACCACTCCGCCTGGCGTACGCGGTGCCCCGTCCGGATGAGACGGGAGAGCGCGTTCTCGTCGACCGTTTCGTGGAGGTAGTCCAGGATCAGGGAAGCGTCGGCGATCGCGTTCTCGTGGCGCCAGGGCTTGAACTCGTAGCCGAAGGTGTGCAGATCCGAGTCGGACCGGATGCCCGGGTAGCGGAACAGATCCCAGGTTCCGCCGATGTTCTCGCGGCCCTCCAGGACGACCAGGGACTTGCCGGGCAGCTCGCGGCTGAAATACGTCGCCGCGCCGATCCCCGAGATCCCCGCCCCGATCACGACGATGTCGAACTCCTCGACCACGTCAGAACCTCTGTCAGTCATCATCGACTCCTTGCACCTCACCAACTGGTTTCCACAGTCTGATCGGCGACCTGCTCCCGTCACCACGACAGGGCGCACCCGCTTCCGGCGGCACAGGTGCAGTGTGCACACGCGAGGCGACGATGCGCGCACTCGTTCCGATGACATCCCGACGTGCGAGGGGCAGACTGCCGTTATGGAAGATCTGTGGCCCGAGCCGAGCTCTGCGACGGCGGCCCTGCTTCGGTCCATCTGCGAGCGGCTCCTGGCCGAGGCGGACGCGATCGCCGAGGCGCTGGCGGAACCGACTGTCGTGGCTCAGGCGCACGGCAACGCCGCCCTGCTCGCGGACGCCTCGCTGCTGGCGGAGGACCGCGAGCTCAATCGCGCCGACATCGTGCACTGGCTCACCTCGAACATCCAGCACCCCGGCCAGCGCGTGGATCCCTACGTGGGCCCCCGCTCCGCGGCCTACATCGCCGATCTCGTCTCGCGCGGCATCGCTCCCGACTACGTCGCCGGGTGGCGGGCGGCGCTGGCCATCGCGTGGCGCCGCTGGCTCGAGGTGTGCGTCGCGAGCTGCGCCGATCCCGAACTCCTCGTCGAGGTGCTGGACGTGTCGGCGCACTCGCTGGTGCAGTACGCCCTCGACTCGGTGGCGGTGCTGCGCGAGGTCAGCCTGGCCGCCTCGATGGGCAACGCGGACGCCCAGGCTCTGGCCATGATCCAGCTGATCGTCGGTGGAGCGCCGATGACCCAGGACCTCGCGGAGGAACGCCTGAGCTATCGGATGGCGCGCCGGCACGTCGCACTCATCCTCTGGACCGACTCTCCCGACCAGGACGGCGCGCTGGACGAGGCGGTGGCGGCGCTGCGCACGGCGAGCCATCCGGGCACCCTGCTCGTGGCACGCGCGAGCGCGGCCTCGCGATGGGTGTGGCTGTCCGGCCCCGAGGCTCCCGACCTGCACCACGTGGAGAAGGCCGTCCTCGGCGCCACGGGCATCCGGGCCGCCCTGGGCCGGCCCGGGGAGGGACTCGAGGGGTTCCGCTCGAGCCATCAGGACGCGCTCGCGGCGCACGTGATGCTCATGCGGCTGCAATCGGATCGCCGGTTCACGGCCTATGCCGACGTCGAGCTCATCGACAGCCTCACCAAGGACCGCGCCGGTGCGCAGAGGTTCGTGGCGAAGACCCTCGGGCCGCTGGCCACGGCGGATGAGACCCTGCGGGAGGCGCTGCTCACCTATGTGCAGTGCGGCTTCAACACCACGCGGGCGGCGGCACGGCTCTACCTGCACCGGAACACGGTCGAGCGCCGGGTCTCCCGGGCCAACGAGCTCTCCGTCGTCACCGTGGAGGACAACCCCACCCACGTCGCGGCGGCGCTGCTGGTGCTCGAACTCGCGCCCGGTCTCGCGGCCCTCTCCGACTGACGCCCTCGGCGCGGGCAGCCCCCGGTGCCGGGTATCGGCGCGGGTGCAGGGTGCACCTCGTTCGTCGCAACCAGGTGCGACCTGTCGTGGTGATCGGCTGCCCCCTCGGATCAGACTGTCTCCACCAGATCTGCGGGACGCGGAATCGCCCGGTCCGCAAGCCGTCACTGTCGACGCACTCGCGCCCCTGCGCGCGTGGCGAGCAGGTCGTGCCTCCCCGCCGCAGTGACCCCGAGGTCATCTGGTGCAGCACTCGACGAGGAGGCACGACCATGACCGAACTCTCCGATCCCCACGGCGTGTCGAGGCGGGTGGGGCCGCTCTGGATGACCCTGTTCACGCTCGCCTGGCTGGCGATCTGGACGACCCAGTTCACTCCGATCCAGCTTCTGCTCCCGTTGCAACTGGACACCGGAACCCGGGGTGAGGACTGGATCGGCGGGGTCGTCTGGTCCGGCGCCGTGCTCTCCGCAGGGGGGATCATCGGCGTCGTCGCGGCCCCGCTGGCGGGCCGCTGGTCGGACCGCACCCGTTCCCGCTGGGGGCGTCGTCGGCCCTGGGCGATCGGGGGATCACTGCTCTCGGCGGCCGGTCTGGTGCTGACCGGCCTCGCATCCGGCCCCGTGGCGGTCGGCGGCGCCTGGATCCTGGTCTCCGTGGGGATCTCGGTCGCCGCGACGGCGCTCACCGCGATGATCGCCGATCAGCTGCCCGACACCCAGCGGGGCGCGGCATCGGCTGCCGCCAGCTCAGCGCAGGCACTCGGCGTCGTCGTGGGGGTCGGCGCCATCGTGCTCATCGGGCTCGGGATCTTCGAGTCCTACCTGGTGCTCGCGGCGCTCATCCTCGTGGTCGGCGTCGTCACCGCGCTCTGGCTTCCAGACGAGCCCGCGCACCGGATGGTCGCTCCCGTCCGGGGCCCGGCCGCCGGTCGCCGGTCGTCGCTGCGCGATCGGGACTTCCTGTGGCTGGTGGGCAGCCGCCTGGTCGTGAACATCGGCAACGCCTTCGGCACCGTGCTGCTGCTGTTCTTCCTGCTGTACGGGGTGAAGGTTCCCGCAGCGGAGGCGGAGGACGACCTGTTCCTCCTCATCATCGTGTACACGGTGTTCAGCGTGATCGCCGCGATCGTCGCCGGCATCGTCTCCGACCGGGTCCGCGCCGAGCCGATGCGCCGACGGCGCGGGCTGACGGCGATGTCCGCCCTGTTCGGCACGGTCTGGGGCGTGGTGATCCTGATCAGCCCCTCCCTGTTCATGACCATGATTGCCGCGGCGCTCATGGGGATCGGCTATGGCGCCTACACGACCGTGAGCCTGGCCCTCGCGACCGACCTGCTCAAGGATCCCGAGGATCACGCTCGCGATCTCGGGATCGTGAACGTGTCCGCGCAGCTCGGGCAACTGGTGGCACCGCTGCTCGGCGCCGGGCTGGTGGCGCTCGTCGGAGGGTTCTGGCTGCTGTTCACCGGAGGCATCGTGCTGTCCGCGGCGGGAGCTCTCATGACCTACGGCATCCGGCTGAAGGCCCCGCGGACACCGGTGCTCGCCGTGGCGGCCGGGTGATGCCGAACCCACGATCACGATCGCGGTCCGTTCGACGCCGCGATCCCGCAGAGGAGGATCACCCATGACCATGCTTTCGGAGCCGCATGCCGGCATGACGTCGAAGCGGGTCGGTCCGCTCTGGATGACCCTGTTCACGCTCGCCTGGCTGGCGATCTGGACGATTCAGCTCACCCCGATCGAGCTCTTGCTGCCCTTGCAGCTGGATTCCGGCAGCGGGGGCGACGACTGGATCGGAGGGGTGCTGTGGGCCGGCATGGTGCTGTCCGCAGGCGGACTCTTCGGCGTCGTCGCGGGGCCGCTGGCGGGTCGCTGGTCGGACCGCACGCGTTCCCGTCGGGGGCGTCGTCGGCCCTGGGCGATCGGGGGATCCGTCCTCGCAGCGATCGGACTGGTCCTCACCGGGCTCGCGTCGGGGCCCCTGCCGATCGGCGCCGCGTGGATCGTGGTGTCGGTCGGGATCTCGGTCGCCTCGGCCGCACTCACCGCGATGATCGCCGATCAGCTCCCCGACACCCAGCGCGGCGCGGCATCGGCTGCCGCCAGCTCGGCGCAGGCGCTCGGCGTGGTGGCGGGGGTCGGAACCGTCGTGCTGATCGGGCTCGGGATCTTCGAGTCCTACCTGGTGCTCGCGGCGCTCATCGCCGTGATCGGCGTCGTCACCGCGCTCTGGCTTCCGGACGAGCCCGCGCACCGGATGGTCGCTCCCGTCCGGGGCCCGGCCGCCGGTCGCCGGTCGTCGCTGCGCAATCGGGACTTCCTGTGGCTGCTGAGCAGCCGCGTGGTCGTGAACATCGGCAACGCCATCGGCACCGCGCTGCTGCTCTTCTTCCTTCTCCATGGTGTGAAGGTGCCCGCGGCCGAGGCGCAGGACGACCTGCTGCTGCTCATCGTCATCTACACGGTGTTCGTCGTCGTCTCCTCGATCGTCACGGGAAGGGTGTCCGACCGCGTCACAGCGGATCCGGTGCGCCGGCGCCGCACGCTCACCGTCCTGTCGGCGCTGTTCGGCACCCTCTGGGGCGTGGTGATGCTCGTCAGCCCCTCCCTGGTCATGACCATGATCGCGTCCGCGCTCATGGGCGTGGGCTACGGCGCCTACATGACCGTGAGCCTCGCGCTCGCCACGGATCTGCTCAAGGATCCGGAGGATCACGCGCGGGACCTCGGGCTCGTGAACGTCTCCGCTCAGCTGGGCCAGCTGCTGGGGCCGCTGGTCGGCGCCGCGCTCGTGGCGCTCGTGGGCGGATTCTGGCTCATGCTGGTCGCCGCCGTCGTGCTGTCCGCGGTGGGCGCGCTCATGACGTACGGGATCCGGGTCTCGCCTCGCGACCTCCCCGCCTCCGTGTCTCGGTGAGCCGCCGGACGGCCGGGCCGAGCGCGGACGCCGCGCTGCGGCCCGCGCCGCTCTGTCGCTCGGGACGCGCGGGGAATACCGTGGAGGCAGGCAGCGCTGTGCCCTGAGCGGACGGCGCTCGCCGTCGGCGACCGGGCGAGAGGAGACGGCGCATGGAAGGTCTCGAGGTCACGGTCCTGCTGGGGCTGACGATCCTGACGGGGGCGCTGCTCGCGCCGCGGCTGCGGCTGGCGCTGCCGCTCGTGCTCGTCGTCCTCGGGCTCGCGCTGGGCTTCGTCCCGGCGCTGCGGGAGATCCAGCTGCCGCCGGAGACCGTGCTGCTGCTGTTCCTGCCCGTGATGCTGTTCTGGGAGAGCCTCACCACCTCGCTGCGCTCGATCCGCCGCGACTTCCGCTACATCCTGCCGATGAGCACGCTGCTCGTCGTGGCGTCGGCGTTCGCCGTCGCCGGCATCGGAATCCTGTTCGGCCTGCCCTGGGAGACCGCGCTGATCCTCGGCGCGGCCGTCGCCCCGCCGGACGCGACCGCCGTCGCCGCGCTCGGGCGGATGCTGCCGCGGCGCATGTTCATGAAGCTCAAGGCGGAGAGCCTCACCAACGACGGCACCGCGCTCGTGCTGTACGCGATCGGGCTCTCCCTCGCCGTCGGCGGGCACATCACCCCGCTCAGCGTGACCTGGACCGTCGTCGTCTCCTACGCGGGCGGCATCGCCGCGGGCGTGGCCGTGGCGGCCCTCGGCTACCTCCTGCTGCGCGCGATCGGATCCACGATCGTCATCAACACCACGCTGCTGCTCATTCCGTTCGTGGCCTTCCTGCTCGCCGAGCTCATCGGGGCATCCGGCGTGCTCGCGGTCGTGGTCGCCGGCGTGATCATCGCCTACGTGTCGCCGACGGTGACGACCGCGCCGTCGCGTCGTCAGGCCGAATCGGCCTGGCCGTTCGGGGTGTTCCTCCTCAACGGCGCCCTCTTCGTGCTGATCGGTCTCGAGGTGCAGTACGTCGTGCATCAGATCTCGGCCGGTGCGATCGGGCGCCTGGTGCTCGTGACCGTCGCCGTGTGGGTCGCGCTGCTCGTCGTGCGGTATCTGTTCCAGCTGCTCAGCGTGCCGTTCTACGGCCGCAGCGGACCGCGCCCGCCGCGCGGCGTGCGGGCGCGGTCGCGGGTGCTCAGCACCTTCGCCGGCATGCGCGGCGCGGTGTCCCTCGCGATCGCGCTGTCCGTCCCCGCCGGCGCCGTGGCCGGGGGCGCGCTCGACGGCCGCGACGAGATCGTGTTCGTCACCGCGGGGGTGATCCTGCTCAGCCTGCTGGTGCAGGGGATGCTGCTGCCGGCGATCGTGCGCTGGGCGCGCATCCCCGCGGATCAGGGCGAGGTCGAGGAGTACGAGCTCGCCGAGCGCACCATCTCGGGCGCCGCGCTCGCCGCCCTCGACGACCTCGCCGTGCAGCACGAGATCAGCGACGAGGTGCGCGATCGGATCCGCTTCGAGGGCTATCAGATGCTGGAGTACACGAACGCGCGCACGCTCGCCCGCGAGCAGGCGCTGGTCGACGCCGAGGTGCGGGCGCTCGACGAGATGCTCGGCCAGCCCGACCCGCTGGCCGCCGGGACCGACGCCCGCGAGGACGGAGCGGATCCGCTCGCCGCGGGCACGGCCTCCGGCGTCGCCGACGAGGATCCGATCTCCGACGGCGCGGGCGGATCCGGCCGGCGCCGGACCGTCATCGAGGGCGCGACGCTGCAGATGATCGCGACCTCCGAGGACGTCGACGTCCTGCAGCGCTCGCCGCTGGTCCGGCACGACGAGCTCACCCGGCTCAAGCTGGCGCTGCTCGACCGCAAGCGCGAGGTGCTGCTGGGCCTGCGGCGCTCCGGCACCGTCGACGACGTGATCGTGCGCCGGATCTCGGCGCGGCTCGACCTCGAGCAGCTCCGCCTGCAAGGGCTGGAGGACTTCGACTGACTGCTTCCGCCGGGTCGTGATCCGGGCCGGACGCGGTCGTACCCCGGTACCGGCACGGGCGCCGAGGATCACTCTGCAGAGGGACGCGTACGGCGGCGGCCTCGACCTACCGTGAGGTCATGGTCGACGTCCTGAGCTCCTTCCTGGTCACCCCCTGGGCTCCGCTGCTGATCCTGCTGTTCTGCTTCCTGGACGGGTTCTTCCCGCCCGTGCCGAGCGAGACGGTGGTGGTCGGCGCGCTCTCGCTGGCCTTCGCGACGGGAGCCGCGGCCACCCCGACCGCACTCCTGATCCTGCTCGCCGCCGGGATCGGCGCGGCGGCCGGCGACAGCGCCGCCTACGCCATCGGACGCCGCGTGGGCACCGAGCGATGGGCGTGGATGCGTCGCCCGCGCGTGCGATCCGCGCTGGCCTGGGCGGGAGAGCGGCTCGCCCTTCGCCCGGCCATCCCGCTGCTCGTCGCGCGGTACATCCCGGTGGGGAGGGTCGCGGTGAACATGACCGCGGGGGCGACGCGGCTGCCGTATCGCCGCTTCCTGCCGCTCTCCCTCGTCGCGGCCGTCGGCTGGGTGGGCCTCAGCGCATTGATCGCCTCGGTCGCCTCGGCGTGGCTCGGGCATTCGCCCCTGCTCGCCGCGGTCGTCGGGGTGGTGCTCTCGCTCCTGCTCGGAGTGCTGATCGATCTCGGATCCCGCCTCGTCCGCCGTCTGCGCAGCCGGTCGGCGGCGCCGGCGACCTCCCGCGAGACGGAGCGACCCGCCCTCGTCGCCGCCGGGGGTCGCACCGAGCTGTGACGTCGTGTGACGAATCGATTCGGGGCGCGCTCGGCCCGGCTCATAGCGTGGTGGCGTCCCCCAAGAGAGGAACCCACCGCACATGTCCCGCAAGCTCACCACCGCGCTCGCCGCCGCCACCGCGGCCGCCGCGCTCGTCTTCTCCCTCGTCGGCTGCTCGTCGGCGTCGAACGCCGGATCCGACCCGACCGCCGAGACCGGCAAGACGGTCAAGGTCGGCGTCGTCGGCAAGAGCGACCCGCAGTGGCCCGCGTTCGTCGAGGCCGCGAAGAAGGAGGGCATCACCGTCGAGCTGGTGGACTTCGGCTCGTACGAGCAGCCCAACCCGGCGCTCTCCGAGGGCGAGATCGACCTCAACCAGTTCCAGCACATCGTGTACCTCGCGCAGTACAACGTGAAGTCGGGCAAGGACCTGCAGCCGGTCGGCTCGACCGCGATCTACCCGCTGGGCCTGTACTCGAAGAAGTACAAGAGTGTGAAGGACATCCCCGCGGGCGAGACCGTCGCGGTGCCGGATGACGCGTCCAACCAGGCGCGCGGGCTGCTCGTCCTGCAGTCGGCCGGCCTCATCACGCTCAAGAGCGGCGGCTCGATCTTCTCCGATCTCGCCGACGTCGACACGGCGAAGTCGAAGGTCAAGGTCACCGCGCTCGAGGCCGCGCTGATCCCGACGTCGCTTCCGGACGTCGCCGCCGCGATCATCAACAACGACTTCGTCAAGGACGCAGGGCTCACCTTCAAGGACGCCATCGCCCAGGACGACCCGAAGGATCCCAACGCGCTCCCGTACGTGAACATCTTCGCGGCGCCGGCCAAGGAGAAGGACAACGCGACCTACCAGAAGCTGGTCGAGATCTTCCAGACGGACGAGGCCGTGCAGAAGGGCCTCGCGAAGGCCTCGGGCGACACCGGCGTTCCGCTGAAGATCGCGCCCGCCGAGCTCCAGAAGACCCTGACCAAGGTCGAGGCCGACGTCACGGCCCACAAGGGCTGAGTCGACCACGCGAGAGAATCGGGCGGCGCGTTCTGCGCCGCCCGATTCCCGTGCCACCGCTACCTCCGGAGAACCCATGCCGATCGTGAGCCTGCAGGGCGTCACCAAGTCCTATCCGCCCGCGACGAAGGACGGCGCGCCCGTGGTCGCCGTCGACGACGTGTCCCTCGACATCGCCCAGGGCGACGTGTTCGGGATCATCGGCTACTCCGGGGCGGGGAAGTCCACCCTGGTGCGGCTGATCAACGCGCTGGAGCCGACGACGAGCGGACGCCTCGTGGTCGACGGCGTCGATGTCACGACCCTCTCCGAGCGGGAGCTGCGCAGGGTGCGCGGCGGCATCGGCATGATCTTCCAGCAGTTCAACCTCTTCTCGGCGAAGACGGTGCGCGCGAACATCGCCTACCCGCTCAGGCTCGCGGGCTGGGCTAAAGCCGACATCGAGGCGCGGGTCACCGAGCTCCTCGCCTTCGTCGGCCTGTCCGACAAGGCCAGGGCGTACCCCGAGCAGCTCTCCGGCGGGCAGAAGCAGCGCGTCGGCATCGCCCGGGCGCTGGCCACCCGGCCGGCCATCCTGCTCGCCGACGAGGCGACTAGCGCGCTCGACCCGCAGACGACGCACGAGGTGCTCGAACTGCTCGACCGGGTGAACCGCGAGCAGGGGGTGACGATCGTGGTCATCACCCATGAGATGGACGTCATCCAGACGCTCGCCACCAAGGTCGCGGTGATGGAGAACGGCCGCGTCGTCGAGCAGGGCGACGTGTTCGAGGTGTTCTCGAACCCGCAGAACCCGGCGTCGCAGCGCTTCGTCGGCACCGTCATCAAGGGCGTCCCCAGCCCCGCGGAGCAGGCGTCGCTGCAGGCCCGCCACGAGGGCCGGCTCGTCACCTTCTCCTTCCGCGACGGCGACTCCTCCCAGGCGCAGGTCTTCCTGGATCTCGCGGAGGCGGGGCTCGGATTCGAGCTCGTCTACGGCGGCATCAACGACATCCGCGGTCGCGCCTTCGGACACCTCACCCTCGCGATCCGCGGGTCGGATGCCGCGATCGACGCCGCACTCACGAAGATCGGGGCGCATGCGACCGTGACCGAGGCGGCCCGCGCGGCCGGCGCGGCGGCGGCAGAGGGGGAGGTGCGCTGATGGATCGCCTGATCGAACTTCTGCCGGACTTCTGGCAGGCGGCGCTCGAGACGCTGTACATGACCACGTTCGCGCTCGCGATGGCAGGCGTGATCGGCACCGTCATCGGCATCGGCCTCTATGTGACCCGCCCCGGCGGACTGATGGCGAACCGCCCGCTGAGCATCCTCATCTCGTTCCTGGTGAACTTCATCCGGCCGATCCCGTTCGTGATCTTCATCGCGGTGCTGCAGCCGTTCACCCGGATCGTCATCGGAACCGGGATCGGGATCAATGCGGGGGCGTTCGCGATCGGGGTCGCGGCATCCTTCGCGATCGGGCGGATCGTGGAGCAGCACCTCGTCTCGGTGTCGCCGGGCGTGATCGAGGCGGCCCGGTCGATGGGCGCCGGTCCGTGGCGGATCCTGCTCACGGTCGCGATGCCCGAGGCGCTCGGCCCGCTGATCCTCGGCTACACGTTCATCGTGGTGGCGCTCATCGACATGACGGCGATGGCCGGCCTCGTCGGCGGCGGCGGACTGGGCGCCTTCGCCCAGGTCTACGGCTTCCGGCAGTTCGAGCCGGTCGTGATGTGGGCGGCCATCATCCTCATCGTCGTGTTCGTCCATCTCGTGCAGACCTTCGGCACCTGGCTCGCCCGGCGGATCATGCGGCGCTGACCGCGTCGCGCCGTTCTGCAGGGAGGGTGCGTCGTTCTGCAGGGAGGGCGCGCCGTTCTGCTGGCGCCGCCGGGTCGTGGCGCGCTGATCGACCGGGGATCCGGGGGGCGGACGCCGTGGACCGTCCTGCAGAACGACAGGGGCTCCCTGCAGAACGACAGGGGCTCCCTGCAGAACGGCCGGCGGGTGCGGGTCACTGTCGCGCGGACGGCGCCTCCTGCAGTGTGCGCCGGGTGGTGAACCCTCGCGGAGCGCCCGACAGGGGATCCGTGAAGCGCAGTTCCCGGGCCAGCAGCTGCAGGGGATGCGCGAAGTCGTCGGGGGTCTCGGGGAGCAGGTCGGGGTAGAACCCGTCGTTCATGATCCCCGCGCCGAGCTCGGCGAGGTGCACGCGCAGCTGATGCATGCGTCCCGAATGGGGGCGCAGCAGGGTGTGCAGGACACGGTCGTCGAACCCGAGCAGCTCGATCCGGGTCTCGGCGTTCGGCTCGCGCGCCGGATCCGTCTGCACCCGCACCTGCCCGCGGAGCTTGGCGATGTGATTGCGGTGCACGAGCGGGAACGTCGAGCCGAGGAGGGCGGGGGCCGCGGGATCCCAGCCGGCGGGCAGGAGGGAGACGGCCTCGTAGACCTTCTCGACCTCGCGGCGTTCGAAGAGCAGCTGGTAGGCGCCGCGCGTCGCGGGGCGCGCCGAGAACATCAGCAGTCCGGCGGTCGCGCGGTCCAGACGGTGGATCGGCGTGAGCTCGGGGATCCCGAGGGCGTTGCGCAGGCGCACGAGTGCGGAGTTCTGCAGATACTTGCCGCCCGGCGTCGTCGGCAGGAAGTGCGGCTTGTCGACGACGACGAGATCCGCGTCCTGATGCAGGATCTCCACGTCGAACGGGATCGCCTTCTCGGCGGGCGGCTCGCGGTAGTACCAGACGAAGTCGTGCACGCCCAGTGGGGTCTGCCGGGTGAGCGCGGAGCCGTCCAGGGCGACGATCTCGCCGCGGTCGAACCGCGCCAGCAGGTATTCCGGATCGAGGTGCGAGAAGCGCTCGGCCATGAAGGCGCCGACGGTCGGCCACGGGCCGTCCGACGGCACCCGGAGCCGGGTCGCGCCAACGCCGTCGCGTACGGGCAGGGGGGAGCGCATCGCCATCCGGTCCAGCCTAGTTCTCGGTGCCGGGAGCGACGGAGCCGGGCGCCGTGCGACGACGGTGCAGTCCTTCCCGTCGCAGAAGACGTCGCCCTGGTCCGCTCGGAACGGCATCTTCTGCGACGGGTGCGGATCCGCGTGATCGGGAAATAGTCTCGCCGCGACCGCGGTTGCGCCGGGTATGACTCGCATCGGATCCAGTGACCTGTCCGTCTTCCCGCTCTCGCTCGGCGGCAACGTGTTCGGCTGGACCGCCGACCGCGACACGTCGTTCGCCGTGCTGGACGCCTTCGTGGCCGGCGGCGGAGACTTCATCGACACGGCCGACGCTTACAGCGCCTGGGTGCCGGGCAACAGCGGGGGCGAGAGCGAGACGATCATCGGCGCGTGGCTCGCCTCGCGGCGCCCACAGGGGGTCGTGGTCGCCACGAAGGTGAGCCAGCATCCGCAGTTCCCCGGGCTGTCGGCGGCGAACATCCGCCGCGCGGCGGAGGCGTCGCTCGGCCGGCTCGGAGTCGACGCGATCGACCTGTACTACGCGCACTTCGACGACGAGACCGTGCCCCTCGAGGAGACCGTCGGGGCGTTCGGGCAGCTCGTCACGGACGGACTGGTGCGCAACATCGCGGTGTCCAACTACTCGGCCGACCGGATCCGCGCGTGGATGGAGATCGCGCGGGCCACCGGGGTCGCCGCTCCGGTCGCCGTGCAGCCGCACTACAACCTCGTGCACCGCAACGAGGTCGAGGAGACGATCATCCCCGTCGCGACCGAGTTCGGACTCGGCCTCGTGCCGTACTACGCCCTGGCGAGCGGCTTCCTCACGGGCAAGTACCGGTCCGTCGACGAGGCGGGTCACACGTCGCCGCGCGCCGCCGGCGCCGCGAAGTACGCGACGGAGCACGGCCTGCGCATCATCGACGCCCTCGAGGAGATCGGCGACGCGCACGGGGCGTCGATCGCGGCGACCGCGCTCGCGTGGCTGCGCGCGCAGCCCGCGGTGGTCGCGCCGATCGCGAGCGCCCGCACGCCGGAGCAAGTGCCGGATCTGCTCGCCGGAGGACGCCTCTCGCTCGCCGACGACGAGATCGCGCGGCTGCGCAGCGTCTCCGAGTGGACGCCGGCGCAGGTCTGACGGAGGGGGCATCATGCGTGCAGCGGCATACACCGGCCCCGGGCGGGCGGCGGAGGTCATCGGGTTCCGCGACGTCGAGGCCCCGGCGGCCGGACCGGGCGAGGTCCTCGTGCGGGTGGGAGCGGTCGGCCTCAACCCGGTGGACGTGAAGATC
The DNA here is from genome assembly GCF_037147555.1 of Microbacterium sp. MMO-35. Taxonomy (NCBI): domain Bacteria; kingdom Bacillati; phylum Actinomycetota; class Actinomycetes; order Micrococcales; family Microbacteriaceae; genus Microbacterium; species Microbacterium sp. MMO-35. Next base: position 25,757 of record NZ_JBBCVH010000004.1, read on the forward strand.
CGCGCGGCCGGCCACGACTTCGGGGCGATCCGCTACTCGGACCGCCCCGGGTGGGACGTCGCCGGGACGGTCGTGGCCGTCGGCGACGGGGTGACCGGGTGGGCCGTTGGCGACGCCGTGTTCGCTCTCGCACGCTTCCCCGAGGCTGCGCACACCCTGGCCGAGCTCGTGGCGGTGCCCGCCGCCGACCTGGCCGCGGCGCCGCGGGCGTGGAGCACCGCGCAGGCGGGCGCTGCCCCGCTCGCGGCGCTCACCGCGTGGCAGGCGCTGGATGCCGCGGGCATCGGTGCGGACCGCGATGCGCGCGTGCTCGTGCTCGGCGGGGCGGGCGGGGTCGGGCATGTGGCCGTGCAGCTCGCGAAGGCGAGGGGCGCCCTCGTGATCGCGACGGCGAGCCCGGCGAAGCAGGACCTCGTCGCCTCCTGGGGAGCGGACGAGGTGATCGACTACCGCGACGAGTCCGCGCTCGCCGCCATCGGGGCGGTCGACGCCGTCATCGTGACGGTCTCGGACACGCTGCCGCCGCGCGGGGCGGTCGATGCGGGCACCGCCGTGATCACGATCACCGGGTTCTCCGCGGCTCAGGAGGCCGAGCTGCGCTCCTGGGGAGCGGATCCCGTGCAGCGGATCCTGGTGGCCGCGAACGGCGCGCAGCTGGCGGAGATCGCCGCTCTCGCCGACGCGGGACGACTCGCCGTGCACCTGGATGCGGAGTTCGGTTTCGACGACCTCGCGGCGGCGCAGGAGCGGGTGGAGAGCGGACGGGTCACCGGCAAGGTCGTGGTGATCGTGGACCCGGACGCCTGAGCGCCCGCGAGGCCGTCAGGCGTCGAAGCTCAGGCTGAGCTTGCGCAGCAGGGCGGCGATGCGCTCGCGGTCGCTGCGGCTCAGCGCCGACAGCAGCGTGGCCTCCGCATCGACGAGGCGGGTGATCGCCGCGTCGACCCGCACCCTGCCGTCGTCGGTGAGGGTCACGAGCACGCTCCGGCCGTCGTCCGGATCCGCCTCGCGGCGCACCAGGCGGCGGCCCACCAGCCGATCGATGCGATTGGTCATGGTGCCGCTGGAGACCAGCGTCTGCTGCAGCAGCTGCTTCGGGCTGAGCTGGAACGGGGCGCCCGCGCGGCGCAGCGCCGACAGCACGTCCCACTCCCAGGTCTCCAGATCGCTCCGACGGAACACGTCGCGGCGGGCGCGGTCCAGCAGGCGCGAGAGGCGGTCGACACGCGAGAGCACCTCGAGCGGCGAGAAGTCGAGGTCGGGGCGCTGCGTGTTCCACGCCTCGACGATCCGGTCGACCTCGTCGCCCGTGCGCTGCTCGCCGATGCTCATCCGTCCATTATCGACCGACCGCGACCGCCGCGCCGACGGCGGTCCTCGGGACGACCGCGATGGTGAGGAACAGGCTGTGAGGATCCTCGACGTACCCGCCGAACGGTGCGCATTCGTCGAATCCGGCCTTGGCGTAGAGCCGATGGGCGGGCCAGAAGAAGTCATCGGCACCGGTCTCCAGCGACACCCGGCCGATCCCGCGGTCGCGCGCGTCATCGAGCAGGGCCGCGAGCAGCACGGATGCGACTCCGCGCCCCCGCATCCGCGAGGCCGTGCGCATCGACTTGAGCTCTTCGTGGCCGGGCTCGAGCGCGGCCAGCGCTCCCGTGCCGGCGAGGACGCCGTCCACCGTCGCCGTGAACAGGCGCACGGTCGGCACGAACAGACGGGAGAGGTCCAGGGCGTGCCGGCTCTCCGGCGGTGCGGTCGCCTCCATGTCGCGCAGGTGATCGGCCAGGAAGCGTTCGAGGTCGGGAGTCGGGGTGTCCACCCGGGAGATGCGGATCCTCATGACCCCAGGGTCTCGCAGCGACGTTACGCGGGTGTTGCCGGGGTGTTCCGCGCCCGTCACGCATGATGCGGTCTGGCAGACTTAGGGGGCGGCCGTCATCCCGGCGCCCGCGGTCCGCCGTGGTGTAACGGCAGCACGACAGCCTTTGGAGCTGTGAGGTTCAGGTTCGAATCCTGGCGGCGGAGCATGACGAAGAACGCACTCGCCATCATCGTGCTCGCCGCAGGGCAGGGCACCCGCATGAAGTCCCGGCTGCCCAAGGTGCTGCACCCCATCGGCGGACGTACCCTCGTGGGGCATGTGCTCGCCACCGCCTCGCAGCTGGGCGCAGAGACCGTCGAGGTCGTGGTGCGCCACGAGCGCGATCAGGTGGTCGCGGCGCTCGCCGCCGAGCATCCGGAAGCGGTCATCGTCGATCAGGACGACATCCCCGGCACCGGGCGTGCCGTGCAGGTCGCCCTCGACGCGCTCCCGGAGGGCTTCGACGGCGACGTGCTGGTTCTCTCCGGCGACGTGCCGCTGCTGAAGGCCGAGACGCTGCAGGCGCTCGTCGACGGGCACCGCGCCGCTGCCGCTGCGGCGACGATCCTGAGCGCCATCGTCGACGACCCGACCGGATACGGACGGGTCATCCGCGACGCCGCCGGCGACGTCGCCCGGATCGTCGAGCAGAAGGACGCGGACGACGCCGAGAAGGCGACGCGCGAGATCAACGCCGGCGTGTACGTGTTCCGTGCCGGGCTCCTGCGCACCGAGCTCGCCCAGGTCACGACCGACAACGCCCAGGGCGAGATGTACCTGACCACGGTCATCGGCCTGCTGCGCGCGCACGACGAGAAGGTCGCCGTCGAGATCGCGGCCGACACCACCGCCACGTTCGGCATCAACGACCGGGTGCAGCTCGCCGAGGCCGCGCGCACGCTGAACGACCGCATCGTGCGGCGCTGGCAGCGCGAGGGCGTGACCATCCAGGATCCCGCGACCACCTGGATCGACGACGACGTGACGCTCGCGCCCGACGTCACGGTGCTGCCGAACACCCACATCCTGCGGGCGAGCACCGTCGCCTCCGGCGCCGTCATCGGCCCCGACACCACCCTCGTCAGCTGCGAGGTGGGGGAGGACGCCGAGGTGCGCCGCTCCGAGGCGACCCTCGCCGTGATCGGCGCGCGCGCGACGGTCGGGCCGTTCTCCTACCTCCGCGCCGGCACGACGCTGGGCGACGAGGGCAAGATCGGCGCCTACGTCGAGACGAAGAACGCCCAGATCGGCGAGGGATCCAAGGTTCCGCACCTCTCGTACGTCGGCGATGCGACGGTCGGTCGCGGCGTCAACCTCGGCGCCTCCACGATCACGGCGAACTACGACGACGTCAACAAGCACCGCACCGAGATCGGGGACGAGGTGCACACGGGCTCGCACACGGTGCTCGTCGCGCCCGTTAGGCTGGGAGCCGGCGCGAAGACCGGCGCCGGAGCCGTCGTCCGCAAGGACGTCCCCGCCGGTGCCCTCGCGATGAGCGTCGCACCCCAGCGCAACATCGAGGGGTGGGTCGAGAAGAACAGAGCAGGCACGGCCGCAGCAGACGCGGCGCGTGCCGATTCGGCGGAATAGGCGGGTCCGATGGGGCGCAAGAAGAACACGACGGTCGAACTGGATCGCGAGAACGACATCGCGCCAGGTCTGGTCGCGAAGACCAAGAAGCGGCTCGTCGTCGCCGGCGGGCGCTCGCACCCCGAGCTGGTCGCGGCGGTCGCCGCGGCCCTCGGCACGGAGATCGCGCCGGTCGAGCACCGCACCTTCGCGTCCGGCGAGCTCTACGCCCGGTTCGAGGTGTCGATCCGCGGCTGCGACCTGTTCATCATCCAGTCCTTCGGGGATCCGATCAACGAGTGGCTCATGGAGACGCTCATCATGCTCGACGCCGCCAAGCGCGCGTCGGCCAAGCGCATCACCGTGGTCGCCCCCTACTACCCCTACGCCCGGCAGGACAAGAAGGGCCGGGGTCGCGAGCCCATCTCGGCGCGTCTCGTCGCCGACATGCTCAAGGTCGCCGGCGCCGACCGCGTGATGAGCGTCGACCTGCACGCCGCCCAGATCCAGGGCTTCTTCGACGGCCCGGTCGACCACCTCTTCGCCAAGCCCGTGCTGCTCGAGCACTTCGAGGACACGCTGACCGCGGAGGACCGCGCCACGCTCACCATCGTCTCGCCCGACATGGGACGCGTGCGCGTCGCCGACACCTGGTCCGACAGCCTCGACGCTCCGCTCGCGATCATCCACAAGCGCCGCGACCCGAAGGTCGCCAACCAGGTCTCGGTCCACGAGATCGTCGGAACCGTCGACGGACGCACCTGCCTCCTCGTCGACGACATGATCGACACCGGCGGCACGATCGTGAAGGCGGCTCAGGCGCTCAAGGCCAACGGCGCCCGCAAGGTGATCGTCGCGGCGACGCACGCGATCTTCTCGGATCCGGCCAGCGAGCGCCTGCAGGACTCCGCGATCGACGAGGTCGTCGTCACCGACACCATCCCGCTCTCCGAGGCGCGCCGGTTCCCGGGGCTGCGCATCCTGCCGATCGCGCCGCTGCTCGCCACCGCCATCCGCCAGGTGTTCGAGGACGGATCCGTCACGAGCATGTTCGACGGAGCCGCCTGACCTGAGATCGACGAGGGGCCGGCCGGGCGCATCCCGGCCGGCCCCTCGTCCTTCACGGGGCGTCCCGACATCTCAAAGGTGACGCACAGGTGGATTGCTGAAGCTGGATCGTATGAAGCTCTCGCCCTCGGTACGCCAAGGATCCGCCCTCGTCGGCATCGCCGGAACGCTGCTGCTCGCCGGCTGTGCGGCCGAGGCTTCCTCCGCGGAGACGACGAAGGACACGCCCGCAACGCAGAGCACCGCGGAGGCATCGGCGCCCGCAGCCTCGGGCACGGGCGGCACGTACAAGGACGGCACCTACACCGCCGACGGCTCGTACCAGACGCCGGAGACCGTGGAGAAGATCACGGTGTCGATCACGATCGCCGGTGACACGGTGACACGGTGACCGCGGTGAAGGTCACCGGGGACCCGCAGGCGTCGGAGACGGAGCATTATCAGTCGCAGTTCATCGGCGGCATCTCGGCGCAGGTGGTCGGCAAGAAGCTCGACGAGATCTCCGTCAGCCGGGTGTCCGGGTCCTCGCTCACGAGCAAGGGCTTCACCCAGGCGCTGGCGACCATCCGTACCGAGGCCAAGAGCTGACGTGGGTCCTTCCGCGGCGCAGCCGGATCCGGTTCGGGCCGGCCGGCCCTCGCGCAAGGACGGCTGAGTGGACCACGTCTGGCGGTTCGAGGCGATCGGCACCGTCTGGGAGATCGCGACCTCCCGGCCCCTGGCCGATGTGGACCGCGACGCCGTCGGCGAGACGATCGACGATTTCGACCACACCTGGTCGCGGTTCCGCGACGACTCGCTCGTGACGGCGCTGGCCGCGGAGCCCCAGGAGGTTCCCGCTCCGCCGGATGCGCGCGCCATGCTCGACCTCTACCGGGAGCTGGCGGAGGCGACGGGCGGGGCGGTGCAGCCGCTCGTCGGCGACAGCCTCTCGGCCCGGGGATACGATGCGCGGTACTCGCTGCACGACCGCGGTCCGCTCCCGGCGCCGGGGGATTGGGCCGACCAGCTCGCCTGGGACGACGGAGCGCTCACGCTGCACGCCCCGGCCCTCATCGACGTCGGGGCGATCGGCAAGGGGCGCCTCGTCGACGTCGTGCACGACCTGCTGGGCGCGCTCGGGCATGCCGAGCGTCTCGTCGACGCCGGAGGCGACCTGCGGCTGAGCGGCCCGCCGATCCGGGTGGGACTGGAGCATCCGTTCGACGGGACGCGGGCGATCGGCGTCGCCGAGGTCGCGGATGCCGCGCTGTGCGGGTCGGCCGTGAACCGGCGCGCCTGGCCAGGGCCGCACGGCGGACTGCACCACGTGCTGGACGCCCGGACCGGCGAGCCCGTGCGCACGGTCGCCGCGACCTGGGCGATCGCGGAGGAGGCGATGCTCGCCGACGCCGCCGCCACGGCGCTGTTCTTCGACGGCGGTCCCGCCTTCGCCGACCGGTTCGGTGTGGAATGGGTGCGGATGACCACCGCGGGCGCGGTGGAGTGGTCGGCCGGGGATCGGATGGAGGTGTTCGCATGATCGCGACGCTGGTCGGCGTGCAGCAGCGCGTGCTCGCGCAGCTGGGGCGTCTGTCGATGTACCGGCTCACGCTGTACGCGCTCATCGCGCTGGCCGTGGTCGCCGTGGTCGAGTCGGCGCTCGGCTGGATCGGCGTCACGCCGCTGGACGTCGTCGCCAGTCTCGCCCTGCTGCTGGTCGCGACCTTCTGCACCGACGCGGTCGCCCAGGCCCTGCTGCGAGTGCCGCGGCGGATCGAGTCGTCGCTGATCACGGCGCTGATCCTGCTGTTCGTGGTGCAGCCGGGGGCGAACCCCGACCAGATCGGCGGCATCGCCCTCGCAGGCGTCGTCGCGAGCGCATCCAAGTACGTGCTGGTCTGGCGCGGGCGGCATCTGCTCAACCCCGCCGCGGTCGGGGCGACGGTGCTCACCCTCACGACGCTGGGCTTCTCCGCCTGGTGGGTGGGCACGCCCGCCCTCGCGCTGCCCGTGGTCCTGCTCGGCCTGCTGGTGCTGTGGCGCACCGAACGCGTCGCGGTCGTGCTGCTCTTCGTCGCGGTCTACGCCGCGGTGGCGACGGCACGGCTCTCCGTGCAGTCCGCCGCGGCCGGCATCGCGGTCGATCCGGCGGGCCTGCTCACGACCGTGCTGCTGCAGTCGCCCGTGCTGTTCCTCGGCGCGTTCATGCTGACCGAGCCGCTCACCCTGCCGGCGCGGCGCGGGCAGCAGCTGCTCGTCGCGGCCGTGGTCGGCGTACTCGCCGGCTGGCCGCTGTCGCTCGGCGTCATCACCCTCGGGCAGGAGCGGGCGCTGCTCGTCGGCAACCTGCTCGCCGCTGTGCTCGTCGCCCGATCCGGGATCCGGCTGTCCCTGGTGCGCCGCAGAGCGCTCACCCCCACCGTGCACGAGCTCACCTTCCGGACGCGCCGGCGGTTCCGCTTCGCACCGGGCCAGTACCTCGAGCTGCAGGTGCCGCATCGCCGCCCCGACGCCCGGGGCACGCGTCGCGAGTTCAGCATCGTCTCCGCTCCGGCGGAGCTGCCTTTCGTGCGCATCGCCTATCGGGAGGCCGAGCCGGGATCCACCTTCAAGCGCGCGCTCGGCGTGGTGCAGGCCGACGACGTGCTCACCGCCACCGGTGTCTGGGGGGACTTCGTGCTGCCCGCCCGTGACGTCCCCGTGCTTCTCCTCGCCGCGGGGATCGGCGTGACGCCGTTCGTGTCGCAGCTCGGCGCCGGAGACCGCACGGACTGCGTGCTCGTGCTCGTCGCGTCCTCAGCGCAGGAGTGCGCCTATCTCGACGAGCTCGCCGCATCCGGGGCGCGGATCGTCGTCGTGACCCCGGACCGCCCCGAGGCCCTGCCCGCGGGGGCGAAGTGGGCCGGGGGAGGGCGGCTGGACGCCGCGCTGCTGCGGGAGCTGGTTCCGGACCTGGCGCGACGCCACGCCTACGTCTCGGGGCCGCCCCGGCTCCTCGCGGACCTCGCGCCGACCCTGCGCGGCGCTCGTCGGGTCACGACCGATGCGTTCGCGGGCTACTGACCCGGCGGGCGCACGCGCCTGAGCGCCCGCGGGCTCAGCGTCCGCCGACGGTGCGGGTCATCTCGTGGCCGCCCCCGGCGGTGCGGTCCTCGGCCGGGCGGTCCTCGTCGGGCCGAGCAGCGGAGGCGGATCCGGCGGGGGCGCCGGGTGCCGCATCCGCGGTCGGCGTCGCGCCGGTCTGCGGATGCGGGACGTGCGGCAGCCGGACGGTGAACGTGGTCGCGCCCGGTTCGCTCTGCACGGAGATCGTGCCGCCGTGACCGTCCACGATCGCCTTGGTGATCGACAGGCCGAGCCCGGATCCGCCGGTCGCCCGGTTGCGCGAGCGGTCGCCGCGCGCGAAGCGGCTGAACAGCTCGTCGCGGACGGCGGGATCGATGCCGGGGCCGTCGTCGCTCACCCGCAGCACGGCGGCGTCGTCCTCGTCGGCGACCTCGATCGAGATCCGGGTGCCGGCCGGGGTGTGCGTGCGCGCGTTGGCGATGAGGTTCGTGACGACCTGCTGCAGCCGGCCGGTGTCGCCGATAAGCTCCACGGGCTCCTCCGGCACGTCGATCGACCACTCGTGATCGGGGGCCGTCGGGCGTGCGTCCTCGACGCCCTCGATCGCGAGGCGGGAGAGGTCGACGGACGACAGCGACAGCTCCCTGCCCTCCTCCAGGCGGGCGAGCAGCAGCAGATCCTCGACGAGGCTGGTCATCCGGAGGGACTGCGCCTGGATGCGCTCCAGCGCGGTGTGCGCCGAGGCGGTGGCGGGGTCCTCCGGCGCCTCCGACCTCGACAGCGCGCGCAGCGAGAGCTCGGAGTAGCCGCGGATCGACGAGAGCGGCGTGCGCAGCTCGTGGCTCGCATCGGCGACGAACTGCCGCATCCGCTCCTCGTTGCGCTGACGCACGGCGAGGGACGCGTCGACGTGGTCGAGCAGCGTGTTCAGGGCGGCGCCGACCAGTCCGGTCTCGGTGCGCGGATCCGCCTCGGCCGCGGGCACGCGCTCGGTGATCGACACGTCTCCGCGGTCCAGAGGCTGGTTCGCGACGCGGTTCGCCGTGGCCGCGACCTCGCGCAGCGGGCGCAGGGCCACCCGGATCGTGATCGCGGTGGAGAGCGCGAGCAGGATGAGCCCGCCGATCGTGGTGAGCGCGATCATCGAGAACAGCGTCGTGATCTGCGCCTCGGTGGAGGCGCGGGGCAGACCCGTGATCACCTCGAACTGCGTCGGGCCCGCCGGGGGCACGGGCTGGTGCACGAACTGATAGTCGCCGAGCTGGGAGAGATCCTCCGCGTAGCGTCCCTCCGAGAGCGCGGTGACGGCCTGGTGGATCTGCAGGGCGGTGAGATCCTGCGCCACCCGGTCGGACGTGACCACCGTGCCGCTGGCGGCTCCGCTCTCCGAGACCACGATGACGAGCGTGCCGTTGGGCACGCCGGTGGGCCCCACCACGAGGTCGGACGCGGCGGGCACGAAGTGTCCGATCACGGCCGACTGCCGGGCGATGGCGCCGACGCTCTTCGCGGTGGCCGACAGCTCGTCCTGCAGCCTCCCGTTGAGCACGTTCCCGAGCACCACGCTCGTCGCGATGGCGATGACGACGAGGATCAGCGACACGAACCCGGTGACCGCGGCCATGAGGCGGGTCTGCAGGGAGAGCGGGCCGCGCGGGCGGGGGCGGAACGGGTTCATCGGCGGGAGGACTCCATCGGGTGCGCGGGCTTACTGCTGCGGGGCCTTGATCATGTAGCCGACACCGCGGACGGTGTGGATCAGCGGCACGTCACGACCGGCGTCGAGCTTCTTGCGCAGATACGAGATGTAGAGCTCGACGACACTGGAGCGGCCGCCGAAGTCGTAGCTCCACACCCGGTCGAGGATCTGCGCCTTCGACAGCACTCGGCGCTCGTTGCGCATGAGGAAGCGCAGCAGTTCGAACTCGGTCGCGGTGAGCTCGATCTCGTCCCCGTCGCGGACCACCTCGTGGCTGTCCTCGTTGAGGGTGAGATCGCCGACCTGGAGGATCGAGTCGCTCTCGCTCGTGGTCGCCCCGCCGGAACGGCGGATCACGGCCCGCAGCCGGGCGACGACCTCCTCGAGACTGAACGGCTTGGTGACGTAGTCGTCCCCTCCGGCGGTGAGGCCGGCGATCCGATCGCCCACCGCGTCCTTGGCGGTGAGGAACAGCACCGGCACCATGTTGCCCTGCTCGCGCAGGCGCTTGAGGACGCCGAGCCCGTCCAGGTCGGGCATCATGACGTCGAGGACCAGGGCGTCGGGGCCGAAGTCGCGGGCGACCTGCAGCGCCTCGAGCCCTGACCCGGCGGTGCGGACCTCCCAGCCCTCCATGCGCAGGGCCATGGCGAGCAGGTCGGTGAGCATCGGCTCGTCGTCGACCGCGAGGATCCGCAGGGGGGAGCCGTCGGGGCGGCGCAGCTCAGTGGCGTGATCGTTCATGGGATCCATTCTCCTCAGGTTCCTATGAATGGTCTATGAGCTTTGGGTGCAGGAGGGTGCTTAGCGCGCGCATAGCAACGCCATCAACGCGGCCCAGACCGCGCTCCTAGCGTCACCAGGGCAAGAGTGACCGAAGAGGAGAACCATGTACGGGACCTATCTGCGCCGAGAGCTGGCCGGGCGGAAGAGGCAGACGGTGATCGTCGCTGTCGGCCTGGCCGTCGCGATCGCCCTCGTGATCGTCGTCAACGCGCTCTCCGCCGGTGTGCGCGACGCGCAGACCGAGGCTCTGGCCCGCGTGTACGGCGTCGGCACCGATCTCACGGTCACGGGAGCACCCGCCCAGCGGGGCAGCGACACGGGGCAGCGCTTCGACTTCGGAGCCGACGGCGGCGCGACCGGCAGCGATGGGTCCACCTCGCTGAAGACCTCCGTGCTGCGCGCTTCGCCGGCACGGGGCACGCTCGCCGCGACCGGCGTCGAGACGATCTCCGGCACCCAGGGCGTGGCCGCCGCCACGGGGGCGCTGAGCCTGACCAACCTGACGTTCGATGGCCAGATCGCCCAGCAGGGCGCGCAGGGCGGCACCGGCCAGACCGGGGCCGGGCAGACCGGCGGCGGGCAGGGCGAAGGCGGCACGGGGCAGGGCGGCACGGGCGAGCGCCCTCGGTTCGGCGGCGGCAACTTCGGCCTCAACTCGTTCACCGTGCTCGGCGTCGACCCGGCCGCCGGGTCGACCGTCGGCCCGCTGTCGTCCGTGAAGGTCTCCTCCGGTCGGGCCCTGGCCGACGGGGACGCCGGCCAGCTCGTGGCCGTGGTGGACAGCACATATGCGACGTCCAAGAGCCTGAGCGTCGGCGGGACGATCGACGTCGGCGGATCCACGGTGAAGATCGTCGGGATCGTGACGTCCTCCTCCGACTCGGCGGACACGGCGGCGAACGTGTATCTGCCGCTGGACACCGCGCAGAAGATCGCCGGCACGGGCGACGTCGTCTCGACGATCTACGTCAAGGCGTCGTCGGCCGACGACATCTCCTCCGTGCAGACCGCCCTCGCCAGGGCGCTGCCCGATGCCACGGTGAGCTCGCAGGCCGATCTCGCCTCCACCGTCTCCGTATCGCTCTCCAGCGCCGCGGGCATGATCGAGGGGCTCGGCACCTGGCTGTCGATCATCGTGCTCGCCGTGGCGGTGCTGCTCGCCGTCCTCTTCACGCTCTCCGGAGTGGCACGGCGCACCCGCGAGTTCGGCACGCTCAAGGCCATCGGCTGGTCCAACGGCCGGATCGTGCGCCAGGTGGCGGGGGAGTCGCTCGTGCAGGGGCTGATCGGCGGCGCGGCGGGTCTCGCCCTCGGCCTGGTGGGCGTTCTCGTGATCAACCTCGTGCAGCCCACGATCTCCGGCGCATCGGCCTCGGGCTTCGCGCGCCGGGCCGCCGGGGGCGGCGAGGGCGCCGCGAGCGGGGCCGCCGGGGGTGGGGGAGCCTTCCCCGGCGCAGGCGGGGGAGGCGGCTTCCGCGGTGTCGGCGAATCGGTGCAGAACGTCGTGCTGCACGCCCCGCTCAGCCTCTGGATCCTCGTCGCCGCGGTGGGACTGGCGATCCTCGGAGGCCTCGTCGCCGGGGCGATCGGCGGCTGGCGCGCCGCCCGGCTGAGCCCCGCCGAAGCACTGCGGTCCGCCGCCTGAGACACGCATCCGGAACAGCAGGAGGAACACCAGTCATGAGCATCATCGAAAGCACTCCGAGCGAGGCGCTGTACCGCCTCGAAGGCGTCACGCGCACCTACGCGACCCAGGGACGCACGGTCACCCCGCTCACCGGCGTGACCGTCGAGATCGGCGCCGGCGAGTTCGTCACCATCCAGGGGCCGACCGGCGGGGGGAAGTCCACGCTGCTGCAGCTGCTCGGCGCACTCGACCGGCCGACGGGCGGCTCGCTGCTCCTCGGCGGCGTCGAGCTCGCCTCGGCCTCGAACAAGGAGCTCGGCAGGATCCGGGCCGAGGAGATCGGCTTCGTGTTCCAGGGGTTCAACCTCATCCCGACCCTCACCGCACGGGAGAACGTCGCCATGGCGCTGGTCCCATCGAACGTGGGCGTCGACGAACGCCGCGCCAGGGTCGAGGAGGCGCTGGCCCACGTGGGGCTGGCCGATCGTGGCGACCACCTTCCCGGCGAGCTCTCCGGCGGACAGCAGCAGCGCGTCGCGATCGCGCGGGCCATCGTGAAGAAGCCGCGCGTGCTCCTCGCGGACGAGCCGACCGGAAACCTGGACGAGGAGATGCGGGACGAGATCCTGGCGCTGCTGGAATCGCTGTGCGCGGAGGGGCTGACGCTCATCGCCGTGACGCACGACTCGGCGGTGGCCAAGCGTGCGCACCGCCGGCTCCGCCTCAAGAACGGCCGCCTGAACGAGGTCTGACCCCCTCCACTTGCGAGTCGTCCCCCTCAGCACGTCCATAGGACGTGCTGAGGGGGACGACTCGTTTGTGGGGTGGCGTCAGTGCGTGTCGACGGCCTCGATCTCGGTGCGGTCGCCGGACCACTGGGTGTGGAAGGTGCCGGGCTTGTCGATGCGCTTGTAGGTGTGCGCGCCGAAGAAGTCGCGCTGCCCCTGCACGAGCGCGGCGGGGAGGCGGTCGGCGCGGATGCCGTCGTAGTACGACAGCGACGACGAGAACGCGGGCGCGGGGATCCCGGCCTGTGCGGCCGCGACGACGACGCGGCGCCACGCCGCCTGTGCGCGGCCGATCGCCTCGGCGAAGTACGGCGCCGTCATCAGGACCGGAAGGTCCGGGGTCTCGGCGTACGCGTCGGCGATGCGGTTCAGGAACTGCGCGCGGATGATGCAGCCGCCGCGCCAGATCTTGCTGATCGCACCGAGGTCGATGTTCCAGCCGTACTCGGCGGCACCCGCGCGGATCTCGTCGAAGCCCTGCGAGTAGGCGACGATCTTGGATGCGTACAGCGCGAGGCGCACGTCCTCGATGAACGCGTCCACCTGGTCGGCGGGGACCGTGAAGGCCTCGTCGGGTCCGGGCAGGGCGCCGGCGACGGCGCGCTGCTCGGGGTGCGAGCTCAGCGAACGTGCGAAGGTGGCCTCGGCGATGCCGGAGACCGGGACGCCGAGGGACAGCGCGGTCTGCACGGTCCACGCGCCGGTGCCCTTGGCGCCGGCCTGGTCGAGGATGACGTCCACGAGCGGTGCGCCGGTGGCGGCGTCGACCTGGCGGAGCACCTCCGCGGTGATCTCGATGAGGTACGACTCGAGCTCGCCCTTGTTCCACTCGGCGAAGATCTCGGCGATCTCGGCCGGGGTCTTGCCGGTGCCGCGACGGATCAGGTCGTAGGCCTCGGCGATGAGCTGCATGTCGGCGTACTCGATGCCGTTGTGCACCATCTTCACGAAGTGGCCCGCGCCGTCGTGGCCCACGTGCGTCACGCACGGCTCGCCCTCCGCGATCGCGGCGATGGAGCGCAGGATCGGGCCCAGCGTCACCCAGGACTCGTCGGATCCGCCCGGCATGATCGAGGGCCCGGTGAGCGCGCCCTCCTCGCCGCCAGAGATGCCCGCGCCGACGAAGTTGATGCCGGTGGAGCGCACCGCCTTCTCGCGGCGGATCGTGTCGGGGAAGTACGCGTTGCCGCCGTCGACGATGATGTCGCCCGGCTCGAACACCTTCACGAGCTCGTCGATCACCGCGTCGGTGCCGGCGCCGGCCTTGACCATGATGATCGCGGTGCGGGGCTTCTGCAGTGCGTCGGCGAACTCCTGGTACGTGGAGGCGGGGATGAATCCGGCCTCGGGGTGGGCGTCCAGCACGCCCTGCGTCTTCTCGTAGCTGCGGTTGAAGATCGCCACCGTGTTGCCCTCGCGGCTGGCGAGGTTGCGGGCGAGGTTCGAGCCCATGACGGCGAGCCCGACGACTCCGATGTTGGCGTGGGCGGTGGTTTCTGACACGCGGGACTCCAGACGAAAGCGTGGATGGGCTTTCCAGATTATCGCGTCGGTCGAGGCCGATGACCGTGCTGTCCGCTTCGCGCAGCGAGCGGTTGCCAGACATGACCCTTCCGCTGTTTCAGAAACCAGGAAAGACAGGATGGCAAGCGGTTGCCAATCGTGTGGATCCTGGATAGGGTTCCGGGGGACGAAGGAGGACCATCCGTGACTGAGCACACCGTCGACGACGCGCTCTTCGCCGCCGATCCGGTCGAGCGCGGGATCGCTCGGGAGCTGTTCGCGGAGGTGCGCACCGCCCCGATCATCTCGCCGCACGGACACGTCGACGCCGCGATGCTCGCCGAAGACAGGGCCTTCCCCGACCCGACCGCTCTGCTGATCACGCCGGACCACTACGTGACGAGGCTGCTGCACGCCGACGGAGTGGACCTCGCCGACCTCGGCGTCGGCGCCGCCGTCGACCCGCGCGCAGCGTGGCGGCTGCTCGCCGGACGCTGGCATCTGTTCGCCGGCACCGCATCGGGGTTCTGGTTCGAGCGCACGCTGCGCGACCGGTTCGGCGTGGAGGACGAGCTCACCGCCGCCTCCGCCGATCGCGTCTACGACCGGATCGCCGCGGCCCTGGCCGGGGAGCGCTTCCGCCCGCAGGCGCTGTTCGACGAGTTCGGCATCGCCGTGCTGGCCACCACGGACGATCCGCTGGACGACCTCGCCGGACACGCACGACTGCGCGAGAGCGGAGACGTGCGCGGGCGGGTGGCGCCGACGTTCCGCCCTGACGCCTATCTCGATCCGGCCGCGCCCGGCTTCGCGTCCCGCGTGCTGCGCCTGCTCGGGGGCAGGCCCGCGTCGTTCGACGCCTATCTGGATGCGCTGCAGGAGCGGCGCCGCCACTTCGTCGCGCACGGCGCGTTCTCCGCCGATCACGGCGTGATCGAGCCGTACACCGTGGCGATGGAGGCTGCCGACGCGGAGCGCCTCTTCCAGCGCGTGCTGTCCGGAGAGGCGGATGCGGCCGACGAGCGCGAGTTCCGCGGGCACATGCTCTGGCAGATGGCGCGGATGAGCGTCGAGGACGGCCTGGTCATGACGATCCACCCCGGCGTCCACCGGGATCACTCCCCGGCGGTGCGCAGGCGGTACGGCGCCGATGCCGGGGCCGACATCCCGGTGCCGGTCGAATACGTCCGCAACCTCAAGCCGCTGCTGGACGACTTCGGCCTGCGGCGCGACTTCCACCTGGTGCTCTTCACGATCGACGAGACGGTGTTCTCGAGGGAGATCGCGCCCCTGGCCGGCTTCTATCCGAGCGTGTTCATCGGCTCGCCGTGGTGGTTCATCGACGCACCAGAGGCGATCGCGCGCTTCCGCGCCGCGACCGCCGAGTCCGCCGGCTTCTACCGGTCCAGCGGGTTCGTGGACGACACCCGCGCCTTCCTCTCGATCCCGGTGCGTCACGAGATGGCGCGCCGGGCCGACGCCGCCGCGCTCGCCCGGATGGTGGTGGACGGCAGGATCCGGCGATCCCGGGCGGAGCAGATCATCCGCGACCTCGTCGATGCCGTGCCGCGCCGGGCGTTCAAGCTGTGACGCGCGAGCCGGAACAGCACCCCCCGACCCCCGACACCGTCCTCCCCGAGGCAGAGAGCAGGCAGGCGCACCCATGATCATCGAACGGGCAGAGGTCGTCGTGACCAGTCCCAGCCGCAATTTCGTCACGCTCCGGCTCGTGACCGACGACGGCATCGTCGGGCTCGGCGATGCGACGCTGAACGGCCGCGAGCTCGCGGTCGTCGCCTACCTGCGCGACCACGTGGTGCCGCTGCTGCGGGGACGGGATGCGCACCGCATCGAGGACACCTGGCAGTTCCTCTATCGCGGCGGCTACTGGCGCCGCGGACCCGTCACGATGGCGGCCATCGCCGCCGTCGACATGGCGCTGTGGGACATCAAGGCGCGCGCCGCGGGCATGCCGCTGTACCAGCTGCTCGGCGGTGCGAGCCGGGAGGGCCTGCTGGCGTACGGGCACGCCTCCGGCTCCGACCTGAGCGAGCTCTTCGACTCCGTCCGCGCGCACCTCGAGCAGGGGTTCCGTGCCATCCGCGTGCAGACGGGGGTGCCGGGGCTGAACGCGATCTACGGCATCGCCTCGCAGGCGGCCGCGGCCGGCGGGGGAGAGGAGCGCTACGACCACGAGCCGGCGCGGCGCGGGGCGCTCCCGATGCAGGAGGACTGGGACACCCGTGCCTATCTGCGCCATCTGCCCGGGGTCTTCGAGGCGGTGCGCAACGAGTTCGGCCCGGAGCTGCCGCTGCTGCACGACGGGCACCACCGGATGACGCCCCTGCAGGCGGCGAAGCTCGGCAAGGAGCTCGAGCCCTACGACCTGTTCTGGCTCGAGGACTGCACACCCGCCGAGAACCAGGAGGCGCTGCGTCTCGTGCGCCGGCACACCACGACGCCGCTCGCGATCGGCGAGGTCTTCAACACCGTCTGGGACTTCAAGGACCTCATCCGCGAGCAGCTCATCGACTACGTGCGCGGCGCCGTCACGCACATGGGGGGCATCACGCCGCTGAAGAAGACGATGGAGTACGCGGCGCTGTACCAGATCCGCTCCGGGTTCCACGGGCCGACCGACATCTCCCCGGTGGGGATGGCGGCGCAGATGCATCTGGGGCTGGCCATCCACAACTTCGGGATCCAGGAGTACATGAAGCACTCCGCGCGGACCGACGAGGTGTTCCGGCAGTCGTTCCGCTGGCGGGACGGACTGCTGCATCCGGGCGACGAGCCGGGACTCGGCGTCGAGCTCGATCTCGACGAGGCGGGCCGGTATCCGTACGAGCAGGCGTACCTGCCCTTCAACCGGCTCGCCGACGGCACGGTCCACGACTGGTGAGTGCACGCCGGGCGCGTCGCGCGTCCGCAGATGTCGATCCCGAGAACAGCGTGTAACGATCCGAATACCCGTTCGGCCCGATGACGCGAGAAACGGCACCCCGTCGGACTAATGTCGTTCGCGGAGCGCGTGCAAAGAGGTACGCTCACCACACCTTGAAGACATCGACGTTCGCAAGGAGCGGTCGATGACCCGAATCGGAAGGCAATCACAAAATGATGCGAAAGAAGGCCCTCAGTGCGGGCGTCGCAGCAGCAGCGGCGCTGCTTCTGCTCGCAGGTTGCGCGAATCAGCCCGGTGCAGGAGGCAGCACGACGGGAAGCTCCAGCGGATCCATCCCGGACATCCCCGCGGTGACCTCGGTCGAGACGCCCAAGGACGCGGTCCTGCCGGCCGGTGACGGCAAGGCGACCTGTCCCGCCACGACCACCCTCGCCTACATCGGCGCCGAGACCGGCCCGAACGCGCAGCTCGGCATCAACATCTTCCAGGGCGTGCAGCTGGCCATCGACCAGCACAACAAGGCCAACCCCGGCTGCCAGGTGCAGTTCAAGAAGTACGACACGGAGGGCGACCCGAACAAGGCGACCGGCCCGACCACGCAGGCGGTCTCCGAGGCGGACATCCTCGGCGTCGTCGGTCTGCCGTTCTCCGGCGAGTCCAAGGCCACCGGAAACATCTTCCAGCAGCAGGGCCTCGTGCACATCACGCCCTCGGCGACCAACCCGGGCCTGACCCAGAACGGCTGGACGACCTTCTTCCGCGGCCTCGGCAACGACGCGCAGCAGGGGCCGGCCGCGGCGAAGTTCCTGACCGACACCCTGAAGGCCAAGAAGGTCTACCTGGTGCAGGACGACTCCGACTACGGCATCGGCCTGGCGGGGACCACGTCCAAGGGCCTGGGCGACGCGCTGGTCGGCACCGACAAGGTGACCACCGGGCAGAAGGACTTCTCGGCGACGATCTCGAAGATCATCAACGCGAAGCCGGATGCGGTCTACTACTCGGGCTACTACGCCGAGGCGGCGCCGCTCGCGCAGCAGCTCGCTGCCAAGGGCTTCACGGGCGCCTTCGTCGGCCCCGACGGCGTGAAGGACGACCAGTTCATCAAGCTCGCCGGCGACGCGTCCAAGAACGCGTTCTTCACCTGCCCCTGCATCCCGGGTGAGCTGCTCACCGACTTCTCGAAGCAGTACACCGACGCGTTCAACGCGGCGCCGGGCACCTACTCGATCGAGGGCTACGACGCGGCCACCGTGCTGCTGAGCGGCATCGACAAGGGCAAGCAGTCGCGCGCCGACCTGCTCGCCTGGGTGACGTCGTACGACGCTGACGGCCTCGCGAAGCACCTCAAGTGGGACAAGACGGGCGAGCTCGAGGCGCCGACCGTCTACGGCTACCGCGTCCTGGACGGGAAGATCGCCTACATCGGCCCGATCGGCAAGTAATGACAGAAGGGCCCCGTGGCTTCCCAGCCGCGGGGCCCTTCTTCCCCCTCCCGGCCTCTCGGCGCAACGACGCGCCACTCTGCGGAAGCGAACCTGAATGCTCGATCTCGTCGCTCTGTCCGTCGTTCATGCGGACTCCTCCTGGATCAACTTCGACATCAACGCCCTGTTCCAGAACTTCTGGAGCGCCACCTTCGACGGCCTCACCTTCGGCGCCGTCTACGGGCTCATCGCCGTGGGTTACACCCTCGTCTACGGCGTGCTGAGCCTGATCAACTTCGCCCACTCCGAAGTGTTCATCGTCGGCGCCTACGGCGTCGTCATGACGCTGACGATGCTCGGCTTCGGCCCGAGCGCGCCCACCATCGGACCTGTCGCGATCATCATGGATCTCCTGCTCGCCCTCGTGGTCGGCATGGTCTTCTCCGCCGCGACGGCGTTCATCGTCGAACGCGTGGCGTATAGACCCTTGCGCAAACGCAACGCCCCCCGGCTCGCGTTCCTGATCACCGCGATCGGCGTCTCCTTCGCGATCCAGTACCTGATCTTCCTGCCCTTCGTCGGCGGGGCGAACGCGCAGCCCGCGGTCACGATGTTCATCCCGACCCCGGTGTTCGACGTCTTCGGCACGATCATCACCAACCAGCAGATCATCATCGTCATCGCGGCGGTGCTGCTCATGGTCGGCACCGACATGTTCATCCGGCGCAGCCGCACCGGTCGCGGGATCCGCGCCGTCGCGCAGGATCCGGACACCGCCACCCTGATGGGCGTCTCGAAGGAGCGCACCATCGTGATCACCTTCATCATCGGTGGTCTGCTGGCCGGTGCCGCCGCACTGTTCTACGTGATGCTGGTGCCCTCCGGCGTCATCTACAACGGCGGGTTCATCCTCGGCGTCAAGGCGTTCGCGGCGGCGGTCCTCGGCGGCATCGGCAACGTCCGCGGGGCGCTGCTCGGCGGCATCCTGCTGGGCATCGTCGGCAACTACGGACAGATCCTGCTGGGCGACGCGCAGTGGGCCGACGTCGTGGCCTTCGTCATCCTGGTCCTCGTGCTGCTCGTGCGACCGACCGGCATCCTCGGCACCACCCTCGGAAGGAGCAAGGCATGAGCACCTCATCCGATGGCCCCCGTCCGCTGCCCACGGCGGAATCGGCCCGCGAGACGATCGAGACCGAGTCGGTCGCAACCGTGCGCCGCGGTCCGTTCCGCGGCATGCGCGAGCGCTGGAACGAGCTGTCCCGTCCCGCGCAGTGGGCGTGGATGCTGATTCCGGTCGCGATCGCATACGCGCTCCCGTTCCTGAACTTCTTCCCGCTCACCACCGCGCCGGGCAACGACTGGCCGCTGGCGCTGTTCGCGATGGCGGTCTACGCGCTCGTCGCCGTCGGCCTGAACGTCGTCGTCGGCTACGCCGGCCTGCTCGACCTCGGCTACGTGGCGTTCTTCGCCGTCGGCTCCTACACGGCGGCGATGTTCACCAGCCCGGATTCGCCGTACCTGAAGATCCCCTACCTGTGGACCCTGCCGCTGGCGATGGTCGTGGCGATGATCTTCGGCATCACGCTGGGAGTCCCGACGCTCCGGCTGCGGGGCGACTATCTCGCCATCGTGACGCTCGGCTTCGGAGAGATCGTGCGGATCCTCGCAACGATCATCCCGGCGATGAAGGGGCAGGTGGGCTTCCAGAACGTGGGGCGCCCACCGGGCGAGGGCCCGAACGGGATCCCCCTGTTCGCCAACTCCAACGGCACACCGTGGTACTGGCTGACGGTGACGATCCTGATCATCATCCTGCTGCTCGCGGGCAACCTGGAGCGCTCGCGCGTCGGTCGCGCCTGGATCGCGATCCGCGAGGATGAGGACGCCGCGGAGACCATGGGCGTCCCCACCTTCCGATACAAGGTGTGGGCGTTCGCGATCGGTGCGAGCGTGGGAGGCCTTTCCGGCGCGCTCTTCGCCGGGCAGGTCGGCTTCGTGAACAACCAGAAGTTCGACGTGCAGACCTCGATCCTCTTCCTCGCCGCGGTCGTCCTCGGCGGCACCGGCAACAAGGTCGGCGCGATCCTCGGTGGCGCGATCGTCGCGTACATCCCGCTCCGGTTCACCGCGATCGCGGACTACAAGTACCTGATCTTCGGCGTCGCCCTGGTGATCCTGATGATCTACCGCTCCAAGGGACTGATCCCGGCGAAGATGCGGCTCATGGCGTACTCGCGCAAGGCCCTCGAGTGGGTGGCGCCGCCGAAGACGCCCGCCTCACCACCGCCACGACCCACCCCGAGCACGGAAGGGGGCGCATCATGACCGACCCGATCCAGGACCCGCCGCTCGTCGAGGGCGCCGAGTCCGAGCGCGAGATCGACGTCGCCGTCGGCGAGAAGCTCGTCGAGGTGAAGAACCTGACGATCAAGTTCGGTGGGCTCACCGCCCTGGACGACGTCTCGTTCGACATCCGGCGCGGCGAGATCCTCGGCCTCATCGGTCCGAACGGCGCGGGCAAGACGACCTGCTTCAACGCGATGACGGGCGTCTACAAGCCGACGAGCGGCGATGTGCTGCTCGAGGGGCAGTCCGTGAAGGGGCGCAAACAGCACCAGATCACCCGGCTCGGCTTCGCCCGGACGTTCCAGAACATCCGCCTCTTCGGTGAGATGACCGCTCTGGAGAATGTCGTGGTCGGGCTCGACGCCCGCCACCGCACGTCGGTGCCGGGCGCGCTGCTGCGCCTTCCCCGGCACGTCCGGGAGGAGAAGAGCTCGGTCGATCGGGCGATGGCGCTGCTCGACTTCGTCGGCATCGCCCAGCACGCGCAGAAGCGCTCGCGGGACCTGTCCTACGGATCGCAGCGGCGTCTGGAGATCGCGCGCGCGCTCGCGACCGATCCGAAGCTGCTCTGCCTCGACGAGCCCGCCGCCGGCTTCAACCCGGCCGAGAAGGAGGACCTGATGGCGCTCATCCGGTCCATCCGGGACGAGGGCTACACCGTGCTGCTCATCGAGCACGACATGAAGCTCGTGATGGGGGTCACCGACCGCATCGTCGTGCTCGAGTTCGGCAAGAAGATCGCCGACGACCTGCCCGGAGTCATCCGCGATGACCCGCGCGTGATCGCCGCCTACCTGGGAGTGCCCGAAGATGACGTTGCTTGAACTGAAGGACGTCTCCGTCCACTACGGGCGGATCAAGGCGATCCACGACATCTCCTTCGCCGTGGAGGAGGGGGAGATCGTCTCGCTGATCGGCGCCAACGGCGCCGGGAAGACGACGACGATGCGCACGATCTCGGGGCTGCTCCAGCCGTCGAGCGGATCCATCACCTTCGATGGGCAGGACATCACCAAGATGAAGGCGCACCTGCGCGTGGTCAAGGGGATCTCCCAGTCGCCGGAGGGCCGCGGGATCTTCCCGGGCATGACGGTGCTGGAGAACCTCGACATGGGCACCTTCGGCCTGAAGAACAAGTCGGGGGTCGCCGAGTCCTACGAGCGCGTGTTCTCGCTGTTTCCGCGCCTCGACGAGCGCAAGAAGCAGCTCGGCGGCACGATGTCGGGTGGCGAGCAGCAGATGCTCGCCATCGGGCGCGCGCTGATGTCGCAGCCGCGCGTGCTGCTGCTCGACGAGCCCTCGATGGGTCTCGCGCCGCAGTTCATCCGGCAGATCTTCAAGATCATCACGGAGATCAACGCGCAGGGCACGACCGTCCTGCTCGTGGAGCAGAACGCCAACCAGGCGCTGGCCCGGGCGCACCGCGCCTTCGTGCTCGAGACCGGCGCCATCACCCGCACCGGTACAGGCAAGGAGCTGCTCGCCGATCCGGCCGTCAAGGAGGCCTATCTCGGCGTGGGCTGAGCCGGCCGGGGCCACGGGCCCGAATGCACGAGAAGAACCGCGTCGTCCGGAAGGGCGGCGCGGTTCTTCCGTCGAGGTCGTCAGTCCTTGCGGTAGCCGGAACGGCCGAGCGAGAACAGTGCGCCGAAGCAGAGCACGGCGGCGCCGACGGTCATGAGGCCGATCAGCCAGGCCAGCGCTTCGGAGAGGAACACACCATCGGTCATGCCGTACAGCCTATCGTCAGTGGCGCGCGCGGATCTCGGGTAGCATGGTGGGGTCCTCGGCGAGGGATGGCGCGCGTGCGCGCACATCCGTGATCGACGCGGTGAGCTCTGGCTCTCCTTCCGTCGTGTCGAGACGACGCACCCAGACCACCGCACGGCATCTGCGCCGCGCGTGAACGAGGAGAACATCATGACCGAAGACAACAAGGTTGTCGCCGAGCTCCGCACCAGCTTCGGCAAGGGCTTCGCCCGCCGCCTGCGCGCCGCGGGCCAGATCCCGGCCGTCCTCTACGGCCACGGCACCGAGCCGGTGCACGTCGCACTGCCGGGCCACCAGGTCGCCCTGCTCATCCGCCGCGCCAACGCGCTGCTCGACCTCGACATCGAGGGCAAGGGCCAGCTCGCCCTGGTGAAGGACGTGCAGAAGGACCCGGTGCACCAGGTCATCGAGCACATCGACCTCCTCGTCGTGAAGAAGGGCGAGAAGGTCTCGATCGACCTCCCCGTCGTCCTCGTCGGCGAGTCGTTCGCGGGCACGATCGCGAACCTCGACGCGACGCACCTGTCGGTCGAGGCCGAGGCCACCCACATCCCGGAGCACGTCGAGGTCTCGGTCGAGGGCCTCGAGGACGGCGCGCGCATCACCGCCGCCGACGTGACCCTGCCGAAGGGCGTGACCCTGGTCGCCGACCCGGAGACCCTGGTCGTGGGCGTCTCCACCGCGGCCGTCGCCGACTCGCTCGACGAGGCCGAGGGCGACGCCCTCGAGGCCGACGCCATCGAGTCCGAGACGGCGGAGTGACCGTCCGGTCCTAGAACTCCGAGAAGGGGGCGCGATTCTTTCGCGCCCCCTTCTTGCTCTCTTCCTGGAGGATGGATCCATGGCGCAGACGTGGCTGGTGGTGGGGCTCGGCAACCCGGGTCCGAAGTACGCCGCGACCCGGCACAACGTGGGGCAGATGGTCGTCGACGAGCTCGCGGCGCGCCGCGGCGAATCCTTCCGCGAGCACAAGGCCGGCGCCCGGGTCATCGAGACCTGGGTGCGGCCGGGGGGCGACAAGCTCGTGCTCGCCAAGCCCAACAGCTTCATGAACGTGTCCGGCGCCCCGGTGGGCGCGCTCGCCCGGTTCTACTCGGTGGACCCCGAGCGGGTCGTGCTCGTGCACGACGAGCTCGACATCCCCTTCGACACGATCAAGCTCAAGGTCGGCGGCGGGCACGGCGGGCACAACGGCATCCGCGATGTCGCGCGGGTGCTGACCACGCCCGACTTCCCGCGCGTGCGGGTGGGGATCGGCCGGCCTCCGGGACGGCAGGATCCCGCGGACTGGGTGCTCGCCCCGTTCGGCGCCGCCGAGCGTCCGAACCTCCCGATCCTCGTCGCCGACGCGGCGGACGCCGTGGAGCAGCTGGTCGAAGAGGGACTGCTCGCCGCGCAGCAGAAGCACCACGCCCCGCGCTGAGCCGCATGCCGCGGAGTCTCGCGTCGGGATGGCGCGCGGCGACGCCGTCAGCGCTGGGTCGCGGAGATGCCGAGCGCGATGACGAACGCGATGTAGCCGACGACGACGTACACGATCGGGCCGAGCGCGGCGATGATGACCGCGGCGATACCGGGTCCGCGTCCGCGGCGCTTCGCGATCGCGACAATCCCCTGCACGAGCGCCCAGATCCCGAGCGCGGTCGCGGCCCACGACGTGATCTCGACCCACAGGACCAGATCGCGCACGGGCGTGAAGATCGACAGGTCCTCCGCGGACACGCTGTTCTCGAGAGTCGTGAGGTCGGTCGACGAGCCGATGCCCTGGCCGATCTGCCAGGCGAGCACGGCGCCGACGATCGTGAGCACGACGGCGGCGAGCAGGGCGAGCAGCAGCGCCACACGGCCCAGGCCCGAGCCGCGCGCGGGCTGCGCCGGCGGGGCGTAGGGCGCGCCGGCGTACCCGCCGGCGGGACCCGCGAAGGCCCCGGGCGGAGCCTGGTAGACCGGCGCGACACTCTGCTGCGGCGCATACGCGGGAGGAGCGACCGGCGGCGTCGGATAGCCCGGCGCGACGGGCGGCGGAACAGGGCGGGACTGCTGCGGATCGGTCACGCGTTCATCCTAGGCTCGGCACCCCCGACGGCGGGGTCCGCGCCGCGACGCCGGGGCGCCGTGTCGGCGGCGGCCCGTAGACTCTTCCGGTGACTGTGCAGGGGATCATCCGCGCTCTGGAAGAGGAGGCGTCCGGGTTCCGGGACGCCCTGAGCTGGGCGCAGACCGACGCCGACCTGCTGGCGAGCGCCGGCATGGACGCCCCCATGCTCGCGGGGCTCCTCGAGCGCCGTGCCGCGGCGGGGAAGCCCGCCGCGCTGCTCGTGGTCGCGCCGACCGGTCGCCGGGCGGAGTCGCTGGCGGCGGCACTGGGCTCGTACCTCCCGGGCGCCGAGATCCTGTCCTTCCCCGCGTGGGAGACCCTCCCGCACGAGCGGCTCAGCCCCAGCCCCGACACGGTCGGGCGGCGTCTGGAGGTGCTGCGCCGGATGCGGGTGTGGTCGCAGGAGCGCCCTCTCGTCGTCGTCGCCTCGGTGCGTGCCGCGCTGCAGCCCGTCGCAGCCGGACTCGGGGACGTCGAACCGCTCGAACTCGTGGTGGGCGGGCGGGGCTACGACCTCGACGGAGTGGCCGCGTCGCTCGTCGAACACGCCTACTCGCGGGTGGACATGGTGTCCCGTCGCGGCGAGTTCGCGGTGCGCGGCGGCATCCTCGACGTCTTCCCGCCGACCGCGGAGCACCCGTCCCGGGTGGAGTTCTTCGGTGACGAGGTCGATCAGATCCGGTTGTTCTCGGTGGCCGATCAGCGTTCCCTCCCTGCCGCGCCCACGACGGTGGCGCTGCCCGCGAGCCGTGAGCTGCTGCTGACGGCCGAGGTGCGCGAGCGCGCGGCGGCCCTGGTCGACGCGTTCCCGGGCATCGCGGGCATGCTGCAGAAGATGGCCGAGGGGATCCCGGTCGAGGGCATGGAGTCGCTCCTGCCCGTGGTCGCCGGGCCCGTGGTGCCGCTCGCGGACTATCTGCCCGAGCAGGCGGCCGTCGCGCTCGTTGATCCGGAGCGCTCCGGCGCCCGCGCGGCCAGCCTCGGCGAGACGAACCGCGAGTTCCTCGACGCGGCCTGGAGCGCGGCGACGGCGGGGGCCTCCGCGCCGATCGACCTGCAGACCGGCGACTTCCTCTCGATCGGCGACCTCCGCGCCGCCGTGCACGACCGCCACGGCGTGTGGTGGCGTCTGAGCGCCTTCGACGCCGGCTCGGACGACGAAGCGCACGACCAGGGCGCCGACGGCGTGAGCGCCACACCCATCCCGTCGTTCCACGGCAACGTCGATGGCGCGATCGAGTTCACCGCCGGCCGGGTCGGGGAGGGATGGCGGGTGGTGCTGGTGTCGTCGGGCGCGGGCCTGGTCGACCGCGCGCGCGACGTGCTCGCCGACCGCGGCATCGCCGCGCGGGTCGTGGAGACCCTCCCGGACAGCCCCGAGCCCGGCGTGGCGACGCTCGTCACCGGATCCATCGAGTCCGGATTCCAGATCGCGAGCGCCAGGATCGCGGTCATCACCGAGAACGAGTTCTACGGTCGCACGATCGGCGGCGACACCCGTGTCGTGAAGAAGCTCGCGTCGCGGCGCAAGAACGTCGTGGATCCGATGCAGCTCAAGGCCGGCGACTTCGTCGTGCACCAGACGCACGGCATCGCGCGCTTCGTCGAGATGACGCAGCGCGAGGTGTCCTCGGGCGGCCGCAACGCCGTCAAGACCACGCGCGACTACCTCGTGCTGGAGTACGCGCCGTCCAAGCGCGGCTATCCGGGCGACAAGCTGTACGTGCCGACCGACCAGCTCGACCTGCTCTCGAAGTACGTCGGCGGAGAGGCTCCGACGCTCTCGAAGATGGGCGGGAGCGACTGGGCCGCGGCGAAGGGCAAGGCGCGCAAGGCGGTGCGCGACATCGCCGTCGAGCTCGTGAAGCTGTACTCGGCGCGGATGGCCGCGAAGGGCTACGCGTTCGCGAAGGACACCCCGTGGCAGCGCGAGCTCGAGGAGGCGTTCCCGTTCGCCGAGACACCCGATCAGCTGCAGACCATCGACGAGATCAAGGCCGACATGGAGCGGCCCATCCCGATGGACCGGCTGCTGAGCGGCGACGTGGGATTCGGCAAGACCGAGGTCGCGGTGCGGGCCGCGTTCAAGGCGATCCAGGATGGCAAGCAGGTCGCGATGCTCGTGCCGACCACGCTGCTCGTCAAGCAGCACCTCGAGACCTTCTCGGAGCGCTTCGCGGGCTTCCCGGTCAAGGTGCGCCCGCTGTCGCGGTTCCAGACCGACAAGGAGGCGCGCCTCACGCTCGACGGCCTGCTGGAGGGATCCGTCGACATGGTGATCGGAACCCACCGGATCCTCACCGATCAGGTGATGTTCAAGGATCTGGGCCTCATGATCATCGACGAGGAGCAGCGGTTCGGCGTCGAGCACAAGGACGCACTCAAGAAGATGAAGACGAACGTCGACATCCTCGCCATGAGCGCGACGCCGATCCCGCGCACGCTCGAGATGGCGGTGACGGGAATCCGCGAGATGTCCACGCTGCAGACGCCGCCCGAGGACCGACACCCGATCCTCTCGTTCGTGGGGCCGAAGAGCGACAAGCAGGTCTCCGCGGCGATCCGTCGCGAGATCCTCCGCGAGGGTCAGGTCTTCTACGTGCACAACCGCGTGCAGTCGATCCAGCGGGTCGCGAGCGAGCTCGCCGAGCTCGTGCCCGAGGCGCGCATCGCCGTCGCGCACGGTCAGATGGGCGAGCACCAGCTGGAGCAGGTGGTCGACGACTTCTGGGAGCGCAAGTTCGACGTGCTCGTCTCGACCACGATCATCGAGACGGGCCTCGACATCTCGAACGCCAACACGATCATCATCGACCGGGCCGACCGCTACGGCCTCAGCCAGCTGCACCAGCTGCGCGGACGTGTCGGCCGCGGGCGGGAGCGCGCCTACGCGTACTTCCTGTACGACGACATGAAGCCGCTGAGCGAGACCGCCGCCGACCGGCTGCAGACGATCGCGGTGAACAACGACCTCGGATCCGGCATGCAGGTCGCGCTCAAGGACCTGGAGCTGCGCGGGGCGGGCAACCTCCTCGGTGCGGAGCAGGCCGGGCACATCGCGGGCGTCGGCTTCGACCTCTATCTGCGCATGATCGGCGAGGCGGTGGCGACGTTCCGCGGTGAGGAGACCGAGACCGGCGCCGAGCTGCGGCTCGAGCTTCCCGTGGACGCGCGGATCCCCGACGCCTACATCGACAGCGAGCGGCTGCGCCTGGAGGCGTACCAGAAGCTGTCGAGCGCGGCGACCGCGACCGCGGCCGACGACGCGATCGATCACGTGATCGAGGAGCTGACCGACCGCTACGGCACGCCGCCCGCCGAAGTCGAGGGTCTCGTCGCGATCGCCCGGCTGCGGCGTCGTGCCGCGCGGGCCGGGCTCACCGACGTGGTGGCGATGGGGTCGAACCTCCGGGTCGCGCCCGCCCGTTTCGAGGACTCGATGAAGGTGCGCCTGCAGCGTCTCTACCCGCAGGCCAAGCTGGTCGGCGGGGGAGAGGCCCTCGTCGTGCCGATGCCCGGTGCGGACCGGGCCGATCCGGTCGAGTGGACGGGGCAGCTGCTCACCGCTCTGTTCCCGGAGCCGGCTCCCGCGGAGTCGGAGACGCCCGCCGCATCGGCCAGCGCGCGCTAGCGGCACGGGGGTTCGGAGTCCTCCGAACCCCCGTGCCGTGCTCAGTTCAGCG
The DNA here is from genome assembly GCF_037147555.1 of Microbacterium sp. MMO-35. Classification (NCBI taxonomy): domain Bacteria; kingdom Bacillati; phylum Actinomycetota; class Actinomycetes; order Micrococcales; family Microbacteriaceae; genus Microbacterium; species Microbacterium sp. MMO-35. The sequence continues at coordinate 53,944 of NZ_JBBCVH010000004.1, forward strand.
TGCGCTCGGAGGGGCCGGTCTCAGCGCCGTCACGACCCCGCCTCCGTCGTGCCCGCAACAGGATCGCTCCGCCGAGCAGCAGTGCGCCGGCGAGGCCCAGCGGGCCCAGCCCGAGCGCTCCTCCGGTGTTCGCGAGCGCGCCCGCGGACGGCGGCGCCGGGGGCGTTGCGCCGGGCGGGGTCGCCACCGGGCTGGCCGTCGGCGAGGGCGTGACCGTGGGGGTCGGTGCAGGCGTGACGGTCGGCGTCGGGGGGACCGTCGGCGTCGGAGTGACGGTCGGTTTCGGCGTCGGGGTGACGGTCGGTTTCGGGGTCGGGGTGACGGTCGGTTTCGGGGTCGGGGTGACGGTCGGTTTCGGGGTCGGAGTCGGGGTGGCGGTCGGGGTCGGCGGCACTCCGTCGCCCGTCCCGGTGCCGCTCCCGCCGTGGCGCACGACGGTCGCTGCCACGGTGTCCGTGCGCTCGGTGCCGATGGCGACGGTGGCCGTGTTCGTGTAGCTGTCGCTCGGCGTCCCGGTCACGCGGGTCGTGAACTTGACCTCGTAGTAGTAGCCCCGCTGGGCGACGAACGACACCGTCGATCCGTCGGCCGACACGGCGACCTCCGCGGCCGGCTTGGGCTGCCAATCACCGGGCCATTCGTACCCGTCGGGATTGCGCACCAGGATGTGCGACTGCATCACCGTCCCGGTCGTCCCGTCGAGCGTCAGGGCCTGGTTCCCGGCCGGGCGATCGGTGACGACGATCCGTTCGCCACCCGCCATTCCGCCGCGCGGGGCGGCGACGGCGACCGTCCAGTGGATCAGACCGTTCCCGCGATCCTCGGCGCCCCATTTCCCGCTCCGGCGTCCTTCGAACGCGCAGTCTTGCTCGCACCGACCGGTGGGCGGGGTGACGGTGACGGTCGCGGTCAGCCGGTCGAAGACGTAGTCGATCACCGTGTCCGAGGTGACCTCCGTGCGGATGTCGACCCAGAACCGCACGGTGCCGTGGAGGTTGCGCGGGTGCGTCGCCGCATAGCCGGCATCGACATCGCACTGCAGGCGGGTCGTCGTCACCGTGCAGTGACCGGCGGCCTCGCCGTTCGGGGAGAGCAGCGGGAACGCGTCCTGGAGACCCTGGAGTCCCTGGGGGAGGTCGATGACGAACCCGGCGGGGCCCGGCGCGCCGTCGGGCAGCGACCAGTCGGCCTCGAGCGCCGCCGAGGATCCTCCCGGGACCGCCGACTCCGTGAAGCGGATGTCATCGATCGTGGCCGTCGTCGCGTACGGGGGCGCCGCCGCCGCCGGAGCCGCCAGGGCGAGCGTCGCGGCGACGACCGCTGCGGCCCCTCCCAGGCGCGCCCACAGCGCGGATCGTTCCTGTCGTCGTCTCATGTGTGTCTTCCTTTCTTGACGTGAAGGTCTTTCCCGGCCTGACGGCCGGGGGTGTGTCGGGGGCGGGGAGCGGGCGCCGGCCGGGGGCGTCGCCGAGGTGCCCCGGGACGCGGCGCGCTGAGGATCAGGGCAGCGAGCGGGCGGGGCCCGGAGTCGGGTGTGCCGCCGCGAGCCTCGCGTCTCCGGCGACGATCCCGGTGCGATGGAGCTTGTTCCACCGCTGCGGGGCGCGTCGCAGCTCGTCCCGGATCGCCCAGACCATGGTGAGACCCATCAGGCACGAGTACAGGGGCCAGAGCACGACGGTCCAGCCGTTGCGGAGTTCCCGCCAGGCGCCGTTGAGGACGAGCGCCAGGACGACGACGAGGGCGGTGGAGACGAGCCCGAGCCATCCGAGCACCGCCCAGGCGTCCCGGCCGACGGCCTGCCGACCGCCGATCGCCAGCGGCAGGAGGACGAGGAGCAGGCCGAGCTGAAGGACCGGACCGACGATCGCCGTGAGCGTGTTGAGGGCGAGGTAGGCGCCGAAGATCCCGTGTCGAGGACTGCCGATCATCCGGCGGTGCATCCAGGTCGTCTGCAGGAGCCCGCGTGCCCACCGCACCCGCTGTCGCCACAGGCCGCGCACGGTCGACGGAGACTCGGCGAACACGATCGCCCGAGGTTCGAACAGCACCCTGAAGCCCGCGGCGTGCACGCGCCAGGTGAGTTCCAGGTCCTCGCCGAGCGTGTGCTCGTGGAACCCGCCCAGGGATCTCACGACCTCGGCGCGGAAGGCTCCGACGTTGCCGGACACGATCGGCAGGCAGCCGAGGAGGGAGAGCGCCCGGCGCACCAGCCCGGTCCCCACGTGGCTGAGGATCGAGAGCATGCGGGTGAGCGGGCGATCCGCGTTGGAGGGCCTGTCGTCTCCGCACACGGCGCCGACGCGGCGGTCCGAGAACGGGACGATGAGCCATTCGACGGTGTGCCGGTCGAACAGCCCGTCGGCATCGACGAAGAGCAGGATGTCGCCGACGGCCATCCGGATGCCGCGGTTCAGCGCCGCACCCTTTCCGGCGTTGTCCTGGCGGACCGCGCGCACGCACGGATGCCGCTCCGCGAGCCCGCGGGCGATGCTCCAGGTGCCGTCCGTCGAGCCGTCGTCGACGATGATCACCTCGAGACGCGGGAATGCCGACCGGACGATCGAGGCGATGCAGGCGTCGAGCACGACCTCCTCGTTGTACGCGGGAACGATCACGCTGACGATCGCATCCCCGGGGTACACGAGGGTGCGGCGAGGGGCGGCCTCCGTGTCGCCGGCCCGGGCGATCCCGCGGAATCCGGGACGCGGGCCCGCCGCCAGGCGCGCTCGCCGCCCGGAGGTGAGACGGATGCGCAGTTCGAACCAGGAGGCGATCGGGACGTAGGCGAGCTTCGCCGTGGCGATCAGCAGCAGGCCGGATCCGATGACCTGCGCACCGAGCTCGAGCGCGCCGAGGCCGATCATCGCGCCCCCGCCAGGTGCGCGAGTTCGACCAGCGCCTCGCGGAGCAGCTCCGGCGCGGAGGCGCTGTTCGCCCCGAAGCGCGCATTGACCTCGAGGACGGCCGGAGTCCCGTCCGTCAGGAGTCGGACGTCGACGTCGACGGGGCCGGAGAGCCCCAGCGCGTGCGTCGCCGCCACGGCCAGGTCTCCGACCTCTGCGCTCTCGGGCGCGACCCGGGTGACCCCGACGGCGTTGCCGGTGCGCCCCTCTCGCAGCGCGAGTTTGCGCAGCACGACGCAGCGCGAGGAGCCGAGCGACGTCACGGGGGAGTACACCACGGGCGCGAACTCCGGGCCGGGTGCGAACCGCTGCACGACGAGCGCGTCGGTGGCGGTGCGCCACGCCTCGACGGCGTCGGCGCGTGCAGCGTGCTCCGCGTCGATCACCCGCACGCCGCGGCCGCCGCGCGAGATCCGCGGCTTCATGACGACGGATCCGCCCAGGCGCTCGACCGCCTCGGCGGCGCTGCCCGCCTGGGACGGCAGCAGGAAGCCGGGCACGGACACCCCGTGGGCGCGGAGCCGTTCGGCGGTCGCGTACTTGTCGTCGGCGATGCGGACGGCCGCCTCGTCGCCGAGGAGGAGGGGCACCGGGAACGCCGCCGCTACGCGGGCGAGCGGAACGAGCTCCTCGCTCACGCTGGGCACCACGGCATCGGCGCCCCACCGCCCGGCCAGCTCCGCCAGCTGCTCCGGGTACCCGGGATCGTCCGCCCGCAGCACCCGCTGGAACGCGTCCGCGGCGGGCGCGTCCAGCGCGCGGAGGTCCGTCCCGCCGACCCAGTGCCCGAGGCTGCGGAGCTGACGGCCCAGGGCGGCCCCTGCCGGTCCGCCGATGCCCGTGACGAGGATCCGCATGCTCACAGACCCTCCGTCGCGAAGCCCTGGAGGCGCACGACCTCGAAGCCCTCGGCGAATCGCGCCCGCGCCTGGGCGCCGCGGAAGGCGGCGACGGCGCGCACCCGTTCCGCCGCCATGTACGGCTTGCCGCGCTGGTCCTGATGCAGCTCGACGGCATCGACCTTGACCTCGAGATGCTCGGTCACGTCCACGTAGAGCACGGGGGCGAAGTCGCCCGTCGCCGAGGGGCTCTCGAAGCAGATCACCGAGCCGTGCCGACGTGCGGCCCGCAGGGTGGCGAAGTGCACCGCCTCGTGATCCTGGTGGTAGTCGTTCTTGGAATGGGTGAGGACGAGGTCCGGCGCGAAGTCCTCTATGGCGCGCTCGATGATCTGCACCATCGCGCGGTCGTCCCGCGCGAGCCGGGTGTCGCGCAGCTCGTGCACGTCGGTGGTCCCCGCTCCGAGGTGCCGCGAGCCGCGGTGGGCTTCGCGCAGCCGCGTCGGGGCGTCGCCCCCCGAGGATCCCGCGGTCATCACGACCGTCCGGATCTCGTGACCGCGATCGGCGAGCTTGGCGAGGGTCGCGCCGCAGGCGAGCTCGATGTCGTCCGGGTGCGCGCCGATGGCGAGGATCCTCCGCCGGCTCCGGGCCGGAGCGCCCTTTCGGCGCAGCTGCACGGCGGCGACGGAGGTGACCACGAGCAGCGCGACGATCGTGAGCGCGAAGAGGACGAGGACCGTTCCCCGGGTGCGCAGCGGCGGAGCGGTCACGATGACGCTCAGGACGAGCACGAGGGCGACCGCGAGCGTGCCGCGCAGGACGTGTCCCTTCCGGAAGCGGCGCTCGAACCACCGCGCGCTGCGCCGCGTGGCCAGCAGGAGCAGGCAGGCGCCGCCCGAGAGCGCGATCAGGACGAGGGAGGGGAGGTTGGTGAGAACGAAGTCCATGGTGGTGAAGAGTCAGGCCTCTGCGGATCGGAGGAACGTCGGATGGTGCCCCTGCAGCGGGGAGCGGGGCCGGCTCGGGGTGCGACCGGGGTGTCCCCGGTCGCTGCGATCGCAGGCCTCGGCGGACCCGGCGTCGGCGCGCGCGGCGGGCGCGATGGACGCGGACGGTCACGGGGCATGGGCATCTGACTCACCTCCCCCCGGATGGCGATGTGCATGCGCGGTGCCGGAGGGTGCGGAGCGGATCCGAGATCCCCGGCGACGCTCCCACCCTGGCAGGTCGCCGGGTGCCGGCACCGGGATTCGGCGCGGATCCCTCAACCGGGACGGTGTTTACCTCAACTTCGTGGATCGGGCCCGGACCGCGGGATCGCTGTCGGACGCGCGGAGCGCTACCGCCCCGCGATCACCCGGTCCTCGACGGCGCGATGGAACAGATCCACCTTCGACGGCGCCGGGCGCCCGACGACCGCGTACTTCCCCCGGATGCGCCGGATGTGGTCGTACACGGTCTCCCGGGAGATGAAGAGGCGTTCCGCCACGCGCGCGGCGGTGTCGCCCGCGGCGTACAGGGCCAGCACCTCGCGCTCCCGGCTGCTCAGACCGGCATCCCGGGGCGAGGCGTCGCCGTCCGGGCGAGCCGAGCCGGGGTGGTCCCGGTGCGCCGCCTGGCGGACGGCCCGGACGATGACCTCGGTCGTCGCGGCCTTCTGCACGACGCCGACGGCCCCCGCGCGCATCGCATCCCGGATCGTCTTCGGGCGGGCGTCCGTCGCGAAGGCGAGGACCTGGGCGCCGTCGTTCGAGAGCAGCCGGATGTTGCGGCGGAAGTCGGTGAGGTCCGCGAGCCCGAGATCCAGCAGGACGACGTCGAGCCACTGGCCGTAGGCCTGCAGGGCCTCGACCGTGGTCGCCGTCGCCGTGACGTAGATGTCGGGCTGGGTGTTCAGGACTGCGGCAGCGCCGAGACTGACGACGGGATGATCGTCGACGATGCCCACGTGAATGAGTGCGTGACCAGGCTGTGGTCGATCGTTGTGCATGCTGGCCCCCCAGAGCTGCCGCGTCGCGCCTCGGTGCGGCACTCTTATCGTGCCATCGGGGCGGTCGTTCCTCCGTGGCATGCCGTCGAGTCCTGTGGAAATCTCCCGATGATCCCCCGACCTCGGGGAGCGAACCCGGGTTCGCTCCCCGAGGTCGGGGGCTCGCCGGAGCCGGATGACGCGGGGTGCCGGGGCCGACTCCCGGCGCCGCCGCCCCGCGGGAGCCTGACGAAACCGGGGCGCGGCACTACGCTCGTCACATGATGTACGAGCACCTCGGGGCTCGGCCCCGTGTCCACGACACCGCCGTCGTGGCGCCGTCCGCCGTGATCTCCGGCGACGTCACGATCGGGCCGAACTGCCAGGTCCTGCACGGCGCGGTGATCACGGCCGAGGGCGGCCCGATCACCCTCGGCGAGCATGTGATCGTGATGGAGAACGCGCTCATCCGCGCCACGGCCGCGAACCCGGTGCACATCGCGGACCACGTGCTGGTGGGGCCGATGGCGAGCATCTCCGGCGCGACGATCGCCGAGGAGGTCTTCCTCGCCACCGGGACCAGGATCTTCAACGGGGCCGTGATCGGCGCACGCAGCGAAGTGCGCATCAACGCGGTCGTGCACCTGCGCACGACCCTGCCGCCGGAGAGCGTCGTGCCGATCGGCTGGGTCGCGGTCGGAGACCCGGTGCGGATCCTCTCGCCCGAGCAGCACGAGTCGATCTGGGAGGCGCAGCACGAGCTCGACTTCCCCGGCTACGTGTTCGGCGTCGACCGCTCGACCCCCGACCTGATGGTGCAGCTGACCGAGCGGTACGCGCGCTCCCTCGCCCGGCACAGCGACGACCGCGTGTTCTGAGCGATCCGCCCTCCGACCCTCCCACTCCGAACGAAGGGACCGCTGTGCCCGAACAGCCCGCCGGGGGTCTTGTGCGCCCCGACGTCACCGCATCCGACGCCGTCGCGATCGCCCTCGACCACTGGGGGATCGCGGTCACGGCGACCGAGCTCGGCAGCAACCAGGATCGCAACTTCCTGCTGACCGAGGGGGACGGCACCCGCAGCGTGCTCCGGGTCGACAATCCGGTGTTCGGCGACAGCGCCCGCGACGCCCAGCACGCCGCTCTCGACGCCTATCGTGCGGCGGGCGTCGCGGTCCCCGCGGCGCTGCCGGGGCTCGACGGTGTCCTCACGCAGCGCTGGCGAGGACTGTCGGTCCGCCGGAGCGCCTTCGCTGAGGGAGAGGCGATGGTCGACGCCGGCTACTTCGCCCCCGTCGTGCTGCGCGAGTTCGGCGCGCTCGCCGCGGCCTCGGTGAACGCCCTGTCCGCGCTCGGGCATCCCGGTCTCGACCGCCGGCACATGTGGGACATGCGGGTCGCCGCGGAGGAGGCCAGGCGCCTGCTGCCGTCGATCGGGGATCCGGCGCTGCGCGGAGAGGTGGAGATCGCGATCGCGGAGGCGGAGCGCGCCCTCGCGACCGTCGCGGCGGAGCTGCCCGTCCAGCCCGTCCACGGCGACCTCACCGACGACAACGTCATGGGCGAGCGGGGATCGGACTCCCGGCTGCATCCGCGCACGGTGCTGGATCTCGGCGACCTCGCGCTCGGCTGGCGGGTCGCGGAGCTCGCGGTGTGCGCCTCGTCGATGCTGCATCACGAGCCGGAGCGCCCTCTGCGCGTCCTCGAGACCATCGCGGCGTTCCACGCCGACGCGCCGCTCAGCGCGGCGGAGGGCCGCGCGGTGTGGCCGCTGATCGTGCTGCGGGCGGCGCTGCTCGTCGCGAGCGGCTGGCACCAGCTCGCGATCGACGGCGGCAACGACTACGCCAGGGAGCGCATCGCCGGCGAACAGGCGATCTTCGACGCCGCGACGGCGGTCCCGCTCGCCGAGGTCGTCGAGCTCGTCCTGGACCGCCTGGGATTCCCCCCGGCCGTGCCGGCCCCGGCGCCGGCGGACGCGGCGCCCGGACCGCTCGCCGCTCTCCTGCCCGACCTGGGCGGAGACGTCGCGATCATCGATCCGGGCGTCGAGTCCGAGGATCTCGCGGCCGGCGCCTGGCTCGATCCGGACGCCGAGGACGCCCTCGTGCGGGCCGCGTTCACCCGCGGCGCTGCGGCGGCGGTGATGCCCTACGGCGTCTACCGGCTCACCCGCACGCGCATCGACAGCGCGGATGCCGCGGCGACCTGGCCGATCGCCGCGGTGATCCACCTGCCGGCGGGGGAGGAGGTCGCCCTGCGGGCTCCGGCGTCCGGACGCGCGGTGCCGCTCGGCCCGACGGCGGTCCGGATCCTGCTGTCCGAGCACTGGGCGCTCGAGATCGCCGGGGCGGAGCTCCGAGGGCCGGGGACGACGGACGTCGTCGCCGGCGCCGCGCTCGGCGTGCTGGCCGCCAGCGCCCAGGTGCGCTCGCTCGTGGTCCGCGTGCTGTCGACGGAGGCTCCTGCGCCGCCCGCGGGTGCGGAGGGCGCCCACCTGGTCGAGCCCGATCGGGTGCCCGCCTGGCGCCGGTTCAGTGCCGACCCCGCGCCCTGGCTCGGTCTTCCGCGACTCGCGCAGGAGGACGAGGCATCCGCCGAGCTCGCCCGGCGCACGCGCATCTTCGCGAGCGCGCAGGAGCGCTACTACGAGCGGCCGCCCCAGATCGAGCGCGGCTGGCGGCACCACCTCGTCGACACGACCGGACGGGCCTATGTCGACATGGTCAACAACGTCACCGGCCTCGGGCACGGCCATCCCGGCGTGGCCGACGCCGTGAACCGGCAGATTCGGATCCTGAACACCAACTCGCGGTTCCTGTACCGGGAGCTCGCCGAGTACAGCGAGCGGCTGCTCGCGCTCCTGCCGGAGCAGGCCCGCCGCGGCGACGCCGACCGGGAGGCGCTGGACACCGTGCTGCTCGTGAACAGCGGCTCCGAGGCGGTCGATCTCGCGCTGCGGCTGGCGCAGGCGGCCACCGGGCGCCGGACCGTGGTGTCGCTGCGGGAGGCCTATCACGGCTGGACGATGGCCAGCGACGCGGTCACGACGAGCGCCTACGACAACCCCGATGCGCTCGCCACCCGTCCGGACTGGGTGCACGTCGCGGACGTGCCCAACCGGTTCCGCGGCACCTACCGGGGAGAGGGCACCGGCGCACGGTACGCGGCCGACCTCGGGGCGGATCTCGATCGGCTCGCCGCCGCCGGGCGCCCGGTCGCCGGGTTCATCTGCGAGTCTGTGCTCGGCAACGCGGGCGGCGTGCTGCTCCCGGACGGCTACCTCGCCGACGCCTACGCCCGCGTGCGGGCCGCCGGCGGACTCTGCATCGCGGACGAGGTGCAGGTCGGCTTCGGCCGGATGGGATCGACGTTCTGGGGGTTCGAGCAGTCCGCGGTCGTGCCCGACATCGTCACGATCGCGAAGCCGATGGGCAACGGCTTCCCGATCGGCGGGGTCATCACCTCGCAGCGGGTCGCCGATGCCCTCGCCACCCAGGGCCAGTTCTTCTCCTCCGCAGGGGGCAACCCGCTCAGCTGCCGCGTGGGCATTGCCGTGCTCGACGCGATGGCGCAGGAGGGACTGCAGGACAACGCCCGCGTCGTGGGCGCCCGGCTGGCGGACGGCTTCCGCGCGCTCGCCGAGCGCCACGCGCTGATCGGTCCGGTGCACGGCGAGGGCCTCTATCTCGGCGTCGAACTCGTCCGCGATCGCACCAGCATGGAGCCGGCCGCGAGCGAGGCGGCGGCGATCTGCGAGCGGCTGCGCGAGCTCGGCGTCATCGTGCTCACCACCTCCGAGCGCTCGAACGTCCTGAAGGTCAAGCCGCCGCTGTGCCTGACGCCCGGCAGCGCGGACCACGTCGTGGCGGCGCTCGACCGGGTCCTCGCCGAGGGCTGGTGAGCGGAGCCGACGACCCGATCTGCGGATATCGATGCGGATTTCAGGATCCGGTGCGGAATCCCTCGTGAGAATCGATGGTCGCGAGGGATCCGCTCGACCGGCATAATGTTCTCCAATCGATTGCGCAGCGCTGCGCAGCGAGCATCCGCCCGGCGCCCGAACGCCGCCGGCGGGTCCGCAGATCCAGAGGAGGATGCATGTCGATGAAGACCAAGCCGCTCGCGCAGGGCGGCGGGACGCTGAAGCGGAACCTCGGCCTCTGGGCCATCGTCGGCCTCGGCCTCGGGTACATGACCCCGACGGTCGTGTTCGACACCTTCGGCATGGTCGGCCGCGACACCGCGAACGCCGTGCCCGCGGCGTACCTGGTCGCCCTCGTCGTGATGGTGTTCACCGCGATCAGCTACGGCAAGATCGCGAGCGCGATCCCGAGCGCGGGATCCGCGTACACGTACGTCCGCGAGTCGATCCACCCGAACCTCGGCTTCATGGTCGGCTGGACGTCCCTCATCGACTACGTGCTGCTCCCGATGGTGAACTGCCTCATCATCCGGAGCTACCTCGAGGCGCTCTTCCCCGACATCCCCGGCTGGATCTGGGTCGTGATCTACTGCGTCCTGGTGACGGCGATCATCTACCTGACGATGCGCGGCACGTCGAACGCGAACATGGTCCTCCTGGTGTTCTCGATCATCGTCATGGCGGTGTTCGTGGTGATGGTCATCGCGCAGCTCGCGCAGGGGCACGGCGCCGGCACGGTCGCGTCCGTCGCCCCCTTCCTGCACGACGGCGTCACCCTGGGCGCCGTGCTCATGGGCGCGACGATCGTATGCTTCTCGTTCATCGGATTCGACGCCGTGACGATGTACGCCGAGGAGGCCAAGGACCCGAAGATCATGCCGAGGGCGATCCTGCTCACGGTGATCCTGGGAGGGGCGATCTTCCTCGTCGCCGCCTACTTCACGCAGCTGCGGTTCCCGGACTGGAACGAGTTCGCGCCGGGCGGCGACATGCAGTACGTCGAGGACTCCACGCTGCCGATCATCGGCCACCTCGTCGGCGGCGACGTGCTGCGCGCCGTCCTCACCGCGGCGGGCTTCTGCGCGACGCTCGCCTCGGGCCTCGCCTCGCACGCCTCGGTCTCGCGCATGCTGCTCGTCATGGGGCGCAACAACGTGCTGCCCAAGAAGGTGTTCGGCTACATCAACCCGCGCACGCACACCCCGACGTTCAACATCGTCCTCGTCGGCGCGATCTGCCTGCTCGCGATCCCGTTCACGCTGGAGCTCATCGCGGCCTGGATCAACTTCGGCGCGCTCATCGCGTTCACCTTCGTGAACGTGTCGGTGATCGCCTGGTTCGCGATCCGCAAGGGGCGGCGCAAGACTCCCGGCGACATCTTCCGCTACATCGTGATGCCCGCGATCGGCATGCTGCTCACCGGCCTGCTCTGGGCCAACCTGCACCAGGACGCCCTCATCGGAGGCACGGTCTGGGCGGTCATCGGACTGCTCTATCTGCTGGTGCTGACGCGCGGGTTCCGTCGCAAGGTCGCCTCCTTCGACGAGAACGAGGCGGTCACCGGGTTCAACAAGCTTCCCGTGCCGGCGCCGCAGCGCCCACTCGACGACGACCTCGACGACGAACGGGATCCGACCGGCGCGCGCTAGCCCCGGAATCGCGAAGCGCCGGCCCCGGGGAACGGGACCGGCGCTTCGGCGTGGGAGCGGATCCGGCTCAGATCACGCCCTGTGCGAGCATCGCGTTCGCGACCCGCTCGAAGCCGGCGATGTTGGCCCCCGCCACGTAGTCGCCCGGAACGCCGTAGCGCTCGGCGGCGTCGAACGCGGCGTGGTGGATGTCGGCCATGATGTCGCGCAGCTTCTGCTCGCTGTCGTCGAAGCCCCAGCGCTGGCGCGCCGCGTTCTGACTCATCTCGAGGGCGGAGGTCGCCACGCCGCCCGCGTTCGCCGCCTTGCCCGGGGCGAACAGCACGCCCGCGTCCTGGAACAGGGCCACGGCCTCCGGGGTGCTCGGCATGTTGGCGCCCTCGGAGACGGCGCGGACGCCGTTCGCGATGAGCGCGGCGGCGCTCGCGCCGTCCAGCTCGTTCTGGGTGGCCGACGGCACCGCGATGTCCACGGGCACCTCCCACACGGACCCGCCCTCGACGAAGCGGGCGCCGGGACGGCGCTTCGCGTACTCGACGATGCGGCCGCGCTCGACCTCCTTGATCCGGCGCAGCAGCTCCACGTCGATGCCGGCGTCGTCGACGACGTAGCCGGAGGAGTCGGACGCGGTCACGGCCAATGCTCCCAACTGGGCGGCCTTCTGGATCGCGTAGATGGCGACGTTGCCGGATCCGGAGACGCCGACGCGCTTCCCCTCGAGGGATTCGTCGTGCACGGCGAGCATCTCCTGCGCGAAGAAGACCGCGCCGTAGCCGGTGGCCTCGGTGCGCACCTGCGCGCCGCCCCAGCCGATGCCCTTGCCCGTGAACATGCCGGACTCGTGCCGGTTGGTGATCTTGCGGTACTGGCCGAACAGGTAGCCGATCTCGCGTCCGCCGACGCCGATGTCGCCGGCGGGGACGTCGGTGTGCTCGCCGAGGTGGCGGTACAGCTCGTTCATGAAGGACTGGCAGAACCGCATGATCTCGGCGTCGCTGCGGCCGTGCGGGTCGAAGTTCGATCCGCCTTTGCCGCCGCCGATGCCCTGGCCGGTGAGCGCGTTCTTGAAGATCTGCTCGAAGCCGAGGAACTTGATGATCGAGATGTTCACCGAGGGGTGGAAGCGCAGGCCGCCCTTGTACGGGCCGAGCACCGAGGAGTACTGAACGCGGTAGCCGCGGTTCACCTGCAGCCTGCCGGCGTCGTCCACCCACGGCACCCGGAAGATCACCTGACGCTCGGGCTCGACGAGGCGCTCCAGCACCCCGGCGTCGACGTACTCGGGGTGCCGCTCGAGCACGGGGCCGATCGAATGCAGCACCTCGTGCACGGCCTGATGGAACTCCGGCTCGTTCGGGTTCAGTGCGAGGACGCCGTCGAAGATCGGCTGAGCGAGAGGGGAGAGCGGATGGAAATCGGTGGTGGTCGGTTCGGTGATGATGTCGGTCACTCGGGATGCCTTCGGGAGGGGGATGCGGAGGGAGCGCGGGTGATCGTGTCGTGCGCAGACAGCCGGGTACGGCGGAAACCTCACTCTAATACAGCGGATTCCTCACCCCCGAGGTCATGACGGGAATGAGGAATCCGCAAGAAATCGCCTCTGATCAGCCTGTGTTCTGCAGACCGGCGGCGACGCCGCTGACCGAGAGCAGCAGCAGGCGCTGCAGTTCGGGGTCCGGTGCGGGCCCTTCGAGACCCTCAGCGGCCGTCTCGCCGGCGCGGAGGGCGCGCAGTGCGCGCAGCTGCAGCAGCGACAGCGCGTCGACATACGGGCTGCGCATGGCGACCGCGCGCTGCAGGATCGGCTTGTTCTCCAGCAGGCGCTCGCCGCCGGTGAGCCGGATCACCCAGGACCGGGTCAGCTCCATCTCCTCGAGCACGAGGGCGGCGAGATCGTCGCGGTCGCCGAGGCCGAGATAGCGCCGTGCGATGCGCGGATCCGTCTTCGCCAGGCTCATCGCGACGTTGTCGACCATCGTGCGCAGCAGCGGCCACTCCTGATAGGCCGTGCGCAGCAGGTCCTCGTCGCCCACCGCTTCGAGCGCCGTGCCGAGGCCGAACCAGCCGGCCAGGTTGATCCGCGCCTGGGTCCAGGCGAACACCCAAGGGATGGCGCGGAGATCCTCGAGCGATTCGACGGACAGCCCGCGGCGCGCCGGCCGGGATCCGAGCGCCAGCAGCCCGATCTCCTCCATCGGCGTGACCGTGGCGAACCAGGGGGCGAACCCCGGCGCCTTCACGAGGGAGAAGAAGCGCTCCCGGGAGGCGCGGTCCATCGTGGCGGCCACCTCGGCGAACCGGGCCGCGGCCGCGCTGTTGCGCTGCTCGACGCCCGGCGACGACGCCAGCAGCGTCGCGGCCGTCACCTGGTCGATGTGCCGCATCGCGATCGCCGGCTCACCGTAGCGCGCGAAGATGACCTCGCCCTGCTCGGTGAGCTTGAACCGGCCGTCGACCGAGTGCGGGGGCTGCGCGAGGATGGCGGAGTTCGCCGGCCCTCCGCCGCGTCCGAGCGCGCCGCCGCGGCCGTGGAACAGCGTGAGCTCGATTCCCTCGCGCTGCGCCCAGGCGGCGATCTCGGCCTGCGCCTCGTAGAGGGCGAGGTTCGCGGCGACCGGCCCGACGTCCTTCGACGAGTCGGAGTAGCCGAGCATGACCTCGAGGCGTCGGCCGGTCGCCGCCAGCCGTGCGGCGAAGGCCGGGTGCGCGACGATCTCGGCGAGGATCCCCGGGGCGGCCTGCAGATCGGCGAAGGTCTCGAACAGCGGGACCACGTCGAGCACCGGGAGGTCGTCGCCGCAGGCGTATGCGGCCAGGCGGTGCACGTTCGCGAGGTCGTCGGCCGACTGGGTGAACGACACGACGTAGCGTCCCGCGGCCCGCGGTCCGTAGGTGCGCTGGATCTCGCGGACCGTGCGGAAGACCGCGAGCACCTCCTCGGTCTGCGCGCTGATGGAACCGTCGGATCCGCCCGCCGCGGCGTCGAGCTCGGCGAGGGCCTTGGCGTGCACCTGGGAGTGCTGGCGCACCTCCAGCTCGGCGAGGTGGAAGCCGTAGGTCTGCACCTGCCAGATGAGGTGCTGCACGCCGCCGAACGCATGCCGGTGCGCGCCGGCGCCCTCCAGCGACGTCTGCACGACGCGCAGGTCGGCGAGCAGCTGCTCGGGATCCGTGTAGGCGCCCTCGTCGCCGAGGCGGGTGGCCTCCACGCGATGGGCGAGCAGCAGGAGGATCCGGCGATGCGGCTCGCCGGGGGAGCGGGTGGCGACCTCCCGGGCGACCTCGGGGTGCGCGTCCTGCAGCGCCTCCCACAGGACGGTCGCCTCGGCGGACGCGGGCGTGCCCTCGGCATCGAGCGTGAGGGTGCGGCCGATCCGCTCCAGAGAGCGCTCGAGACCGCGCAGCACGTGGTCCGCGGCGATGGCCGCCGCCTCACGGGTGACCGCGGCGGTCACGAACGGGTTGCCGTCGCGGTCGCCGCCGACCCACGTGCCGATGCGCACGAACGCGGGGACGATCGGCGCCGTCGAGCCCGACTCCTCGCCGCGGAGCACGTCGTCGATGCGGCGATACACGTGCGGCACCGTCGTGAACAGCGTCTCGTCGAACACGCTCATCACGGTGCGCACCTCGTCGGTGGGCTCCGGCTTCTGCGCGCGCAGCGGCGCCGTGCGCCAGAGCGTGTCGACCTCCTCGAGCATGCGCCGGCGGGCGCGGTGCGCATCGGCGCTTCCGGGGGCCGCGGCATCGTGCGCGCTGAGCAGGTCGGCGAGGCGCCGGATGCTCGACGACACCGCGCGGCGACGGGCCTCGGTCGGGTGGGCGGTGAACACCGGGTGGAAGCGCAGTGCGCCGAGGCGGCGGCGCGCCTCCTCCTCGCCGACCTCGGCGGTCAGCTGCGCGAAGGCGCCCGCCACCGTGTCGGTCCTCGCGCCGTTGCCCGAGCCCGTCGTGGGGTCGTCGCCGCGCTCGCGGAGCACGCGCACGCGCTGGTGCTCCTCGGCGAGGTTCACGAGGTGGAAGTAGGCGGTGAACGCGCGGGCGACCTCGTCGGCCCGCTGCACCGAGAACTCCTCGGCGATGCGCGTGGCGCGGTCGAAGGCTTCGGCCGACTCGTCGGTGTACGCCTCGATCGTCGCCTGGCGGAGGCGCTCGACGTCGTCGAACAGGTCGTCGCCGCCGGACTCGCGCAGGACCTGGCCGAGCAGTGCTCCGAGCATGCGCACGTCCGCGCGCATCACCTCGGGCAGCTCGCGCCCTGCCTCGAACCGCATGGCGATGCGGATGGCTTCGGTATGGGTTGTGTCGGGGGTCACGGTTCGAGCGTAAACCGACGCGGCGCGCCCGGAGACCAGCGTGACGGCGCGCGCGGAGAGGTATGCCATCCGTCTCCTCCCTCCCGCGTGACGGCACGGCGGGCGCGATACGGTGGAACGGATGAGTCGCTCGAGCCGCCTTCTGAGATCCGCCCAGTTCCCCGCGATCCTGCTGCTCGCGTCCGCGGGCCTCGGGCTGCTGCTGGCCAACCTCCCGACGCATGACACCGTCGCCGGGATCCTCGATGCGCACCTGGCCGTGCCCGGCACCGGGCTCGATCTGTCCGTCGCGCACTGGGTGTCCGACGGGGTGCTCGCGATCTTCTTCTTCGTCGTCGCGCTCGAGCTGCAGTACGAGCTCACCCGCGGCGAGCTCAACAGCCTGCGCGCCGCGATCCAGCCGGCGATCGCCGCGGCCGGCGGGATCCTCGTGCCCATCGCGCTGTACCTGCTCATCGCGGGCAGCGGGCCGAGCGCCACCGGGTGGCCCATCCCCACCGCGACCGACATCGCCTTCGCCCTCGGGGTGCTCGCCGTCTTCGGGCGAGGACTGCCGTCGGCCGTGCGGGCCTTCCTGCTCGCGCTCGCCATCCTCGACGACATCGTCGGGATCGTCTTCATCGCGGTGCTGTTCGCGCACGGCCTGGACCTCGTGCTGCTGGCGCTGGGGCTCGTCGCGGTCGTCGTGTTCGCGGTGCTGAGCCGCCTGCTGCGGCGGGACGGGTGGTCGCGGCCGGTGCTGATCGTCCTCATGGTGGTCGTCGGGATCGTCGCGTGGGGGCTGTTCGCCGCCTCCGGCGTGCACGCCACGATCGCCGGCGTCATGCTCGGCCTCGTGATGGCGCCCCGCGCCTCGGATCGCGCCCGGCACGTCCTGGAGCCGTGGGTGAACGGGCTCGTGCTGCCGCTGTTCGCGTTCGTGGCGGCGTTCGTGGTGATCCCGCAGGTCCCGGTGGAGGCGCTGTCCCCGGCGTTCTTCGCGATCCTGGTCGCGCTGCCGGTGGGCAAGCTGCTCGGCGTCTCGCTGTTCGGTCTCGTCGCCCAGCGGATCCGTCCGCCCGGGACCCCGCCCGCGATCCGCTTCCCGGATCTGCTCGCGGCCGGAGCGCTCGGCGGCATCGGGTTCACGGTCTCGCTGCTGCTCGCCAATCTCGCCTTCGCGGCGCACCCCGATGTGCGCGACGAGGCGATCCTCGCCGTGCTGCTCGGGTCCGTGATCGCGCTGGTGATCGCCGCGGTGCTGGTGTCGTGGCGCGCGAGGGCGCACCGGGCCGCCGGCGACGCCGAGGAGGAGCAGGACGAGGACGACGAAGAGGAGCCCTGGAGTGAGCGCTGACCCCGACTTCCCGCAGCAGGCCGATCCGCTCCGCGCCGCCGCCGAGGTCATGCGGCAGGTGCGGGAGAGGTGCGTCTGGTCGCAGGCCATGACGCACCGGGAGCTCGTGCCGTACCTCGTGGAGGAGTCGGCGGAGCTCATCGACGCCGTGGAACGGGACGACCGCGCGGAGCTCCGCGAGGAGCTCGGAGACCTGCTCTGGCAGGTGCTGTTCCATGCGGCGATCGCGGCGCAGGATCCGGAGGATCCGTTCGACATCGACGATGTGGCCGGGACGCTCGCCGAGAAGATGACCCGGCGTCACCCGCACGTGTTCGGCGACGCGATCGCGCGCACGCCGGAGGAGGTCCTCGTGCACTGGAACGCCGCGAAGGCCGCCGAGAAGCGCGATCGCCGCAGCGTGCTCGACGGGATCCCGCCGGGGATGCCCGCGCTGTCCCGTGCGCAGAAGATCCTGGGCCGCGCGGCGAAGGCGGGCGTGGAGGTCGCCGAAGAGCCGCCCGCGCCGGCTCACGAGGACCCGCCGCCGGCGATCGTCGGTCCGACGCCCGCGCCTCCTGCGGAGCCCGCTGCGCTCAGCGAAGCCGAGCTGGGCGACCAGCTGCTGGCCCTGGTCGTGGCGGCCCGCACGCACGGCTGGGACGCCGAGCGCGCCCTGCGGGAGCGGGTCAGGATCCTCGAGGACGAGGTGCGCGCCGCGGAGGGATCGGAGACGCCCTGACGGACCTGGAAGAATGGATCCGTGGCAACGGTCAATCCTCCGCGCGGGATGCGCGACTTCCTCCCCGCCGACAAGGCCCGTCGTGAGCGCGTGCTCGCCGTCATCCGCGAGCGCTACCGCGCGCACGGGTTCGACGAGATCGAGACGCCCGTCGTCGAGGAGTACGACCGTCTGCACGCCGGCATCGGCGGTGACAACGAGAAGCTCTCCTTCAACATCCTGCGCCGCGGTCTCGACGCCGAGGCCATCGCCGCCGCGGCGGAGGACCCGGCCGCGCTCAGCGATCTCGGTCTGCGCTACGACCTGACCGTGCCCCTCGCCCGCTTCTACGCGACGAACCGCGGCCAGCTGCCCGGGGTGTTCCGCTCGATCCAGATCGGTCCGGTGTGGCGCGCCGAGCGCCCGCAGAAGGGCCGGTACCGCCAGTTCGTGCAGTGCGACATCGACATCATCGGCGACGACTCGGCGCGCGCCGAGGCCGAGCTCATCGTCGCGTCGCTCGACACGATCGACGCCCTCGGCCTCATCGGGGGCATGGTGCGCGTGAACGACCGCCGTGCGCTGGACTGGATGCTGGACGCGTTCGGCTTCGCGGAGGACGAGCGCCCCGGCGTGCTCATCACGATCGACAAGCTCGACAAGATCGGCCCCGACGGCATCGTCGCCGAGCTGCGCGAGCGCGGCGCCACCGCCGCGGCGGTGGACGCCTTCGAGGCGTTCCTGCACCGTCCGCAGACGCTCGAGTACAACCCCTACGGCGAGCGGCAGATCCGCAAGGCGCTGCCGGAGAACGCCCCGGACGACCTCGTCGCGCACCTCGTGGGACTGGGCGAGGCGGTCGCCGCGGCGCGGCCCGCCGCGGAGGGGATCGACCCGATCCCGCTGCAGTTCGACCCGTTCCTCGTGCGCGGCATGGGCTACTACACGGGCACGATCATGGAGCTCGCGCACCCCTCCGTGTCCTATTCGCTGGGCGGCGGCGGTCGCTACGACGGCATGATCGGACGCTTCCTCGGCCAGCAGGTGCCCGCGGTCGGCTTCTCGATCGGCTTCGAGCGCATCGTCGACCTGCTCGAGTCGGCGGACGACGCGGCGGCGCAGGCGGTGGTGCTGGTGCACGACGCCGACGTCCCGGTGGCGGAGCTCGTCGCCCACAAGGCGGCCCTCATCGCCGGCGGAGCGCGGGTGCGGCTGGAACGGCGCACGAAGAACCTCAAGGCCCTGCTGGAGCGGGCCGCCGCCGACGGCTACACCGGGTTCGCTCCGGTGCGCGCGGGCGAGGCTCCGGACGCGCTCGAGGTCAAGCCGCTGAGCTGACCCGTCCGGCCGGTCGGCTCGCCGCCGCCGAGGATCCGCCGCGGCGTAACGCGGCGTTCACCCTGATGCGGTCTGATCGGCGTATGGACGCTGTCGACCGTCGTCGGATCCGGTCCCTGAGGCTCTCCACGGGCGTGCTCGGCGCGGCCGGGCTCGCGATCGCGGGCGCCGCCGTGGCGGCCCGTCTCGCGCTGGGCCGCCAGGCGCGCATCGCGCGGAGGCGGATCGGCAAGCCGCTCGGCGAGGACGCCGTCGATGCGGACCGGGTGTGGCGGCGCCGGCTGGCCGGCGAGCCCGTGGAGCTCCTCCTGCTCGGCGACTCCCTGGCGGCCGGACTCGGCGCACCGCGGCGCAAGGACACGCTCGGCGGCCGGCTGGCGAAGGGGCTCGCGCGACGACTGCGGCGCCCGGTGCGGCTGCGGACGGCGGCGATCGTCGGATCGGAGTCGACCGATCTGGACGCCCAGCTGGCCGCGCTCGAGACGGACTATCTGCCGCATGTCGCCGTCGTGGTGGTCGGCGGGAACGACGTGACGCACCGCATCCCGGTGTCGCTCTCGGTGCAGCACCTGGAGGACGCGATCGGCTGGCTGCACGCTCTCGGCGCCGGCGTCGTGGTGGGCACCTGCCCGGATCTGGGGGCGCTGCGTCCCGTGCCGCAGCCGCTGCGCTCGATCGCGTCGCGGATGTCGCGGCGCCTGGCCGCGGCGCAGGCGCAGGCGGCGATCGAGCACGGCGCGACCGCGGTGGATCTGCGACGGGCGGTCGGGGCGATGTTCTTCGACCAGCCGGAGGAGATGTTCAGCCTGGACCGCTTCCACCCGAGCGCCCTCGGCTACCGCCGCACCGCCGAGGCGCTGCTCCCGGCGGTGGTGGCGGCGGCCGAGGAGGCGCTGACCTCGGCCGCCCGGTTCCCCGACACGGTCGAGGAGCTGCTCAGCCCTCCGTTGCGCTGAACGACGCGGCCCACTCCGCCACGCGCGCGGCGCTCTCCTCCTCGGAGAGGTCCTCGACCCGGGTCATGATCGACCACCGCACCCCGAACGGGTCGCGGATGCTCGCGTAGCGGTCGCCCGAGACGAACGTCGACGGCGCCTCCCGCACGGTGGATCCCGCAGCCACGGCGCGTTCGACGACGGAGTCCACGTCGGAGACGTAGAGCCCCATCGAATAGCAGTCGGAGTCGCCGCCGGGTGCCGCGACGAGCCCGTACTCGGGGTTGGGATCGCCGAGCTGGAGCATCCCGAGCCCGAAGTCGAGGTCGGCGTGCGCGACCACGCCGCCGAACTCGGTCACATCGACGACGCGGGCGCCGAAGACGTCCCGGTAGAACGCGATCGCGCTGCGGGCGTCGGGGATCGCCAGGAAGGGGGTGAGGGACGTCGCCGAGTTCGGCCGTCCGTTCGTGGTGTAGCGGCCGGTGGCGCCGAGGGCGCCGGTGGGGGAGGTCTCTTCGCTCATGGGTCGAGGCTAGAACGGCGCTCCGCGACGGCGCTTGGAGATTCGCGCCACGGTGTCCGCCGCCCGATCCGGCCTCCGCCCGGATGTCGGCTCCGCCTCCTACGCTCGAGGAATGGTCGATCCGACGCGGGGCGTGCTCTATCCGGCGCGCCTGCCGCAGTTCCACCGGCTGCCGCCGCCGGCCGCCGCCGCGGAGCTCGTGCAGTGGTGCTGGATCCCGGAGTGGGACATCGAACCGGGGTGCTCGTCGCGGCAGGAGCTCGTCTCGTTCCCGGCGCTCAATCTCGTGGTCGAGGCGGGCGGCGCCGTGCTGTCGGGGGCGACGACGCGGGTCAGCTCCCGGGACCTGACCGGCCGGGGCTGGGCCGTCGGCGCACTGCTGCGGCCGGCCGCCGTGGCGGCGCTGACCGATGCGCCGTCCGCGCTGCTCGACCGGGTCGAGCGATTCCCCGCGCCGGGGCTGCCGGATGCGGTCGCCCGCGCGATGGCGACGGGGGAGGGGCATCGGGAGCGCGCGGTCGCGGTGCTGTGCACGTGGCTGCGGGAGCGCGTCGGGGAGGTCACGGCGCCCGCGCGGCACGCGAACGCGATGTCCGAGCTGCTCATGTCCGATGCGTCGGTGCGCACGCCGGAGCAGGCGGCTGCCCGGCTGGCCGTCTCCGTGCGCACGCTGCAGCGCATGGCCCACCGGCACGTCGGCCTCTCGCCGGCCGCGATCATCCGACGGCGCCGGCTGCAGGAGGCGGCGGAGCGGATCCGCACCGATCCTGACGCGGATCTGGCGACCGTCGCGGCCGAGCTCGGCTACGCCGACCAGGCCCACCTGGCGAACGACTTCCGGGCGGTGCTGGGCATCACGGCGTCGTCGTATCGCGCCGGCGCCGATCCCGGGCGATCCTGATCCCGCGGAGGGCGACGCCGGCCGCGACCACGGCGACGCCGATCAGGACGGAGAGCGGCGGGAGCGTCGCCGCGAGGGCGACGCAGCCGATGGCGCCCGCGACCGGGACGAGCCATGCGGCGCGCGGTGGTCGCGACGCCGGGGGCACCGCACGGGAGCGGGCAGCGGCGCTGAGGTTCGCGACGAGGTAGTACAGCAGCACGCCGAAGGAGGAGAAGCCGATCGCGCCGCGCAGGTCGGTGACGGCGACGACGGCGACCACGACAGCGCCCGCCGCCAGCTGGGCGCGGCGCGGGACGTGGTGACGGCGGTCGATCGCGGCCAGAGCGGACGGCAGATCGCGCTCCCGCGCCATCGCGAGCGACGTGCGGCCGATGCCCGACAGCAGGGCCAGCAGCGCGCCGGTCGCCGCCGCGGCCGCCGCGACCCGGATCGCGGGCGCGGCGGCGTGCCATCCGGCGACGTCGACCACCCCGACGAGCGGTGCGGCCGACGTCGTCGCGGCACCGCCCAGGGTCAGCACGACCGCCGCGCCGACCAGCACGTATACGACGAGCACGGCGGAGAGCGCGATCCCGATGGCGCGAGGAATGGTGCGCGCGGGGTCGCGCACCTCCTCGCCCATGGTCGCGATGCGCGCGTAGCCGGCGAACGCGAAGAAGAGCAGTCCCGCGGCCTGCAGGACGCCGTAGGCGGTGCCGACGGGGAGCGGCGCAGGAGCGCTCGAGGGCGGCGACGCCCCCGCCGCCGCGAGCACGACGACGAGTCCCAGCAGGGTCACGGCGACGAGCGCCTGGGTGAGGCGCGCGGTGCGCGTGACGCCGAAGCAGGTGACCGCGGTGAGCAGTGCGACCACGCCGATCGCGACAGGCCGCTGCCACGCGGTCGGCACGACGTAGGCGGCGACCGTCATCGCCATCGCCGCGCAGCTCGCGAGCTTGCCGATCACGAAGCACCAGCCGGCGACGAAGCCCCACCACGGCCCCAGCTCGGCGCGGCCGTAGGCGTAGGCGCCTCCCGAGACCGGATGCGCGGCGGCGAGACGCGCCGAGGACGTCGCGTTGCAGAACGCCACGACCCCGGCCAGCAGCAGTGCGACGAACAGGCCGGATCCGGCCGCCCCGACGGCGGGACCCCACACGGTGAACACCCCCGCGCCGATCATGGATCCGAGACCGATCGCGACCGCGTCGGCGAGCGTCAGGCGTCGGGCGAGGGGCATCCCGTCATCGTGGCACGCCCGGGTGAACGGCGGGTGCCGCGTCGTCGGGGAGCGGCAGGGCGAGCGCGGCGGGCGTCGCGCCGCCGAGGAAGAGCGTCTGCGTGCTGGCCACGAGGCGCGAGTGATCGCGCACGGGGTCCGACGTCCCCGGGTTGCGCAGATGCAGGGGGTGCGCGCCCCATGACACCTGCACGCGGAGGCGGCCGCCTGCGGCGAAGCGATGGGCGATCGGCGCGAGCACGATACGGACCTCGCGCGGCTCGCCTGCCGCTGCGGGCGGGGGGAGTCGCAGGTAGCCGTCGGTGACGGTGCGGGACCTGCCCCGCTCGTCGACCTCGCACAGGCGCACGAAGACGTCGACGCGCGGGTTCGTGGAGGCGAGCGTGAGCCCGATCTCGGGCGAGCCCATCACGAGCAGGGGCGCGGTGAGCGGTTCGCCCGTGAACAGCAGCACGTCGTCGCGGCCCTCGCGGCGACGCTGATCCCGGCGCCCGGCGCTGAACGGGTTGAGCGTGCGACCGCCGGCGTCGGGGGTGGGATCGGCGGGGTCGTAGCGGGAGGTCAGAGCGCCGGCCTCGTGGGCGGTCCCCGAGGCGACGAGCCGGCCGTCCGCCGTCAGCTCCAGAGGATGCGGCGTGCTCGCCGGCGGCCAGGCGGGCAGGTCCCTCCATCCGCCGCCCCCGCTGATCTCGACGCGCACCGAAGCCGTCTCCGGCTCGCCCCCGAGCGCCCGCAGCGCCTCGCGCACCCCGATCTCCGTGATCTCGGGAGCACCGTGGATCCAGTCGCCCACGATCAGCCGCGTGCGCACGCCGGCGCTCTGCAGCGCGGCGTGGTCCTGGAGCTGGCCGACGAGGAAGAGGTCCTGCCATCCGGCCAGCAGCGTCACGGGAGGCACCCCTGCGGGATCGGAGGCGAAGTGCAGCGGATCCCACCACGGGTCTCCGGGATCGCTGTGCTCGACCCAGTCGCGGAAGAACCGCGGGTCGTCGCCGAGAGCCGCGGGCACGGCCTCGGACGGCGGCACGGTCCGCGCTCCGCGTGCGAGGGCTTCGCGCGCCCGCAGCAGTCTCCACAGGCGCGCCGGCAACCGGCGTTCCTGGACCCCGAGCGCGTACGCCCAGGCGAGCGGGGTGTCGATCGAGAAGCCGCGACCGAGATAGAGGATCGCCTCGTCGAAGCGACGGGCCGACACCGCGATGCCCATGGCGTCGGGCTGCAGCTCGCCGTCGCAGTAGGCCCATTGCGTCACCCCGAAGTAGCTGCCGCCCCAGGAGTGCACGAGGCCGGTCGCCCAGGGCTGCGCGCGCAGCCAGCGCAGCGTCGCCTGGCCGTCGGCCACCTCGTCGTGCAGGGGCCGGAAGCGGCCCCCGGACCCGAAGGTGCCGCGACAGCTCTGCACCACCACGTGATGCCCGCGCTCGGCGAGGAAGCGCGCCACGGCGGCGACGCCGTCGCGGTCGTAGGGCGTGCGGATGAGCACCGTGTGCGGGCCCGCGTCCTCCGCGGCCCAGTGATCCGTGAGCAGCGCGACGCCGTCGTCCGCCGGCACCGCGATGCCGGAGACCCGTTGCACGCCGCTGCGGGTCTGCGGCGGCATGTCGGGGGCCGCGCACAGCCGGCGGTACTCGGCGCGTGCCGTCCAGGGGAGCCGATCGCCCGCGGTCATCGCACGGCCTTGACCCGGGTCACGGCGAAGGCGGCGAACAGCGCCATCACGACCGCGCCGGCGTAGAGCGCGACGAAGTTCTCCCTTGTGGGCGAGCCGATGCGCGTCACGAAGAACGCGAACACCGGTACCAGGATGCCCGGCAGCAGGTAGGCGAGCGCCACGATGCCGAGGTCCTTGCCCGCGTCCTCCATCGAGGGCAGGCACTCCGTCATGAGTGCGACGTCGGCGGCGATGTAGGCGCCCTGACCGGCGCCGACGATCCCGATCCCGATGAGGAAGACCGTGACGTCCCCGACCGAGACGGCGACGACGAGTCCGACCGCGCTCGCCAGCGCCCCGATCACGACCGTCGGCTTGCGGCGCCCCGTGCGATCGGAGATCACGCCGAAGACGAAGGCCAGCAGGAGGTTCATGATCGTGAACGCCGCGGTCGCCTGGGTCTGGACGGCGGCGATCTGCGCCGGGTCGTCGATGCCGAAACGACTGGAGATCGTGAGGTAGAGGTAGCTCGTCACCGACACGATCGAGGCGGTCATGAAGAAGCGGCAGACCCAGGCCCACGCGAAGTCCGGGTAGCGGCGCGGGCTCAGCCAGAAGGTCTCGATCACCGCGCGCCAGTCGAGCGGGGGAGCGGGAACCGTGCGGTGCAGATCGCGCAGCGCGAAGAAGAGGGTGATCGCGAGCACGACGGCGATGCCGCCGGGGATGAGGAACATGCCGACCTGTCCCGTGCCCGCGACGGCGCCGGCCAGGGCGACGCCGCCGAAGATGCCGACCGTGGTCGCGGCGCCCGTGACGGCCGACATGATCGCGCGGATGCGGCGCCGGATCTGGTCGGCGAAGAGCGTGTGGATCGTCATCGACACGGCGCCCCACCCGATCAGCACGAGCACGGCACCCGCACCCAGCAGGAGGAGCGAGGGCGCGAACGCCTGCAGGAGGTAGCCGATCGCGGCCAGGAGCACTCCGGCGGCGATCCACGGGCGCCGGATGCCGAGGCGGGAGAGGGAGCGGTCGCTGAGGCGTCCGAAGATCGGGGTGGTGACGAGGATCGCGGCGCCGCCCGCGGTCAGCACGATGCTGAGGTTCCCGGTCGCCTGGTCGGGGTCCCACTCCTTGAGGAGCTGCGGCACGGCGACGCCGGCGACACCCTGGGCGATGCCGGTCGCGAGCCAGGTGAGGACGAACGCGACCCAGAACCACCAGGTCTGGCGCTCGCCGGGCACGCCGTCGGCGGCGGGCGCCGGGGCGGGCGGGACGGGGATCACGGGTTCTGCGGCATGGGCGGACATCATCGTCTCCCTCTCGGGTCGGGGGTCGGGTGGTGCGGACGTTCGGACGCGTAGGCGGCGGCGATCTCGGCGACGAACACGTCGCGCCAGTCTCGGGCGCCCCGCCAGGCGGTGAGCCCGGGGGAGCCGTGGACGTGCCCGGCACCGACGCGGAGGGCCACCGGGACTCCGGCCTCCTCCAGAGTGCGGGCATAGGCGATCGCTCCGTCGCGGAGCGGATCGAGCTCGGCGGCGAGGATCAGCGCGGGGGCGAGGCCGCAATGGTCCGCGGCCTCGAGGGGAGAGCAGTCCGCCAGCGGCGCGCCCGCGCGGTAGATCTCGGCCAGGTGCTCCGCGCCGTCCATGCCGGAGGCGCGACGCCGCGGATCCGACGGACCGCCGAGCGGGCGCAGCGTGGCGGGCAGCACCTCGAGCGCCTGATGATGCAGCCGCCGGCCCGCGTCCCGCTCCCGGAGGGCGGCGGACGCCGCGATCGTGGCTCCGGCGGAGTTGCCGCCGATGCCGAGACGCTCCGGGTCGACCCCCAGCTCGCTCGCCCGCGCACGCAGGGCGGCGAGGGCGGCGACGGCGTCGTCGACGGGCGCCGGGAACGGGTGCTCCGGCGCGAGGCGGTACTCGAGCGCCACGATCTGCACGCCGGAGCGCAGGGCGCGGTCCGCGGTCGTGCGCTCGTTGAGCAGCTCGTCGATCGTGCCCGCCACCCAGCCGCCGCCGTGCAGCCAGAGCATGGTCGGGAGAGGCCCCGACGAGCCGGCCGGGCGGAACCGCCGGGCGCGGAGCGGTCCGTCGGGGCCGGCCAGCCGCAGTTCGTCCGCCTCGATCCCCGGAGGAGCGGGATCGGTGAACTCGGCGGCCAGCAGATCGCTCAGGATCCTGGCCGCCCGACGATGGGCAGCCGGGTCGGGCGAGCCGTGCTCGGGGAGGTCGGCGATGATCTCGTCGATCCGGCGGAGCCAGGTTCGCACGGGCGCGTCGAGCGCGAGCGGGTCGGCGGTGCTCATGAGTCCGCGCGCAGCCGGCGCAGCTCGGTCACGATCAGGCGGTGGGCGACGTCCGCGGAGGGGACGGAGCCGGTCGCGCCGAGGGAGCCGTGCGTCTGACCGACGAACCGCACGGCCGTGACGTCGACTCCGGCGTCGGAGAGCGCCCTGGCGTACGCCTCGCCGTCGCCGCGGAGCGGATCGAGCTCGGAGGTGATGATGAGCGCCGGGGGAAGGCCGGCGTGGGAGTCGGCGAGCAGCGGCGAGGCGTACGGGTTGCGGGCCGCCTTCGGGTCGTCGCCGACGTACTGGCGCACCAGCATCCGGCCGGCCTTGCGCACGATGACGCCGGGCATCCCTGCGCTGACGCCGCGCGCGTCGGCATGTCCGATGGTGAGGTCGAGGGCCGGGTTCTCCAGCAGTTGCAGCACGACCGGACGCGCCGCGCGGTCGCGGTTGAGGAGCGTCACCGCCGCGGCCAGATCGCCTCCCGAGGTTGCGCCGCCCACGGCGAGCCGGTCGGCGGAGCCCCCCAGGTCCTCCGCATGCGCGAACGCCCATTCGAAGGCGCTCCAGCACTGCTCGGGCTGCGCGGGGAAGCGCTGCTCGGGTGCGTGGGCGTAGTCCGCGGCCACGATGACGATCCCGGCGTCGTGCGCCCGCTCGCGGAACCGCGCGTCCCAGGAGACCCAGTCGATCCCGGCGATCGTGAAGCCTCCGCCGTAGAAGTACACCAGGATCGGCAGCCCTGAGCCCGGCGGAGTCGGCTCGGGCCCGGGCCAGTAGACGCGCACCCGCACGTCGGGGTGGTCCGAGACGGGCACGGTGTGCTCCGCCGTGGCGCTGTCCCGGGGCGAGACCCCGAGGGCCGCGCTGACCGCGGTGTCGTTCTCCCCGGCGACGCGGCGTCGCCCCGCGGGGTCGCTCGGCTCGGGAGCGAGGAAGGGCGCGATCCTCTCCTCGTGCGCCGCGACGGCGCGGTCGAGCATCGGACGGCGGTAGCGGGAGCCTCGCGGCATCGGTCATCTCCTTCGACGGGCTGCGGACTAGTCTGAGCAATCGAAGAACTTCGATGAAGAGGGGATCTGAGTCATGCGCGCACGTCCCGGACGGGTCACGATCTACGACGTCGCCGCGCGCGCGGGGGTGAGCATCTCGACGGTCTCGCTGGCGGTGAGCGCACCGCACCGGGTGCGCCCGGAGACGCGCGAGCGCATCGTCGCGGCCGCTACGGCGCTCGGCTACCGGATGATGCAGGGGCGCCGCGTGGGGGCCGCACGCATCGCGGTCGCGGCGCCCTTCACGAGCTACCCGTCCTACCTGCGCCGACTCGCCGGGATGCTGAGGCTTGCGCGCGATGTCGCAGTCGACATCATCCCCTACGACCTCGACTCGGCGGCCGCCGCCGACGAACCGCTGCTCGATGTGCTGCCGGCGCGCACCGACGCGTCGGGCCTCATCGTGATGGGCGTGCCCCTCGGCGGAGCGGCCCGCCGCGCGAGCAGGGCGGCGAGGATCCCCGTCGTCCATGTCGACGTCGTCCCCGCGAAGGGCCACGTCAGCGGCCCGGTCGTCCTCGTCGACGATCGGGACGGAGGCGAGCAGATCGGCCGTCACCTCGTCGAGCTCGGCCATCGCACGGCGCTGTTCGTGCATGAGCCGCAGCGCTCGCCGGCCTATGTCTCGGCGGGGATGCTGCGGATCGAAGGGCTGCAGCGGCACGTCGGGGTGGTGTCGGCGGCGGTGGACGGGCCGTCCGGGATCGACCAGCGGATCCTGCGTGCCGCGCGGGACGCCGGCGCCACCGCGATCGTGGCGAATCACGACCGGTTCGCGGCGGCCCTGCTCGACCTCCAGCGCGCCCGGCCGGAGGGCGAGAGGATGCCCGTGATCGGCTACGACGACGGGGAGCTGGCCGAGGGGCTCGGTCTCACGACCGTGCGGCAGCCGTTCGAGGAGAGCGGGCGCGCCGCGCTGGAGCTCGCGCTCGGCCTGGTCTCCGGCACGTCCCTTTCGCGGGACACCGTGCGCCTCGCGCCGACCCTGGTCGAGCGC
This sequence comes from Microbacterium sp. MMO-35, assembly GCF_037147555.1. Lineage (NCBI taxonomy): Bacteria > Bacillati > Actinomycetota > Actinomycetes > Micrococcales > Microbacteriaceae > Microbacterium > Microbacterium sp. MMO-35. The sequence goes on from NZ_JBBCVH010000004.1 coordinate 82,508, forward strand.
GCCTCGAGCCTGCGCGGGGTCACGCCCGGGCGGCGGTGACGCGCTTCTTCTCCCGCACGTACACCTCGCGCCGCACCCGGGCCACCACGGCGCCCGAGCGGTCGGTGATCTCGGTCTCGAACCATTCGAGCACCTTCGCGCCGCCCTCGGCGCGGGCGCGGATGTCGTCGACCCGGTGCGCCGGCACGTCGAAGCGCGCCGTGAGCACGCCGCGTCCCGGCTTGACGAACTCAATCTCGCCGCGGGTGTCCCACACCACGTAGTCGCGGCCGAGCTGATGCATCACGAGCATGAAGAAGTACGGATCGGTCATCGCCTGCATCGATCCGCCGAACGCGGTCTTCACGTAGTTGCGGGTGAAGAGGTTCACGTGCAGCTCGACGGTGGCGCCGGTCCAGTCCGGGCTGAAGCGGCGGACCCTGATGCCGCTGAAGAGGTTGGGGATCCACAGGCTCATGCCGATGGCCAGGCGACGGGGTGTGATGCGCATGCCTCCAGTCTCACCGCGCGGTCGCGTCAACGGGGAATCGCCTGGATCTCTTCCACAATTGCTTCCACAATTGATCTAGTTGCCATAGAATAATGCCAATAGGCGAGGACGGGCAGGCGAGGGAGGGTGACATGCTGATCCGGATGGATTCGGACAGCGGGCGCCCGCTGTTCGAGCAGATCGCCGCCTCGGTGCGCTCCGAGGTCCTCGCCGGAAGGCTGCGCCCGGGCGACCGGCTTCCCGCTGCACGCGACGTGGCCTCGGCGATCGACGTGAACGTGCACACGGTGCTGCGCGCCTATCAGGAGCTGCGCGACGAGGGGCTGGTGGACCTCCGCCGCGGTCGCGGCGCCGTGCTGTCGGCCACGGCGGCCCCGCTCGCGGAGATCGCCGACGACATCGCGGCGCTGGTCCGGCGCGGTGCCGCGCTCGGCCTCACCCCGGCTACCCTCGCGGCGCTGATCGCAGCTCAGGGATCCGCGGCCGCGGACCGGTAGCGGCGGACGAATCGCAGCGGCAGGAAGGAAAGACGACATGACGAACGATCGCTCGAGACCCACGGAGCGCGAGGTGACGGCGATCCCCGCGCGGGACCTGCGCCGGGCGCGGCTGATCGCCCTCGTCGTGGGCGTCGCGGTGCCCCTGGTCCTCTCGGGGGTCGTGCTCGCACTCGTGCTGTCGTGGCTGCCCGAACTGCCCTCGCCCGCGGTCACGCACTGGGGACCGTCCGGTGCCGACGGCTTCGGCCCCCCGGCGACGTTCGCGTGGATGAGCGTGCTGCTGGGCTTCGTCCTGCCCGCCGTCCTCACGATCGTGACGGTGCTCGGCGTGCGCGACCACTGGGGCGGTGCGGCACGGCTGCTCGCCGCCCTGGGGCTGGGGATCTCCGGCCTCAGCGCCGTCATCAGCCTCAGCGCCGTCGGGGTGCAGCGCGGCGTCGCGGATGCCTCGCAGGTGCCGGACGTCGGCTGGCACATGGTCGTCGCCTTCGCGGTGTTCGTCGTGCTCATCGGGGTCGGCTGGCTGGTGCAGCCGCACATCCACCCGGCTCCTGCCGCCCCGCTCCAGCCTGCGCACATCGACGGGATCGCCGGCGGAGAACGGGTCGTCTGGCTCGCCACGGCGAGTCTGTCCCGGCTGGCGGTGATCCTCATCTCGGCCCTGATGGTGGTCGTGGTCGGGGTCACCGCGTTCATGGCGCTGCGCTTCACCGACCGGATGTGGGTGCCGCTGCTCACCCTGTTGCTCATCGGCGGCGCCTTCGCGTCCTCCGCATCGTTCCGGGTGCGCGTGGGACCGGACGGACTTTCGGTGCGTTCGCAGATCGGGTTCCCGCGCGTGCACGTCCCGCTGGACGAGATCGTCTCGGTGCGTGCGGTGGAGTGCAACCCGTTCGGCGAGTTCGGCGGCTTCGGATGGCGCCTCGGCCTCGACGGGCGCACCGGCATCGTGCTGCGCCGGGGCCCGGCGATCGAGGTCGAACGCCGTGACAAGCGGCCCCTGGTCGTGACGGTCGACGGCGCCGCCGTCGGTACGGCGGTGCTGCAGGCGTACCTGGGGCGGGCTCCGGCGCCGGCGGGTCGCGAGGGGAGCGCAGGATCGTGACGGAGGAACGCATGACGACGGGCGACGGAGCGCAGAGCACGGTCGAGCAGCCGGTGCGCCTCGGCGCAGGCGCGATCGTCGCCTACATCGTGCTGGCGTGCGGGCTGGCCTGGCTGGTCGTGCTGCCGCTCTGGCTCGGCGACGGACTGCGCGAGCCGTACGCCGTGCCGCTCATGACCGTCATGATGTACACGCCCGCGGCCGCCGCGCTGATCGTCCTGGCGGTGTTCCGCCCGGTTCCGAAGGGCCGCAGGCTCCGGTTCCTCGGACTCTGGCCGCTGCGGCCCGCGGGACGCGTCGTCGGGATGGTCGTGATCGGCCTGCTCGTGCCGCCGCTGCTGGTCCTGGCGTCGACGGCGGTGGCGGTGCTCTGCGGATGGCTGACGGTCGATCTCGTCGGCTTCTCGGGGTTCGCCGCTCTCATCGCCGAGAAGGTCCCCGCCGGCACGCCGCTGCCGCCCACGGCCGTCCTGATCGCCGCGCAGGCGGCGAGCATCCCGATCGCCGCGGCCACCGTCAACGCGATCGCCGCGTTCGGCGAGGAGCTCGGCTGGCGCGGGTTCCTCGTTCCCGCGCTGCGGCGCTGGGGCACGTGGCCCGCGCTCCTGATCAGCGGCGTGATCTGGGGGCTCTGGCACGCGCCGATCATCCTGCTCGGCTACAACTTCGGTCGTGTCGACCTCGGCGGCGTGCTGCTGATGACCGGCGGCTGCATCGTGCTCGGCGTGCTGTTCGGCTGGCTGCGGCTGCGCTCCGCGTCGATCTGGCCGGCGGTGTTCGCGCACGGCTCCTTCAACGCGTCGGCGGGGATGTACCTCTGGTTCTTCGCGGCGGGCTCGAAGCCGGATCCGGCTCTCGTGCTCCCTCTCGGCGTCTCGGGCTGGATCGTGGGCGCGGCGGTCATCGTCGTGCTGATCCTCGCCGGGCAGTTCCGCCGGCAGCCGGCGCTCGCCGCGGACCGGCCGCGGACTCTGCCTTCGACCCTTCCGCCGATCGACGCGGATCCCTCCGCGCCGGCCCCGCCGGAGGCAGGCGGAGCACCGGGGGAGCCGCCCGCCGGTCCGCGCCCTTGATCCGCGCGCCGGAAGCGGAGAAGCTGGGCGCATGGCCGAACCGACTCCCGTGAACTGGCGCGCCGCCGACGACTACCTCGCCGACACCCTGGTCGGCCATGACCCCGCTCTCGAGGCGGCGCTCGCCGCGCAGCAGCACGCCGGGATGCCGGCGATCGAGGTCGCCCCGGTGAGCGGCAAGCTGCTGAACCTGCTGGTGCGGATCAGCGGGGCGCGCCGAGTCCTGGAGATCGGCACGCTGGGCGGCTACTCCACGATCTGGATGGCGAACGCGGTCGGCGACGGCGGAAGGGTCGTCACGATCGAGGCCGAGCCCGCGAACGCCGCGGTCGCGCGGGCGAGCATCGACGCGGCGGGCGTCGGCGACCGCGTCGAGATCCTGGTCGGCAGGGCGGCGGACGTGCTGCCGTCCCTCGCGGATCCGGGTCCGTTCGATCTCGTCTTCATCGACGCGGACAAGGAGTCGAACACCCTCTACCTGGACTGGGCGGCGCGCCTCGGGCGTGCCGGCACGGTGGTCGTCCTGGACAACATCGGCCGGGACGGCGACATCGTGGACCCCGGCTCCTCGGACTCGAAGGTGCGGGGCACCCGCGCGGGGCTCGAGATGCTCGGGCGGGATCCGCGCTTCGACGCGACCGCGCTGCAGACGGTCGGCGTCAAGGGGTGGGACGGCGTCGCGATCGCCCTGGTGGTGTAGGGCCCGGTCCGGACACACCCTCCGCGGGCCGCGCGGATGGGGGCGGCACGGGTCAGAATGGACGCGTGACGCAACCGGTGAGTCTGAGCGGGCGGCCCCTGACGCCGCCGCCCGGCGTGCCGGCGGAGGAGCGGCTGATCGCGCGGTTCCATCCGCACGCGCGGCACCTGTTCTGGTCCGCCCTCGTGCTCATCGCGGTCGCCGGCGCCACGGGGTACTTCACCGGGAACCTGCCGGCGCCGGTCGCCGGCTGGGCCAAGGACTGGATGCTGTGGGCGGCCGCGGGGGCGGTGGTGCTGCTGCTCGTCCTGGTGCCGTTCTTCGTCTGGCTCTCCCGTCGGGTCTCGATCACGACGCGGCGGGTCATCGTGCGCGACGGCATCGGATCCCGCAACAGCACCGAGATGTCGCACGCCCGCGGCTACACGATCACGGTGCGCCGGGGGCCGCTGCAGCGCCTGGTGGGCGCCGGGACGATCCTGCTCTCGAACGGCGTGGACGCCCCGCTGCGTCTGCGCGACGTTCCGAACGTCGCGCTCGTGCAGGAGACGCTGGCCGACCAGGTCGAGGTCGGGCAGATCCTCGCGCACCGCGACGCCCAGGCCGCGAGCTTCGGCGCCTGACCCGGGGCCCAGGCAGCGAGGGATCCTGCTCCGCGCGTACGGAAGAATGGATCCCGAGGAATGGAGAACCGATGGCGTTGCGTGTGGGTGTGATCGGCGGCGGACAGCTGGCGCGGATGATGATCGCTCCGGCGGTCGAGCTGGGTATCGAGATCAGCGTGCTCGCGGAGGACGAGGGCATGTCCGCGCAGCTGGCGGCGACCGCGGTGGGGGACTACCGCGACCTCGAGACGGTGCGCCGCTTCGCCCGCGACGTGGACGTCATCACCTTCGACCACGAGCACGTGCCGCAGGACGTGCTGCGCGCGCTCGTCGCCGACGGCGTGGCCGTGCATCCCGGGCCCGACGCCCTGCGCTTCGCCCAGGACAAGCTCGACATGCGCGCGCGCCTCGCCGAGCTCGGGGCCCCGCAGCCGGACTGGGCGCGGGTGGCCGACACGGCGCAGCTGCAGGAGTTCCTGGACGCGCACGGCGGGCGCGGTGTCGTGAAGACCCCGCGCGGAGGCTACGATGGCAAGGGCGTGCGGGTGGTGTCCGCGGCCGAGGAGGCGGCGGACTGGTTCGCCGCTCTCGGTGACGGCGACGCGCTGCTCGTCGAGGAGCTCGTGCCGTTCGTGCGCGAGCTCGCCCAGCAGGTCGCCCGCCGTCCCGGTGGCGCGTCGGTGTCGTATCCGGTCGTGGAGACCGTGCAGAAGGGCGGGGTCTGCGCCGAGGTGATCGCACCGGCTCCCGGTGTCGACGCCGAGCACCTCGCCGAGGCGGCGCGCATCGGCCGCGAGATCGCCGAAGGGCTCGACGTCACCGGCATGCTCGCGGTCGAGCTGTTCCAGACCGGCGACGGCCGCATCCTCGTGAACGAGCTCGCGATGCGACCGCACAACAGCGGCCACTGGAGTCAGGACGGCGCCGTCACCGGTCAGTTCGAGCAGCACCTGCGCGCGGTCGCCGATCTTCCGCTCGGAGACACGACCCCGCACGCGGACTGGTCTGTGATGATCAACATCCTCGGCGGTCCCGCCGATGCCGGGATGCTCGATCGCGTCCCCGCCGCCCTCGCGGCGAGCCCGAACGCGAAGGTGCACACCTACGGCAAGGCGCCGCGTCCCGGCCGCAAGGTCGGGCACGTGAACGCGAACGGAGCCGATCTCGACGCCGTGCTCGCCGAGGCGCGCGCCGCCGCCGCCGCATTCGCCTGAGCGCAGTCCGCCCTCGGGGCGCGCCGCAGCGGGGTTCTCCCAGCCGTCGCCCGTAGCCTGTACGGGTGACTGGGACACTGCACGCATCGGCCGCGCCCCTCGTCGGCGTCGTGATGGGCTCCGACTCCGACTGGCGCGTGATGAGCGCCGCCTCCGAAGCGCTGACCGAGTTCGGCATCCCGCATGAGGTCGAGGTCGTGTCCGCGCACCGCACGCCGGAGAAGCTGCACCGCTACGGCACCGCGGCGCGCGAGCGCGGGCTGAAGGTCATCATCGCCGGCGCCGGGGGAGCGGCCCATCTCCCGGGCATGCTCGCCTCCGTGACGGCGCTGCCCGTGATCGGCGTCCCCGTCCCGCTCGCCTATCTCGACGGCATGGACTCGCTCCTCTCGATCGTGCAGATGCCCGCGGGGATCCCCGTCGCCACCGTCTCGATCGGCGGTGCGCGCAACGCCGGCATCCTCGCGGCCCGGATCCTCGGCACCGCGGATCCGGCCCTCGCCGATCGGATCGAGTCCTACGCCCGCGACCTCGAGGCGCAGGTCGAGGAGAAGAACCGGCGGCTGAAGGACAGCCTGTGACCCAGCTCCTGTCCCGGCCCGGCGCCGTCTCCGCGTCGAGCGCCGGACTGATCCGCACGCGGCCGATGCGCGACCCCGACTTCGGCTCGCCCGAGGTCATGACCCGCCGGGGCTGGTGGCTCGTGGCGCTCAACGTGCTGGTCCCCGGCTCCGCGCAGGTGCTCGCCGGCAACCGGCGCCTGGGCCGGTTCGGTCTCGGCGCCACGCTGCTCATGTGGACGCTCGTCGTCGTGGCCGCGCTGACCGCCCTGCTCTGGCGTCAGGCCCTGTTGTGGCTGACGGTGGGCGGAGGCTGGGTGAGCTGGCTCGTGCTGACCCTCATCCAGGTCCTCTGCTTCGCGTACATCGTGCTGTGGGTGGTGCTGACCTTCGACGCCCTGCGTCTGGTCCGGCTCGTGCGCACCAAGAACTACGCGAGGATCGCGATCCCGCTCGTGGCGGTGCTCGTCCTGGCCCTGTGCGGGAGCGCCACCGCCACTGCCGCGAACATCGTCGGCTCCAGCCGCAACGCGATCAGCACCCTGTTCGGATCGGGCGGCCCGAGCCTGCCGCCCAGCGACGGCTACTACAACGTCCTGCTGCTCGGCGCGGACAGCGGGCTGGGGCGCGACTCCATGCGCTACGACAGCATCTCCGTGGTATCCGTGAACGCCGAGACGGGCAAGACCACCATCTTCGGCATCCCCCGCGACATGCCGCACGTGCCGTTCGCGCCGGGCCCGATGCACGATCTGTACCCCGACGGACTGCAGGCGCACGACGATGAGGAGTGCGGCTGGGGGAGCGGCATCAACCAGCTCACCAACGCCGTCGAGACGTGCCACACCGGTCCCTCGCTGTATCCCGAGGCGACCAAGCACGGGTCCCGTCCTGCGGTCGAGGCCACGAAGGACGCGGCCGAGGGCGTGCTGGGGATCAAGATCCCGTACTACGTGTTCCTCGACATGAACGACTTCGCGAAGCTCATCGATGCGCTCGGCGGCGTCGACATCGACGTCAAGGAGCGGCTCCCCGAGGGCAACGTCCCGGAGTGGGGCAACTCCGACAACGCCGAGGAGTGGGCGACGGGCTGGATCGAGGCCGGTCAGCAGCACATGAACGGCGACACCGCGCAGTGGTACGCCCGTTCCCGGTACACGACCAGCGACTTCGACCGGATGCGCCGTCAGCGCGAGCTGCAGGACGCGCTGCTGAAGCAGTTCACCCCGCAGAACGTGCTCACGCACTTCAACGAGATCGCGGCGGCCGGCACCTCGGCGGTCGACACCGACCTGCCCCAGGACAAGCTGCCCGAGTTCTTCGACCTGATGATGAAGGCGAAGCAGCAGAAGCTCACCACGATCGATCTCACGCCGGCGAACGGCGTGGACGAGTTCGACCCCGACTGGAACGACATCCACGCGAAGGTGAAGGCGGCTCTGCACCCGGAGCCGTCGCCGACCCCGACGAGCTGATCGGGCGGGCCGTGGAGCGCCTCGGACGAGGTCCGGCCACGGCTGGATAGGGTCGAAGCATGGCTGTGCTCAGGGTGGTCCTCGACCAGGTGAACGACGTCGTGGACGCCGATCAGGCCGAGGCGTCGCGCTCCCTGATGCACGCGCTCGCCAGGACCGCCCCGCCCCGCTGCGAGATCGAGGCGATCGTGCCGTCCGGCGGCGACGCCGGGTCCGACGGCGTAGGCGCCGTGTACCGGCTCGGGCTCGCCCGTCGAGAGCTCGCCGCCGCCTGGCAGCTCGGCATGGTCGCCGGAGTCGGCGGCGGCATGATCCATGCGCCGACCCTGTTCGCCCCGCTCGTGAAGCACGACAGGGCCAACGACTACGACCAGACCGTGGCGACCGTCTGGGACCTCCGCGCGTGGACGTCGCCGGAGCAGGTGCCGCGGGCGAGCGCGCTGTGGCAGCGCGGCATGCTGAAACGTGCCGTCCGCCACGCCGACGCCATCGTCGTGCCCACGCACGCGATGGCCGCGCGGATCGCCGACCTGGGACGCTTCGCGGACCGGATCCGGGTGATCCCCGGCGCGGCCGCCGAGGACTTCTCGATCCCCCTCGACGCGGCCGAGCGCCGGGCGGCGCTCGGGGCTCCGGCGCGCTATCTCGTGGCGACGGGGAGGGCGGAGGGACTGACACCGGTGTTCGCCGCGGCGGTCGCCGCCGATGCCGACGTGTTCGTCTGGGACGCCCCCGAGGGGACCGCGCCCGCCGTCGCCGAGGCCGCCGCGTCCGCCGGGCTCCCCGCTCCCCGCGTGCACGTCTCCCCGCGTCTCGAGGCGCCCGACCGGGCCGCGCTGCTCGCGGGCGCGCTGGCGTTCACGGCCGCCGACGAGGTCGCGGCCTGGCCGTGGCGGATGGTCGAGGCGCTGGCCCTCGGCGTGCCGGTGATCGCCGCCGACGGCGGGGTGCATCGCGACGTGCTCGCCGAGGGGGGCGTGCTCGTCGGCCCCGACGGATTCGCCGACGCGGTGCACGACGCGGCGGGGGACGGAGCACGACGGCTCTCCGTGCTCGCGGCGGATCGATCGCGCGCCTATGCGTGGGACAGCTCCGCGGAGCGCGTCTGGACGCTGCACGCCGAGCTCTGACGATCGGCTCGGCCCGCGCTCTTGCGCGGATCTGTGCGTGTCCCGCCGGGAAAACCGGAGGAGGGGCCGCAGAATATCACCATGACTGGACATGTCCCGGGTCCCGTGCGCGCTCATGCGCCCCGACGCTGGACGACCGGCATGCTCGTCATCGCCGCCGTCGTCCTCGCCCTGCTGACGCCCGCGGTCGCCGGTGCCGCACCCGCCTCGGCCGCCCCCGCCGCCGTCGCTCCGGCCGCCGCGAGCTCGGTCCGTCCGATGACCCTCGACGGGTGGAACGCGGGCAACATCATCAGCGATGCGGTCTTCACGAGCAAGTCGACGATGTCGGCGGACCAGATCCAGAACTTCTTCAACGCGAAGGTGCCGAGCTGCCAGAGCGGCTACACCTGTCTCAAGGACTTCCGCGTCACGTCCCAGAACCGGCCGGCCGACGCGTACTGCAGCGGATACTCCGGAACGGCGAACGAGAGCGCGGCGAGCATCATCTACCGCGTCTCGCAGTCGTGCAACATCAACCCCCAGGTGCTCATCGTCATGCTCCAGAAGGAGCAGGGCCTCGTCACGCACACCTGGCCGAGCGGCTGGCGCTACGACAGCGCCCTGGGGCAGGGCTGCCCCGACGACGCGCCCTGCGACCCGAGCTACGTGGGCTTCTTCCAGCAGATCTACGGCGCGGCGCGCCAGATGCAGATCTACATGGAGGGCCGCTGGTTCACCTGGTACGCGCCCGGCAACACCTGGAACATCCTCTACAACCCGAACCAGGGCTGCGGCTCGGGTCCGGTCTACATCGCCAACAAGGCGACGGCGGCGCTCTACTACTACACGCCCTATCAGCCGAACCCCGCCGCTCTGCGGGCCGGGTACGGCGAGGGCGACGGCTGCTCCGCGTACGGCAACCGGAACTTCTACAACTACTTCACCGACTGGTTCGGATCGACGCAGAGCAACCCCGCGGCGGACAACCCGTTCGGCAACATCGAGCTGCTGCAGGCCAAGCCGGGGCAGATCGCGGTCGCGGGCTGGGCGCTCGATCCCAATACGACCTCGTCGATCGCGGTGCACGTCTACGTGGGCGCGACCGGCGTCCCGGTCACGGCGGACGCGAATCGCCCCGATGTCGCGGCGGCCTATCCCGGCCGAGGAGCGGCGCACGGCTACTCCGCGACGGTGCCGGTCACCACGTCCGGCGACCAGAACGTCTGCGTCTATGCGATCAACCAGGGTCCGGGCAGCAACGTGCTCCTCGGATGCCGCACGGTCACCCCGCTCGTGGGCAGCCCGGTCGGCGCCGTGGACGAGATCAAGCAGGCGAACGGCTCCCTCCAGATCAGCGGCTGGGCCCTCGATCCCGATGTCGTGGATCCGATCCCCGTGCACGTGTACGTCGACGGCGTCGGCAAGCCGATCACCGCGGACCAGACGCGCAGCGGGATCCCCGCGGCCTATGCGGTGTACGGGACGAAGCACGGCTTCTCGACCACGGTGGCGGTCGGCCCGGGAAGCCATTCGGTGTGCGTCTACGGGATCAACACCGGTGTGGGCGGCAACGTGCAGTTCGCGTGCAGCACCGTGACGGTGACTGCGGGCGGCAACGTGGACCAGGGTCGTCCGCCGTTCGGGAACTTCGAGGCCGCCTCCGCGACCGTCGGCAAGATCACCGCGGCGGGCTGGGCGATCGATCCCGACACCGCCGACCCGATCGCGGTGCATGTCTACGTCGATGCCGCGGGAGCGGCGTACACCGCCAATCAGCCGCGGAGCGACGTCGGAGCCGCGTATCCGGCCTCAGGCTCGAACCACGGATTCACCGCCAGCGTCTCCGCGACCCCGGGCGTGCACAACGTCTGCGCCTACGCGATCAACAACGGCGCCGGCGGGAACGTCCTGCTCGGCTGCCGTTCGGTCACGGTGCCGTCGGCGCCGACGGTGGATGCCGGTCGCGTGCCGTTCGGCAACGTCGAGGCGGTCACGAGTTCCTCGGGCACGATCACGGTGAGCGGCTGGGCGCTGGATCCTGACACGACGTCGCCGATCGCCGTGCACATGTACGTGGACTCCGTCGGCGCCGCGTTCACGGCCGACATACCGCGCCCCGATGTCGCCGCCGCCTACCCGGGGACCGGCACGAACCACGGCTTCACCGCGAAGATGACCGCGACGCCCGGCACGCACAATGTGTGCATCTACGGGATCAACAACGGCGCCGGCGGGAACGTCGAGATCCGCTGCCTCTCCGTCACGGTGGGCTGACCCCTCCGCGCTCCGCCCTCGGACGCCGCCGGCGCCGCACGCTCCTGGTGAGCGGCGGCGCCGGCGCGGTCTCGGGTGCCCGGCGCGGTCTCAGGCGCTCAGGTATCGAGCGAGCGCCGCGTCCTGATCGCTCGGCGAGAAGCCGGTGCCGGTGATCCGCGTCAGATCGAGGACGCTGTTGCGCGGCCGGGGCGAGACGGGGGCGCTCGCGGAGGCGAAGTACTCCTCCGTGCTCACGCCGGTGATCCGCGCGGGGTCGTGCCCGGTCGCGGAGAACACGCTGCGCGCGATGTCCGCCCAGGTGGCGGGCTCGCCGGACCCGGTGACGTTGTAGACGCCGTACGGCGCCTCCGTGCGCAGCAGGTGCGCGATGGCCCGGGCGATGTCGTCCGTGAACGTCAGGCGGCCGGTCTGGTCGTCGACGACCTTCGGGTCGATGCCGCGCTCGGCGAGCGAGGCCATCGTGCGGACGAAGTTCTTGCCCTCGCCGATGACCCACGACGTGCGCAGGATGTAGTGCCGCGGGGCGGTCGCCGCGGCGATGTCGCCGGCGGCCTTGGACTGGCCGTAGACCCCGAGCGGCGCCAGGGCGTCGTCCTCCCGATAGGGCCGGTCGGCCGTGCCGTCGAAGACGTAGTCGCTCGACACGTGCACGAGCGTGATGCCGTTCTCGGCCGCGATGCGGGCAAGGCGCGCAGGGCCCTCGGCGTTGGCGGTCCATGCGTCGCGACGACCCTCGGGGGTCTCCGCGAGGTCGACGGCCGTGTAGGCGCCGGCGTTGATGATCGTGCCGTAGTCGCGCCAGCGGCGCGCCGTGCCGAGCTGCGCGTCCGCCAGGTCGAGATCCGCGCGCGTCGCGTACTCGATGTGCGCCGCCACGCCGAGCTCGGCGCGCAGGGCGAGGCCGAGCTGACCGTTCGCGCCGACCACGAGGATCTTGCGCGGCGCGATCGGGGTGACGTCCTCGAGACGCGGATGGTTCTTGTCCTTCTCGGAGATCTCGACGTCGGCGAGCGGGATCGGCCAGTCGATCGCGGCCGTCTCATCGGCGAGGTTCAGGAACGAGTAGCTCGCGTCCGGCGACCAGTGGTCGTTCACGAGGTAGGTGTACGCCGTGTCCGGTTCGAGGGTCTGGTACGAGTTGCCGACCCCGCGCGGCACGAAGATCGCACGCGACGGATCCAGCTCGATCGTGAAGACGGTGCCGAAGCTCTCGCCCTCGCGCAGATCCACCCAGGCGCCGAAGATGCGTCCGGTCGCGACCGAGACCCACTTGTCCCAGGGCTCCGCATGGATGCCGCGCGTCGTGCCGACGGCGTCGTTGAACGAGATGTTGTTCTGCACCGGGCCGAAGTCCGCGAGGCCGAGCGCGGTCATCTTCTCGCGCTGCCAGTTCTCCTTGAACCATCCGCGCGCATCGCCGTGCACCGGCAGCTCGAGGACGATCATGCCCGGGATGGGCGTCTCGACGACCTGGAGCTGCTTGCCGAACTCGACGGTCATCACTGTCCCTTGGTGGCGTAGAAGGCCTCGGTGGCGTCCTTCGAGGGCGCCCACCAGGCCTCGTTGGCCCGGTACCAGTCGATGGTCGCGGCGAGCCCGGACTCGAAGTCGGCGTACTGCGGGGCCCAGCCGAGCTCGGTGCGGAGCTTGGTCGAGTCGATCGCGTAGCGCAGGTCGTGCCCGGCGCGATCGGTGACGTGGTCATAGGCGTCGCGGGGCTGGCCCATCTGCTCGAGGATGAGCTCGACGACGTCCTTGTTGTTCCGCTCGCCGTCGGCGCCGATCAGGTAGGTCTCGCCGATGGCGCCCTTCTCCAGGATCGTCATCACGGCGGAGGAGTGATCGTTCGCGTGGATCCAGTCGCGCACGTTCTCGCCGGCGCCGTAGAGCTTGGGCCGGATGCCGCGGATCACGTTGGTGATCTGACGCGGGATGAACTTCTCCACGTGCTGGTAGGGGCCGTAGTTGTTCGAGCAGTTCGAGATCGTCGCACGCACGCCGAACGAGCGCACCCAGGCGCGCACGAGCAGATCGGATCCGGCCTTCGTCGACGAGTACGGGGAGGAGGGGTTGTACGGGGTGCTCTCGGTGAACCGCTCCGGGTCGTCGAGCTCGAGGTCGCCGTAGACCTCGTCCGTGGAGATGTGGTGGAACCGGCGGTCGTGCTTGCGGGCCGCTTCGAGCAGCGTGTACGTGCCGACGATGTTCGTGTCCAGGAACGGACGGGGGCTGTGCAGCGAGTTGTCGTTGTGCGACTCGGCCGCGTAGTGGACGACGGCGTCGGCGTCGGCGAACAGCGTGTCCACGAGCTCGGCATCGGTGATGTCGCCGTGCACGAAGGTCACCCGGTCGGCGGGGAGACCGTCGAGGGAGGCGCGGTTGCCGGCGTAGGTGAGCGCATCCAGCACGGTGACGTGGTGTTCGGTGTTCTCCACGACGTGGTGGACGAAGTTCGAACCGATGAAGCCGGCCCCGCCGGTGACGAGCAGTCTCTGCATGACTTCCAGGGTAGTGGGGCGTCGGGGCCGCACCGGTGCGGCAGCGGGGGCGAATTCCCAGGATGACGGGGCGGATGGGGGAGAATGGCTCCATGCGTGGAATCATCCTGGCCGGTGGCACCGGCTCCCGGCTGCACCCGATCACCCTCGGCACGTCGAAGCAGCTCGTCCCTGTCTACGACAAGCCGATGATCTACTACCCGCTGTCGACGCTCATCCTGGCGGGGATCCGCGACATCCTGCTGATCACCACGCCCCACGATGCAGAGGCGTTCGAGCGCCTCCTCGGCGACGGCTCGCGCTTCGGCGTCTCCATCACGTACAAGACGCAGCCCTCTCCGGACGGACTCGCGCAGGCGTTCATCCTCGGGGAGGAGCACGTCGGATCCGACTCGGCGGCCCTCGTGCTCGGCGACAACATCTTCTACGGCCAGGGGATGGGCACGCAGCTGCGTCAGTACACCGAGCTCGACGGCGGCGTCGTGTTCGGCTACTGGGTGGACGACGCGACCGCCTATGGCGTGGTCGAGTTCGACGATGCGGGACGGGTGGTCTCCCTCGAGGAGAAGCCGGCCCAGCCCAAGAGCAACTACGCCGTGCCGGGTCTCTACTTCTACGACAACGACGTGATCGAGATCGCGAAGAACCTGAAGCCCTCTCCGCGCGGCGAGCTCGAGATCACCGACGTGAACCGCGAGTACCTCGATCGCGGCAAGCTGCAGGTGCAGCTGCTCACCCGCGGCACGGCCTGGCTGGACACGGGGACCTTCGACTCCCTCGCCGAGGCGACCGACTTCATCCGCACCGTGGAGAAGCGACAGGGGCTCTCGATCGGCTGCCCGGAGGAGGTCGCCTGGCGCATGGGCTTCCTCACCGACGACGAGCTGCGCGAGCGTGCGGAGCCCCTCATCAAGAGCGGCTACGGCGCGTACCTGCTCAAGGCCCTCGCCCAGGGTCGCTGAACCGCCACGATCTAGGATGATCCGCGGTCGTCGTGCAGGACACGACGACCGGACGACCCGTGTTCTTATCCGGAGCTGATGCGCCTCATGACTTCCCTTCCCGTGCCGGTGGTTTTTCCTGTGGGTGGTCGTCGGTTGGTCGTGTATGTGGTGTGGGATCGGCGTGGGGGTGTGGAGGATTTCGTTCCTTTTGCTCTGGCGGGGTTGCGGGAGCAGGGGTCGCGGGTTCTGGTGGTGGTGAACGGTTCTCTGTCGGAGGAGGGTCGGGCCAAGCTGGAGCCGGTGTCGGATGAGATCCTGGTGCGTTCGAATGCGGGGTTCGACATCTGGGCGCACAAGGAGGCTCTGGATCATGTGGGGGAGTCGATCGCGGAGTTCGATGAGGTTCTGCTGACGAATGACACGTGGTTCGGTCCGGTGGGGTCGTTCGGTCCGGTGTTGGATCGGATGGCGGGGCGGCCGGTTCATTTCTGGGGCATGACGGATCATGTGCGGCAGGAGCCGAATCCGTTCACGGGGAAGGGTGTTCTTCCGTATCATCTGCAGTCGTTCTGGATCGCGGTGCGGCGGGAGATGTTCCTGTCGGAGGCGTGGCGGCGGTATTGGGCGGAGCTGCCGGAGATGCCGACGTATTTCGATGCGGTGCTCAAGCATGAGGCGGTGTTCACGGAGGTGTTCGCCGACGCCGGCTTCACCCACGACGTCGCCTACCCGGAGAGCGACTACCCGACCGAGCACCCTGCGCTGTTCAACGCCGATCTCCTCGTCGACGACGGCTGCCCGCTCGTCAAGCGCCGTCCGCTCTTCCACTATCCGCCGTTCCTCAACCGCCACGCGGTGAGCGGGCGCCGGGTGGTCTCGGCGATGGCCCGGCACGGCTACCCGGTCGACCTCGTCTGGCGCAACCTGGCGCGCAACGTCCAGCCCAAGGTGCTCAACACCGATGCCGGCATGCTCGAGGTCCTCTCCGACGAGGCGCGGGAGCCCGATCCGGAGCACCCGCCCCGCCTCGCCGCGGTGGCGCACCTGACCAAGACCGACGACGTCCCCCGCGTCATCGGCGCCCTGCGGGCGATCCCGCATCCGTTCGACCTGTACGTCACCCTGACCGACGCCGGAGCCGTCGAGGAGGTCGGCGCAGCCGTGGCAGGGCTCGGCCTGACCGGGCTGGCCGCCGTCGATGTCCGCGTGGTCCCGCCGGAGGGGCGCGACATGAGCGCGCTGCTCATCGGCTGCCGGGACGTGCTCGCCGAAGACCGCTACGACCTGATCGTCAAGGTGCATGGTCGCACCCCGAGGCAGCGGTCCGCGAACGCGCGGCGCTACTTCTCCCGCTACCAGCTGGAGAACCTGCTGAACTCGCCCGGCTACGTCCGCAACGTGCTCGCGCTGTTCGCCAAGGAGCCGGGACTCGGCGTGGTCTACCCGCCGATGATGCACGTCGGCTACACGCTCCCGGGGCGTGCCTGGTCGTTCTACCTGCCCCGGGCGAAGCAGATCTGCGAGAGCCTCGGGATCCAGGTTCCGCTCGACGGCATCTCGCCCCTCGCGCCGTACGGCGGCATGTGGATCGGGCGGCCGCAGGCGATCCGGCGCCTGGTGGAGGCCGGATTCCGTCCCGCCGACTACGCGAAGCCGACCTCGAAGGCCGTACCGGCGCTCGCGAAGGTCATGGAGCGGCTCGTCTCCTATGCGGCCGGGGAGGACGGCTTCCACACCCGGACGGTGATCACCGGCGAGCACGCGGCGATCAGCCACACCTCGATGGAGTACAAGGTCGATCAGCTCGCCTCCACCACTCCCGGCTACCCGCTGGAGCAGATCCAGTTCCTGCACCGGGCCGGCTGGTTCGGGACGGGCGGTGCGGTGGCGATGCTGCGGATGTACATGAACATCAATCACCGTGACGTGGTGCTCCGTCTGCACCCGGTGCTGCACCCGATCGGGCGGTTCGCCCGATTCGGGCTGCGTACGGCCAAGGCCGCGGTGCGGACGGTCAAGGGGGGTCGCGATGACTGAGGCAGCCGTGCCGGTGGTTTTTCCTGTGGGTGGTCGTCGGTTGGTCGTGTATGTGGTGTGGGATCGGCGTGGGGGTGTGGAGGATTTCGTTCCTTTTGCTCTGGCGGGGTTGCGGGAGCAGGGGTCGCGGGTTCTGGTGGTGGTGAACGGTTCTCTGTCGGAGGAGGGTCGGGCCAAGCTGGAGCCGGTGTCGGATGAGATCCTGGTGCGTTCGAATGCGGGGTTCGACATCTGGGCGCACAAGGAGGCTCTGGATCATGTGGGGGAGTCGATCGCGGAGTTCGATGAGGTTCTGCTGACGAATGACACGTGGTTCGGTCCGGTGGGGTCGTTCGGTCCGGTGTTGGATCGGATGGCGGGGCGGCCGGTTCATTTCTGGGGCATGACGGATCATGTGCGGCAGGAGCCGAATCCGTTCACGGGGAAGGGTGTTCTTCCGTATCATCTGCAGTCGTTCTGGATCGCGGTGCGGCGGGAGATGTTCCTGTCGGAGGCGTGGCGGCGGTATTGGGCGGAGCTGCCGGAGATGCCGACGTATTTCGATGCGGTGCTCAAGCATGAGGCGGTGTTCACGGAGGTGTTCGCCGACGCCGGCTTCACCCACGACGTCGCCTACCCGGCCGCCGAGATCGGCACCAAGAACCCCTCGCTCTATCGGGCAGAGGCGCTGCTGGACGCCGGGTGCCCGATCCTGAAGCGGCGGCCCTTCCTGCAGTGGCCGCCCTACCTGGACCGCCATGCGGTCGTCGGCCGGTGGACGCTGGAGAAGGCGGCTGAGCTGGGGTATCCGATGGAGCTGTTCTGGCAGCACGCCGCGCGGACCATCCCCCCGAAGGATCTGAACACGGACGCGGCTGCGCTCGAGGTGCTGCCGGACGCCGACGTGTCCTACGACCCGGCGCACCCGCTGCGCACGGTCGTGCTCGCGCACATCTTCTACGTCGAGATGACGGACGAGATGCTCGATCGCGCCGATACGCTCCCCGGCGGCTACGACCTCGTCGTGACCACCCCCGATCCCGATCGCGCCGAGGGCGTCCGCGAGGCGATCCGCCGCCGCGGGCACGCCAAGGGCGAGGTCGAGGTCCGGGTGCTGGAGTCGAACGACGGCCGTGACCAGAGCGCGTTCCTCATCGCCTGCCGCGACGTGCTGCTCTCGGGCCGCTACGACCTCTTCGTGAAGATCCACTCGAAGAAGACACCGCAGGACGGGTTCAACATCGGGCGCCACTTCAAGGAGCAGCAGTTCCTCAACCTCCTCGACGGGCCGGGCTACACCGCCAACCTCGTCGCGCTGTTCCAGCGCGAGCCCGGGCTCGGGCTCGTCTTCCCCCCGATGATCCACATCGGCTACCCCACGCTGGGCCGGGGCTGGTCCGTGAACAAGGAGGGCGCCCAGGCTCTCTGCGATGAACTCGGCATCCGCGTCCCGCTGGACGACGTGTCGCCGCTCGCGCCGTTCGGATCCATGTACATCGGTCGTCCCGAGGCTCTGCGGATCCTGCTCGAGCACGATTGGACCTTCGCCGACTTCGGCGGGGCGGAGGCGTATCGCGACGGCGGCCTCGCGCACATCCTCGAGCGGCTGCCGGTGTACGCGGCGGGGGAGCTCGGGTATCACGTGCGCACGGTCGCGACGGCGGAGTACATGGCGCTCAGCCACACGACGATGGACTTCCTGCTGGACGAGCTCTCGGCGACCACGCCCGGCTACGCCTACGAGCAGATCGAGCTCATCCGCAAGGCCGGGTTCGTCGGTACCGGATCGGCGCGCGACTTTGCGAGAATGTACATGCGCGTCAACTTTCCCGGAACCGGCGCGCGGTTGCGCAGCGTCATGGCCTCACCGAGCATCGTCGGCAAGGTCGCCCGAGCGGTCAGGAGACCGCGGACGGCCCTGCGGCGGGTCCTCGGTCGATGATGACCGTGCCGGATCCGCAACCGCAGCCCTCTGAGACGGGAATCACGGAAGTATGAGCACATTGGACACGACGGAAAGATTCGCGCGCGTCGCCGCCGAGCCGTTCTCCACGATCGACGCCCGCGGGCTGCGCGTCCGCGGCGGCAAGATCCGCGAGATCATCTCGCGCCGCCAGCTGCTGTTCCTCCTGGTCCGTCGCGACCTCCAGGCGCGCTACCGGGACAGCGTGCTCGGATTCCTCTGGACGGTGATCCGCCCGCTGATCCAGTTCCTGATGTACTACCTCGTGCTCGGGCAGTTCCTGCGCGCGGCGGAGGGGGTCCCGAACTTCGCGATCTACCTCTTCTCCGGACTCACGATCTTCGGCTTCTTCAGCGACATGGTGTTCGGCGCGACCGGATCCATCGTCGGCAACGCCGGGCTGGTGAAGAAGATCTACGTCCCGCGGGAGGTGTTCCCGCTCGCCAGCATCGGCGCGGCGGGATTCATGTTCCTCGTCCAGCTGCTCGTGCTGCTGGTCGCCGCGATCGGCTTCCGAGCGCTTCCGGCACCCGTGGAGATGCTCTGGTTCTTCCCGTCGCTGTTCGTGGTGATCGTCTACGGGGTCGCGATCGGCCTGCTGCTCGCCGCGCTGAACGTGTACCTGCGCGACATCCAGTACCTCACGGAGGTCGTGATGATGCTCGCGATGTGGGCGTCCCCGATCGTGTACTCGTACTCCATGGTCCGCAGCGCCCTGGAGCGCTTCCACCTGCCGACCTGGATCCTCGAGGTGTACGCGGCCAATCCCCTCACGATCGGCGTGCTGGGCTTCCACCGCGCCTTCTGGGGCGCGGGCACCGACGCCGACTATCCGGCGAACCTCGGACTCCGCATGCTGATCGCTGCCGTGATCGGCGTCGTCCTGCTCTGGGGGGCGCACCGTGCGTTCACCCGGATGCAGGGGAACTTCGCGCAGGAGCTGTGATGACCGACAACGACAACCGTCCCGACATCGTCCGCCTGAACGGCGTGGTGAAGGAGTTCCGCGTCCGCAAGGACAACAGCCTCAAGGACAGGATCGTCCACTTCGGCAGGCTCGGCGAGGAGCACCGCTCGACGTTCACGGCCGTCAGCGACGTGACGCTCGCGATCGAGGCCGGGACGACCGTGGGTCTGCTGGGTGCGAACGGATCCGGCAAGTCCACCCTGCTCAAGCTCATCGGCGGCATCGTCTCGCCGACCCGCGGCACCGTGCAGACCCGCGGGCGGATGGCGGCCCTGCTCGAACTCGGAGCCGGATTCCACCCCGACCTGAGCGGGCGGGAGAACGTCTACCTCAACGCCTCGCTGCTCGGGCTCAACCGGGAGCAGATCACCGCGCGCTTCGACGACATCCTCGCCTTCAGCGGCATCGGCGAGTTCATCGACACCGCGGTCAAGTTCTATTCGTCCGGCATGTACGTCCGCCTCGCCTTCGCGGTCGCGGTGCACACGGATCCCGACATCCTCCTCGTCGACGAGGTCCTCGCCGTGGGCGACGAGGCCTTCCAGCGCAAGTGCATGGAGCGCATCGCGCAGTTCCGTCAGGAGGGACGCACCATCATCCTGGTCAGCCACGCCGCCAACCAGGTGCAGGAGCTCTGCGACCGCGGCATCGTCCTGAGCCACGGCGAGGTCGTCTTCGACGGGGACACCAACGAGGCGGTGCGGGCGCTGCGCAATGTGCTGGAGGGGCGCCGTGCGGACGAGGCCGCGCCGGACGAGACGCAGCACCCCATCCAGGTCAAGAGCATCGAGCTCCTCGACGCCGCCGGCGAGCCCACCTCCGAGATCGGGATCGATGATGCGCTCACCATCCGCATCAACGTCGACGGACTCCACCGGATCGAACGCTGGGAGGTCGGGTTCAGCATCGACACCCCGCTGGGGCAGATGGTGCTCGCCAGCAACACCGAGATGATCGGGGTCACCCTCGATCCGATCGACGGACCGCAGTCCGTCGACCTCACCATCGAGAGCGTGCACCTCGGCGAGGGGCAGTACTACGTGAACGCCAACGCGGCGGGCGTCAGCGAGCCGAGCTCGCACGGCCTGTCGCAGGGCATCATGTTCTCGGTGCGCGGCGGGGGTTCCAGCGTGGGCAGTGTCTCCGCCCGCGTCGCCCTCGCCGGCTGACCCCGGGGCTCAGCTCGCGGCGTCGTAGCCGTTCGGATTCGCGGACTGCCAGCGCCAGGCGTCCCGCGCCATCTCGGCGACGCCGCGGGACGCGCGCCAGCCGAGCTCCTCCGCCGCGCGCGTCGTGTCGGCCCAGGCCTGCGCGAGGTCGCCGTCGCGGCGGGGCAGCACGCGCGAGGGGATCGGACGCCCGGAGGCGGCCTCGAAGGCCGCGATGAGCTCGAGCACCGAGGTGGCCCGGCCCGTGCCCAGGTTCCAGGCGCGGACGCCCTCGTGGTCGCGCAGGTGCTCGAGCGCGGCGACGTGCCCCTCGGCGAGGTCGACGACATGGATGTAATCGCGCTCCCCGGTGCCGTCCGCGGTGGCGTAGTCGTCGCCGAACACGCCCACCTCCGCGAGCCGGCCGACCGCGACCTGGGCGACGTAGGGCGCGAGATTGTTGGGGATCCCCCGGGGATCCTCCCCGATGAGGCCGCTCTCATGCGCGCCGATGGGGTTGAAGTAGCGCAGCAGGGCGATGCGCCAGCGCGGATCGGCCTGTGCGACGTCCGTGAGGACGCGCTCCAGCATCACCTTGGTCTCGCCGTAGGGGTTGGTGGAGCCGAGCAGGCCGCCGTCCTCCCGATACGGCGCCGGCTGGTGGTCGCCGTACACCGTCGCGGACGAGGAGAACACGAGGGTGCGCACATCGTGCCGGTCCATCGCCGCCAGGAGCGAGAACGTCGTCCCGAGGTTCTCGGAGTAGTAGCGCAGCGGCTGCGTCACGCTCTCGCCGACCGCCTTGAGCCCCGCGAAGTGGATCACGGCGTCGGGACGCTCGGCGGCGAAGACGGCGTCCAGCGCCTCGCGGTCTGCGACGTCCAGACGGTGCACCGTCGCGTGCCGCCCCGTGATGCGGGCCACGCGCTCGAGGGATTCCGGGGAGCTGTTCGCGAAGTTGTCCACGACGATGACATCGTCGCCCCGCTCGAGGAGGGTGAGGACCGTGTGGGATCCGATGTAGCCGGCTCCGCCGGTGACGAGTACGCGCACAGATGCTCCCTGAAACTGGACGGCCCTGAAGCGGGACAGGTCCTTCGATGCTACTGGCTCGCGTCGCGGGACACGGAACGACCGATCGGGTCAGATGCGGGCAGCGGCGGCCATCACATCGTCGAGGAGCGTGCGCGCCCGCGCGTCGAAGGAGTGCTCGGCGCGGATCCGCTCGGATCGTTCCGCGATCTCCGCGTCCGTCCCGAAATGCGTGTCGAGCGGCGCCGCGGTGAGCTCGAGCAACGCCGGCACGTCGGCGTAGGTGCGCACCGCGGATCCGAACAGCTCGGCGATCCCGTCGACCTCGTCGCTGATCGCCCTGCCTCCCGCCGCGACCACGTCGAAGAGGCGGTTCGAGACGAACCCCTCGCGCTGCATGGCGGGCCAGTGGTCGTTGAGGACGGCGCCGGCTGCCTCGTAGACAGCCGGGAGACGGTCGTTGGCGATGTGCGTCGCGGCGATCGCCGAGCCGGGGATGTAACCGCGCCAGTCCGGGCCGTATACGCGGACCGGGCGGCCCGCCCGCACCGGTTCGACGACCGAGGGGCGGGCGATCCCCCGTGCCGTGCCGACGAAGACGAGGTCCGCGGTGCGCGGCAGCCCCTGCGGACGGAACCGGTGCGCGTCGGTGCACTGCAGAAGCGGCCGCACGGCAACGCCGAATCGCTCGGTCGCCCGGCGCGCCCACGGCGCCGAAGCCGCGTAGACCGTGTCGGCGTCGCGGACCTCCTCGGCGGTGACCTCGTCGGGGTGGCTGATGATCCACAGGAGGCGATGGGCGGCAGGCGGAAGCGCCAGCTCGTGCGGGCCCCGCAGGGACAGCACGACGTCGTCGAGGTCTCCCGTCGCCCGCGCAAGGGCGGGGCGCGCGTCCACGGCCGCGTACTGACCGAGCCGTTTCAGAGCGGCGCCGAGCGAGCGGGCGAAGTGCGTCTCGCCCCAGGACTCGCCACGCGGTCCGGCCGGCGCCCCGGTCTTGATGGCCCAGCGCAGCCGAGGCACCACGGTCCCGTCGGGGAGAGCGAAGGACTCGGGATGGCGGAGCATCCGCGGCACATCGCCGGGGGGCGACAGGACGAGCCCGCGCCGGGCAGCCGGTGCGGGGGAGTCCTCGGCGTCCGCGGGCATCAGCGGGGGACGTGACGGCGCCCGGCCGCGCACCGCCGCCGCCGTGAGGGTGCGGGGCTCTCCGTCCCGTCCTGCCGTGTAGGCGCGCACCGGTGCGTCGAGGGCCGCGACGGCGATCTCCGCCGCGGCGCCTTCGACGTCTTCGCGGGGGTGCCCGGACCAGGCGCGCCAGGGGCGCCCGTCGCGGACGAGGATGCCGGCGGACACGAGAGTGCCGTCGGGTCCGAGCCAGATCGGCGCGACCGGGCCGCCGGAGGCCGAGACGAGTGTGTGCAGCGACGCGGCGTCGAGGATCCCACCGGGGTCGCGTTCGATCACCCGGACCCCGGCGGCGACGGCGCCGGGGGAGTCGGAGATGCGCTCGGTCAGCACGATCCGAGGGTCGCCGAGCGCGAGTTGCGCGGCGAGGAGGCGCACGTCGGCGGGGGCGTCGCCGACCGCCAGCACGAGCCGCCGCGAGTCCCGGTCTGCGCCCTCCGCGTCGAGCACCTCGAGGGGGGCGCGCAGCGCCGCCGCATCCGCGTCGGCGGCGTCGAGGGTCCATCGCAGCACGAGGGATGCGCCGGTGAGGTCGACCGGCGACGCGTCGGCCGAGCCCTCCAGCACGGACCGTGCGGCTGCGTGCAGGTCGGCCAGATCGACCCGTGCTCCGCCGCGGAGCGGGACGGACGCGCCCGCCTCCAGCGCGCGCCATGCCGATGCGAGCGGGGAGCCGGGGACGGCTGCGGAATCCGCGCGCGCGGCGTGCGCGGGGGCGTCCCAGGCGAGCGATGTGTCGATGCGTGCGGGGTCGGTCACCAGGTACGCGTACAGCGCGGGCACCCGCGCCGAGTCCGGGAGCTGCTCTGAGACGAGGCGCTCGGAGAACAGCGGATTCGGGCTCAGTCCCCGTCGGAAGCCGCCGGTGACATAGGCGCGGACCGCGCCGCGCGGCGAGACGGCCCTGCCCAGCTGCAGTGCGACGTACGCGACGTCGACGACCCGGGCGCGACGGATCGTCCGCGCCCACCAGAGCCGATCCGCCGCGCCGAGCAGCGGGCGCAGCACGGGCAGGGAGCGCGCGGCGCGCCAGAGTCGTCGCAGGCGGGTCAGCACCCCTGGAGTCTAGGCGGTCCGCGGCGACGGCTCGGGCGACGCCGTGGCGGAGGCGGTGCCGGTCGCGTCGCGCGAGGCGCCGGGGGCGTCATCCGCAGAGGGGACGACGGGGATCCTCCCGCCCGCGGAGCCCGAGGGCCCTGCGGGGGCGTCCGAGCGGGCGCGCAGCGCGGCGGAGCGCGCGAACACGGCCATGGTCACGGCGAAGGCGCCCGCGCCGATCACCCAGGTGATCAGCGGCGTGGGAGCCGAATGCCACCACCAGGCGACCTGGCCGCTCAGCCGCATCGTCCCCTGACCGGTGTAGCGGTGCATGTTGCCGTAGAGGGCCACCGCGTTCGCGACGCTGAGCAGCCCCGCGATCAACCAGACCTGGGGACCGGAGAGCAGGATGCCCGTGCGCTCCCGGCCGCCCGGCGCCTCGGAGGGCGCGAGGACCGTCGCGATGAGCAGGGTGAGCAGCGGGAGGATGTAGCGCGGCTGCACCTCGTAGCCGACCACCACATTGCTCGAGACGAGGATGTAGAGCGGCACGATGAGGGCTGCGGCAGCGACGCCGAGGACGGCGACGAGCTTGCGCCAGCCCTGCCAGCGGAAGGCGACGAAGAGCACGCCGCACACGCTGAGCAGCGCCCCCGCCCAGACGACGGGCTGGAGCAGCGTGTCGAGCCAGCCCAGGCCCCAGCCGAGTCCGTAGATGCCCGCCCAGAGGTTGGGCATCGCGAGCAGGTTGGCGAGGATCAGGGCGGCCCGCGAGCTCGTCGCCGGCGTGTGCCCCATCCCGCCGATGGCGAGTCCGGTCTGGCCGGCTCCGAGGAAGGCCACCACGGCCAGCACGACCAGGGCGACGGGCAGAAGAGCGCGCAGGAAGAAGTCCCGCTCGCGGCGGAAGGAGAGCACCAGGGCCGCGCACACCGCCACCACGACATATGCCGCGCTGTCGCCCCGGGCGCCGAGTCCGAGCAGGGCGGACAGGACCGTGATCCCGCCGAGGGCGACCGCACGCCAGCCGCGGGCTGCCAGGTAGCCGAGCATCGCGGGGAACATGATCGCCATCGAGATGATCGACCAGCTGCTCGGGTTGGCCGACGGGATGAGGAACATCGCCAGGGGCACGGCGGTCAGCGCCGCACCGGCGGAGAGGGTGAAGCGGAACCGACGGGGGAGCAGACGCCAGGTGCCGACCATGAGCACGGAGAACAGGGCGGCGTTCACGAGCCGGATCGCGATCGTGGACGCCGCGACATTGTCACCCGCCAGGTGCGACATCCACCAGTAGAACCCCTGCGGGTACTGGTGGGAACCCGCATTGAGGCGATCCGTCTCCGCGAGGCGGAAGCCCTCGTCCAGGTATCCGGGACCCTGGCAGGACGCGTTGACCTCGGGATGGAACGCATAGCAGGTCGACTGGATGATCTTGTTCGGGACCTGCCAGTGCTTCGCGTCGGAGCCCGGCTCGCACAGTCCCTCCCGGACGCCGTCACCGCACCAGATGCTGGCGAGGTGGAAGTCGTCGTCGGGTGCGGCCCCGACCGGAGAGCTCAGCGACCAGGCGCCGAGGGAGAGGAACAGGGCGAGCCCGGCGAGGACGGTGGTCAGCAGTCGGGCGATAGGTGTCATGGTTCTTCTCGTTCCGGGAGGGCTCGGGCGGGAGAGCTGTGACGGACGAGTCATGGCGAGAGCGATGCCGATCACGGTGAGGGGTGCGCCTCCGCGACGATGATACCCGGCCCTCCGCCGCGGGTCTGGGAGGTTCTCGCTCGGAGTGCGCTGATACCCTCGGCTGGGGCTTCCCGCAGGCGTGGGACTTCCCGCAGGAGAGGTGAGCATGGATCCGACCGAGGCGCGCGTGGGGATCGTCGTCCGCACCAAGAACCGCCCGCAGCTCCTCGCCCGGGCGCTCGCGGACATCGCGGACCAGACCTATCAGGACTGGCGGGTCGAGGTGGTCGACGACGGCGGGGACGCGGCCGCCGTGGACCGGGTGCTCTCGGCTTTGCCGGACGCCGTGCGCGCGCGCGTCGGCGTCGTCCACCACGATGTCTCCCAGGGTCGTTCCGCTGCGGCCAACGCCGGGATCCGCCGGCTCGACACCGAGTACGCGGTGCTGCACGACGACGACGACCGCTGGGCACCGGGCTTCCTGGCGCGGACCGTCCGCTGGCTCGACGCCCACCCGGGTCATGTCGGCGTGGCGGTCCGGACGGAGATCGTCTACGAGGCCGAACGCGACGGGGCCTTCGTCGAGGTGGGCCGCGCGCCGTTCTGGCCGGGACTGCACCGCATCACCTATTCCGAGCTGCTCCGGGTCAACCGCTTCGTGCCGATCGCGTACCTCTACCGGCGCGCGGTGCACGACGAGGTCGGCTTCTACCGCGAGGACGTGCACGCGGCGGAGGACTGGGAGTTCAATCTCCGGGTGGCGGCGCTGCACCCGATCGGCTTCCTCGGCGAGGAGCCCCTGGCTTTCTGGCACCAGCGCGCGGGCGTCGAGGGGGAGCTCGGCAACAGCATGTTCGCGCTCGCCCAGGACCACGACGACTACGACATGATGGTGCGCGACGAGGCCCTTCGTGCGTACGTCGCCGAGCACGGCGCAGGTCTGCCGCTGTATCTCACACGATTCCTCCAGGATGAGATCGCCCGTCAGCTCGACGAGCGCCGCTCGCTGGGCGAGCGCGCGACGGACATGGTTCGTCGCTGGCGTCGCGAACGGCGGATGCGATGACCGCCGGGAGGACCGTCCAGCGCGTCCTCTTCCCCTCGGCGGGCGAGCAGGGCGACGTCCTCCCGCTGTACCTCGATGCGGGATCATCGCACGGCGTCGAGGTGCTCTCGCGGGAGTCGGTGCGCGTGCAGGCCGGGGGAGGTCTCTCGCTCGCGTCCTACTTCGGCGCGCTTCCGATCGGCGTCTGGGCCTCGGCCACCCCCGTGCGCCGGTTCCGTCTCGACCTCGTCGTGGAGGGGATCGCCGACGTACGCCTGATCCGCACGGACTCCCGTGCCGAAAGGACCGTGGTGCAGACGATCGCCGGCGCGACCGGCGAAGTCGCCCTCCACGTCGAGATCCCGGAGGGGCAGGACCTCGGCTGGGCCTGGGCGGAGGTCGACGCCACCGAGGCCGTCATCGTGCGGGACGCGCGCTGGAGCGCGCCGGCGCCCGAGACCCCGGCCACCGGCGCCGTCTGCATCACGACGGTCAATCGCGAGCACGACTGCATCCAGGTGCTGCGCCGGCTCGCGGACGACGCCGAGGTCCGTGCCCGGCTCTCGGCGATCATCGTCGTCGATCAGGGATCCCGTCGCCTCCGCGACGCCGCGGGCTATGCGGAGGCCGCAGCCGCCCTGGACGGGCTCCTCGTCCTCATCGAGCAGGCCAATCTCGGGGGATCCGGCGGATTCAGCCGGGGCATGCTCGAGGCGCGGGAGCGCGCCACGCATGCGATCCTGCTCGACGACGACGTGCGCCTGGAGACCGACAGCATCCTGCGCATGCTCTCGCTGGCGGAGCAGTCTCCCGCCGAGATCGTGGTCGGCGGGCAGATGCTGAGCCTCACCGAGCCCACCCTGCTGCACACGATGGGCGAGCGCGTCGACCGCGGGGCGTTCTGGTGGACGCCCGTGGACCCGGCCCTCGCGCCCGTCGACCTCGCGACCCATCCGCTCGCGACGACGCCCGCCCTGCACCGGGTGCACGAGGTCGATTTCAACGGCTGGTGGATGTGCGCCATCCCGACCGGGCTGATCCGTCGTGCGGGGGCCTCGCTGCCGCTGTTCCTGAAGTGGGACGATGCGGAGTACGGGCTGCGCAGCGCCGACGCAGGCGTTCGGACCGTCACGCTTCCCGGCGCCGCGCTCTGGCACATGCCGTGGACCGCGAAGGACGACGGACTGGACTGGCAGGCGTACTTCCAGCTCCGCGGGCGTCTGGTGACCGGGCTCGTGCACGGTGCCCGACGCCGCGGCAGCGGGATGCTGCTGTCGTCGCTCGCGCAGGACCTCAACCACGTGCTCTGCCTGCAGTACGGCTCGACCGCGGTCCGCAGTCGAGCGCTGCTCGACGTGCTGCAGGGGCCGGCGCACCTCGAGCACACCCTGCGCGCCGGCCCGCGGCGCTCCCAGGAGATCCTCGAGCGGTTCGGTCAGACCGTCGTGACCGAGGCGGGAGCCCGGGGGCGTCCGGGAACGGGGCTCCCCGCCCGCCCGGTCGGCCGGGCCGCGACGGTCGGCCGTCTCGCCGCCGTGCTCCTGCACCAGCTGCGCCGTCCTCGACCCGATGCCCCCGTCGCCCTCACCCGGGCGGAAGGACGATGGTGGATGCTCGGGCGGCTCGACGCCGCCACGGTCGACAGCGCCACGGGCACCGGCGTCTTCGTCGCCCGACGGGACCGCGGGATCGCGGGCCGCGCCGTGCGCCGGGCGATCGGACTCCGTGTGCGGCTCTGGCTCGCCTGGCCCTCCCTCTCGCGCGAGTATCGTGCAGCGGCGCCCCGGCTCGCGTCGGCTGCGGCATGGCGCGCCCGCTTCGAGGACGCGGACGCCGCCTCGTGACCGCCGAGATCCCCGCGCCGACCGGAACCCGCGTCGCGCACGCGACCGGCTACCTCCTGGCGGCCAACGTCCTGCGCTACGTCGGTCCGCTGGGCATGCTGGTGCTCCTCGCCCAGTTCACGACGCCCGACACGGTCGGCGCCTACACGCTCTCGCTCGCGATCGTGACGCCGATGTTCGTCTTCGCGCAGCTGAGCCTGCGCACCGTCTACCTCACGATCAGGCCGCCGGTCCGGATCGCCGTGCTGCTCGGCGTCCAGGCGGCCGCGCTGCTGTTCGCCGCGATCGTGACCGGCATCATCGGCGGAGTCTTCCAGGCCGCGCTGCTGCCGCTGCTCGCCGCCGCGGCGCTCGGCAAGATCATGGACGCCTACGTCGACCTGCTCTCCGGCCCGCTGCAGGCGGCGGGCCGGGAGCGGCGGATCTTCTGGGCCAGCCTGGCGGTGGGGGCGGGATCGCTCGCGTTCGCGGCGGCGGGGCTGCTGGCGACGGGGTCGGTGGTGGTGAGCCTCGTCGCTCTCGCCGCGGGGACGCTCTGCGCCGCGCTTCCGTTCCTCTATCTGCCGGTGCGCCGCGCGGAGCGGGAGGCGGGCACCTGGTCGTGGCGCGCCGACGCGGACACCCGCGCCAGGGTGGTCCGCGCCGGTGTGCCGATGGGGGTCGCGATCGCGATCATGTCGCTCATGTCGGTCCTGCCGCAGTACGTCCTCGCGGGTGTGATCGGCCAGGCCGTCGCCGGACGGTTCGCGGTCATGCTGTACATGTACGCCGTGGCCGACATCGCGGGCATGAGCCTCGCACAGGCATGGATCCCCACCGGGCGGCGCTCGTACGAGACGGGCGAGCCCCGACGCTGGCTGGCGCGTCCGGTGCTGCTGTGGACGGCGCTCTTCCTCCCCGCGACGGTGTTCGGCCTCTGGCTGGGCGCGATGCTGCTGCCCCTCCTCTTCGGCCCGGCCTTCGGGTTCGGCATCGCCGAGGCGGTCCCGCTCGGGTGTGCGATCGTGCTCCTGCCGTTCGCGCACTTCACCGCGATCACCGTGAGCATTCAGAACCGCTACACGCACGTGCTGGCGCTGAGCGCGGCGGCGGTCGTCGTCTCGGCGACCCTCTGCGCGGTCCTGATCCCGATCTGGGGGCTCGCCGGAGGCTTCTGGGCGCTCGCCGCCGCGATCGGAGTGCGCGGCATCGTGGCGCTCGTGTTCGTCCTGCGCCACTGACGAGGCGATGCCCACGCCCGGCGCGCGCTGCGCGGCTCAGAGCCGGTCGAGCTCCTGCACGTAGCGATCGGCCAGGCGGTCCCAGTCCCATGCGGCGAACTGCTCGTATCGGGGCTGGGGCGCCGGCCGTCCGAGCTCCTGCCGCGCGGCTGCGATGAGTGCCCCGGCGTCGCCCGAGGGGACGACCGCGACGCGCGCGTCGGGGATGGCGGCGAGCGCCGAAGCGATCCCGACCTCGTAGGTCACGAGGGCGGCGCCGGCCGCCAGTGCCTCGAGCTGGGTGAGCTGGAAGCCCTCGGCGGCGACGGAGGGGTTCACGTAGACCGCGCCGCGCAGCTTCTCCCGCACCGCGTCGGAGTCCCATCGTCCCGGCGTGTGCAGATCCTCCACGCCGCGCTCGGCGGCGTACGCCTGGGCGGCGTCCCGCTCGCCCGGGCCGATGAGCCACGCCTCGCCGCGCCAGCCGTCCGCGCGGCAGGCCGCGACGACATCGACGAAGGTGCGCCAGCCCTTCTCCTCGACGACGCGCCCGACGAAGACGAGGCGCCGTTCGTCTCCGACCGCCGGTGGCTGGCCCTCGTCCGGGAGCCACTGCCGCAGCGCGATGCCGTTGCCGAAGACGCCGGCGTCCACGCCGGACAGCTCCCGGACGAACTCCGCCGCCGCATCCGAGACGCCGAGGACGCGGTCCGCTCGGCGGAGCACCCTTCGTCCCATGGTCCGGTCGACGAGGCGGCTCGCCACGCGGACCAGCGGGGACGAGGTGACCACGAAACCGCCGCCGTGCTCGGTGTGGATGCTGGGCACCCCCTGCCGCCGCGCGAGCCGGATCCCCAGCCAGCTGAGCGGGAAGAAGCGGGTGTGGGTGGCGACATGCGTGATCGGCGTCTGTGCGCCTGCCGCCGAGCGGACGAAGGCGCGCCAGTCGCGGGCCGAGGGGAGGGCCATGATCGAGCGGAAGTCGTACGTGCGCGGCACCGGGACGACGCGCACGCCGGACGGCTCCGTCCATGCCTCGCGATCGCTGCCGAGATAGACGACCGTGACGGCCACACCGCGCGCGACCAGGAGAGGAAGGAGCGAGCGCAGATGCATCTCGACCCCGCCCTCGGTCTCGGCGTAGTTCGTCGTGACGACGAGGAGGTGTCGCTCGGGTACTTCGGGCACTCTGCTGGCGCCTTTCATCCAGGTCGGCATCGGGCTTCTCGACTCTATCGGAGCCCGATGCCGGGCCCGGGGCGGCCGCGGAGGGCCGACGTCAGTCGATCGACACCGAGACGGGCTCGCGTCGATCCGTCGTGCTGCCGTCGCCGAGCTGTCCGGTGGTGTTGACGCCCCAGCAGGACACCCGATCCCGGGAGGAGAGCGTGCACACATGGAACCTGCCGACGGCGACGCCGGAGACCGGAGCGGGAATCTGCGGAACGGGAACGGGTCGCGGGGCGTCGATGTCGTCGGCGCCGGCGTCGCCCCAGCAGAGAACGCTCTGTTCGGAGGTCGTCGCGCATGTGCGGGCATGACCCGCGGAGACGCTCTCAGCGCCGGTCAGCCCCGCGACGCGATTCGGTGCGGGGGAGGGGATGCGCGTGCCGTCGCCGCGTTCCCCGCCGGCGTTCGCGCCCCAGCAGAAGACGTCGCCGCGGGTCAGGGCGCAGGCATGGGTGTCGCCGGCCGTGATGGCGTCGAAACGCGCATCGGGCACGGGCACCTGCACGGGAACGGCCGACGAGGCGACGCCCGGGCCGCCCAGCTGGCCGTCGCCGTTCTCGCCCCAGCAGAACGCGCGTCCGCGATCGGTCACCGCGCAGGTGAATCCTGTGCCCGCGGATGCCGCCACCACGCCGCCGGGCAGGCCCTGCACGCGTCGGGGCTGCAGGACGGGATCCGTCGACGCGCGCGCCCCCAGTTCGCCCGCGGTGTTCGATCCCCAGCAGTAGAGGTCGGCGCCGACGAGCGCACAGGTGTGCGCGCGGCCGGCGGAGACCGCGGAGGCCCGTCCGGGAAGGCCCTGCACCGGCTGCGGGATGGGGTGCGTGGTCGTCGTCGCATCCCCGAGCTGACCCGAGGCGTTCGCGCCCCAGCACCAGACGGCGCCCGCGGCGGTCAGCGCGCACGCGTGCGTGCCGTCGCCCGCGGTGACGGCGACGGCACCGCTGACCCCCTGGACCGCGACGGGGCGCGGGTGCGGCGCGAAGGTGCCGTCCCCGAGCTGCCCGTCGTCGTTCGCGCCCCAGCAGCGCACCGCACCGGCGTCCGTCACCGCACAGCTGAAGTCCGCGCCGGCGGCGATCGTCGAGCGGTACGGCGCGGGCGGCAGGTAGACGTAACGCGGAAGGACGATCACGGCGAGGATCACGGCGGCCGCCACGACGACGAGCGCCGACGCGGCGAGAAGAAGCCGCGGCCGCTCGCGGAGGCGGAGCGGGGGCGGGGGCTCCTCTGCGACCATGCGCACCATCCTTCGGTGTCCGGGCCTGCCTGACGCTATCAGCTGGGACGCGGTCTCAGGCGTAGCATCGACCACAGCAGCATGCCGAGGAAGGTGGTGCCGTCATGGAATCGTCGGAGATGGCCTCGCAGCGCGACGCAGGAGTGGATTTGGGAGCGATCGGCATCGGTGCAGGAATTCTTGTGGGGCCCGCGGGCATCGTGCTCGGAGCCCTCGGGCTGCGACGTGCGGCGACCGCCGATCGACGTCGCCATGCGATCGTGGCGATCGTCGTCGGCGTGGCGCAGACGGTCGTCGTCATCCTCGCCGCGCTGGGCTGGAGCTGGGCGGCCGGACAGGCCGGGGCAGGTCCCTCGCCCTCCGGCGTGCCGCCGGAGATCGTGATCGACGGCCAGACGGTCGCGCCCACCTACAGCCCGAGGCCGACCCCGGTCTTCACACCGCCGCCCACCGCACCGGACGAGCCGCCGATCACGCTCGTGCCCGACACCGTACGGGGCGGTTACGAGGCGGGGGACGTCGCTCCCGACCCGGATGCCGACGACGCGGGCGCGGTGGATTCCGGCAGCACCACCTACACCGGGCCGCAGGGCGACATCGAGCTCCGGCGATCGGCGTGGGAGACGCCCGAGGACGCGGCGCAGTACGCCGAGACGCTCCAGGCGCAGGCCGCCGGAACGCTGCAGAAGTCGGGAACCGTGGGGGTTCCGCCCGACGGCCAGTACTGGTACTACGACGATGACGGCCAGAGCACGATGGTGTGGACCCAGGGCGTCACGGTGGGATACGCCACGGGAGCGGCGGCGGATCTGCAGATGTTCTATCTGGAGCTCGTCTCCGCCTCCTGATCGGGCTCGGCCCGTTCAGAATCCGACGACGCGCACGGGTGTGCCGCTGTCCTCCGCGGTACCCGTGCCGAGCTGTCCGGCGGAGTTCGCCCCCCAGCATTCGACCCGGGAACGGTCCCGGGCGATGGCGCAGGTGTGCATCCCGCCGACGCTGACCGAGCCGTAACCCGAGGTCAGCCCCGCCACGGCGGTCGGGGCCGTCGACGACGGGAACGGCGCGCCATCGGTCTCGCCGCCCCAGCACCGAACCGCCCCGGCCGAGGAGACGGCGCAGGACCGCCGGTACCCCGACGACACGGAGACGGCGTCCTCGATGCCCCGCACCGCGACGGGCCCGGAGCGGCGGCGCGTGTCGCCGACGCCGAGCTGGCCGCCGTCGTTCGCACCCCAGCACCAGACACGCCCGTTCGTGGCGACGGCGCAGGAATTCGTGTCCCCCGCCGCGATCTGGCCGAACCGTTCAGCGGGCGCGATCGGCTGCGGCCCCTCCTGCACGCCGCGTGGCGCACCGGCCTGGCCGTCGCCGCTGTCACCCCAGCAGCGTGCCCGTCCCCGGTCGGTGAGCGCACAGGTCAGGCTCGTCCCCGCCGACACGGCGACGGCGGTCCCGAGTCCGGATACCCGGGTCGGCACCGGCGTCGGATCGGTGCCCCCGATGCCGAGCTCGGCGCTGGCGTTGTACCCCCAGCAGTACACCTGCCCGGACGCGAGGGCGCAGGTGTGCTGACGACCGACGGCGATCGCCGTCACCGGGGACGGCAGGCCCTTGACCGTTCGGGGCGTCGGGCTGGAGGTGGTCGTGCCGTCGCCGAGCTGCCCGTCGTCGTTCGCGCCCCAGCACATCATCGAGCCGTCCTCGAGGAGTGCGCACACGTGCGATCCCGAGCCGGCGGACAGTGCGACGGCGCGGGATGCGCCGATGGCGGCGACCGGCGCAGGGCTGTCGGTGAACGTCCCGTCGCCGAGCTGCCCGGAGTCGTTCGCGCCCCAGCACTTCACCTCCTGCTCGGCGGTGATCGCGCAGGTGAAGCTGCCGCCTGCGGCGACGCTCGACTGATAGGGACTCGGCGCTGCATAGAAGAAGCGCGGGGCCACCAGGAACCCGGCCGCGACGAGGACGGCGACCGCCGGCACGAGGAGCCACAGCAGCCTCAATCTCCGGGGTGTGCGCCGGCGCTCCCGGTCGCGGCGTGCGGGGATGGCGGACGTCGACACTGAACCTCCCAGGGCGGGATCGCCCCCGGGTTTCCGCTGGCGAAAAGTAACGATTGCATGACGGAGTGGCCCACTCGGTGCGCTTCTCGGCACTTGAGGCGAAATCCTACCTCGATCGCGTGCAACGATTTGTCATCGCGTGTGTGATTCTGGGGGCACGCATGGATTTCGCAGGGGAGATCATCAGGTATGTCGACTAGAAGCGCTGGGGCGCGAGTCGCCGAAAGGCCGGGAACGGCCCCGCGGATCTGGATTCTCGCGTGCGTCACGGCGCTCGCACTCCTCATTTCGGTGCTCGGCGCCGGTGCTGCGCAGGCGGCCGACTCGAACCTTGCCCCCTCCGCAGCGGTCACCGCCTCCTCGCAG
Organism: Microbacterium sp. MMO-35; assembly: GCF_037147555.1. Taxonomy (NCBI): domain Bacteria; kingdom Bacillati; phylum Actinomycetota; class Actinomycetes; order Micrococcales; family Microbacteriaceae; genus Microbacterium; species Microbacterium sp. MMO-35. Next base: position 117,080 of record NZ_JBBCVH010000004.1, read on the forward strand.
AACACGGGGACGGGCCAGACGGCGGCGAAGGCGATCGACGGCGTGCCGTCGGGGTATCCCGCGGACTCCTCCAAGGAGTGGTCGACGGTCGGCGGGAAGTCCGGATCCTGGATCCAGCTGACGTGGGCGCAGGCGGTGTCGCTCAACAAGGTGGTGCTCTACGACCGGCCGAACGCCGATGACCGGATCACCGGGGCGACCCTGACCTTCTCGGACGGATCCTCGGTGCCGGTCGGATCGCTGACCAACTCCGGCGCCGGCGTGACGATCACCTTCACGGCGCGCACGGTCACCTGGGCGAAGCTGACCGTGACGTCCGTGGCCTCGACCACCTTCAACGTGGGGCTCGCGGAGTTCGAGGCCTTCGGCTCGACGCAGCCGGGGCCGAACCAGCCGCCGACCGCCAACGCCGGGTCGAACCGTTCCGTGCCGGTCGGGACCTCGGTCACCCTCGACGGGACGAAGTCGGCGGACTCGGACGGCCAGGTGAAGGCGTACACCTGGACGCAGACCTCGGGCGCCTCGGTCGCCCTGAGCAACCCGAACATCGCGACGCCGTCGTTCACGCCGAGTGCGGCGGGAACCTACGTGTTCCGGCTCGTCGTCACGGACGATCGGGGGGCTTCCTCGTCGCCGGCGACGGTGACGATCACCGTGACCCCTCCCGCGCCGAACCAGCCGCCGGTCGCCGATCCCGGGGCGGCCTTCTCCGCTCCGATCAAGACGACCGTCACGCTCGACGGCTCGAAGTCGACCGATCCCGACGGAACCGTCGTCTCCTGGGCGTGGACGCAGACGTCCGGTCCTGCCGTGGCGCTCACCGGCGCGGGAACGGCCAAGCCGACCTTCACTCCGACCGAGACGGGCGGCTATGTGTTCTCCCTCGTCGTCACCGATGACAAGGGCACGGCCTCGGCGCCGGTCACGGTCACGGTGACCGCGGTCGATGCCCCGATCGTCGTCGCGAACATCGCGGCGAAGGGGAGCGCGACCGCCTCGTCGCAGAACACCGCCACAGGCCAGACTGCGGCGAAGGCCGTCGACGGGGTGGCGCAGGGCTATCCGGCCGACTACACCAAGGAGTGGGTGACCGCGGGCGGCCGCAGCGGATCCTGGCTCGAGATCGGCTACGGCACGCCGGTCGTGCTGACGAAGGTCGTGCTCTACGATCGGCCGAACACCAGCGATCAGGCGACCGCCGGCACCCTCACCTTCTCCGACGGATCGTCGGTACCGGTGGGCGCGCTGACGAACTCCGGCGCCGGCGTCACCGTGTCCTTCCCCGCTCGCGCGGTCACGTCGGTGCGCTTCACCGCGACCGCCGTCTCGGCGAGCACCGTCAACGTCGGCCTCGCCGAGATCGAGGTGTGGGGCTCTCCGGCGGGGTCGGGGAACTGGCCGCCGACCGCGAACGCGGGCGCGTCGCAGACGGTCGCGGCCGGCTCCCCGGTGACCCTCGACGGGCGAGGGTCCTCCGACCTGGAGGGCCCGATCGCCGGCTTCGCCTGGGCGCAGACGGCGGGACCCGCCGTCGCGCTCTCGGATGCGACGGCGGCGGCCCCGACCTTCACCGCGCCGCAGGTCGCGCAGACGACGGCGCTGGCGTTCCAGCTCACGGTGACAGACTCCGGGGGTGCGACCGCATCGGCCGCGGTCACGATCACGGTGACGGCTCCCGCGACGATCGTGGCAGCAGACTCCGGGACGTCGGGATCCTTCACGATCACCTACGACCCCTCGTTCGCGGGGAGGACTGCGACCCTGCAGGTGCAGACCATCGCCACGACGCTCACCACGGAGAACCCGGCCAGCGTCTGGAAAGCGGTCGGAACGGTCAAACTCGACGGCTCCGGTGCGGGCAAGGTCACGGTGGCCAAGCCCTACGGCGCCACGCACTCCTATCGGGCCGTGGTCACCGTCTCGGCGACGGACAACCCCACGAACGTGATCACCTACGCCGCGCCGAAGCAGAACAAGAACACCGGGCTCGCGACGGTCTACCTCAACACGAACGAGGGCGCGGCGATCGACTCGAAGGACGTCGACCGCGAGGGCACGATGACGATCGTGGCAGGGACGAGCAGCTGCACCACCGGCACCGGCGAGTCGATCGTCAAGACGTCCGGCCGCGGCAACTACACCTGGACGCTCGACAAGAAGCCGTACAAGGTCAACCTCGGTTCGAAGGCGTCGCTGTGCGGCATGGCGAAGAGCAAGAAGTGGGCGCTGCTGGCGAACCACTACGATCGCTCGCTGCTGCGCACGACGATCAGCCTGAACCTGGGGCAGCAGATGAGCGGTCTGGCGTGGACCCCGCACCTCGTCCCCGTCGACCTGTACGTCAACGGATCGTACGTCGGCGCCTACAACCTGATCGAGCGCGTCGAGGTGGACAGCAGCCGCGTCGACATCGACGAGCTGAAGGACAACCAGACCGGCGCGAACGACGTGCAGCCGAACCTCTCCGGCGGCTACCTGCTGGAGTGGGACTACCGGGCGGATCCCGCCGCGGGCGACGCCGTGGTCACGGTGGGCCCGGATCAGGCGCTGGTCTCGCTGGCCTCGCCGCAGAACGAGACCGACGGGACCGGGGTGACGACGGCTCAGAAGAGCTACATCTCCGGCTATCTGAACAGCGCGAACTCCGCCCTGTTCTCGTCAGGCTTCGCCGATCCGGTCAACGGCTGGCGGAAGTACATCGACGAGGCCTCCGCGGTCGATTACTACCTGATCCAGGAGTACACGAAGAACCTCGACTCGAACATGTACACGTCGGTCTACATGTACAAGACACGGGACTCGGACGCCGGCCCCGGCAAGCTCTTCCTCGGGCCCGCCTGGGACTACGACACCAGCCTGGGCGATGCCGCCTACGAAGGGGGACAGGGCTCCACCTCCGGCTGGTACCTGCGCGACCAGACGGACACCTATGCGAAGCAGACGGTGCAGTCGGGCAAGACCTGGTTCGACCGGCTGAACGAGGACTCCTCGTTCCGTGCGGCGGTGAAGGCCCGCTGGCAGCAGCTGAAGCCCGTGTTCGACGGCCTCCCGGCCTCGGTCGACCAGCAGGCGGCCCTGATCGGCAAGTCGGCCGCGGCGAACTTCTCGATCTGGGACCCGAACCAGCGGCTGGAGGACGTGCAGGTCATCAAGGGCGGCTTCTCGAACGAGGTCGCCTACCTGAAGACGTGGATCGCAGGACGGACGAGCTGGATGGACTCCCAGTTGCGATGACGATCGCGGCGGCGGTCAGGAGGATCTGACCGCCGCCGCGGAAGCGCCGCGGGCGGGGACCCGCGGCTGAGAAAGGGGACAGACGTGATCGGGAGCCGAGCACGCGGATCGAGGATCGCCGGGGCGGGTGTCGTCGCGGCCCTGCTGCTGACCGGGGTGCAGGCGCTGCCGGCCGCCGCCGCGAGCGTGAACCTCGCATCGAAGGCGACGGTCACCGCGACCTCGCAGAACACGGCGACGAGCCAGACGGCGGCCAAGGCCGTGGACGGGGTCGCTCAGGGGTACCCGGTCGACGCCACGAAGGAGTGGGCGAGCGTGGGCGGCAAGTCCGGGACGGCGATCACGCTGACCTGGCCCGCTGCGGTCTTCGTCGACCAGATCCGGCTGTACGACCGCCCCAACCTCGACGACCGGATCACCGGCGGGACGTTCACCTTCGACGACGGCTCCACCGCCGCCGTGGGCTCCCTCACGAACAACGGCACCGCGGTCACCGCGGCATCCTTCAGCACGCCGAAGAGGATCACCAAGGTGACGTTCACGGTCACCTCTGTCGCGTCGACGACCTACAACGCCGGCCTCGCCGAGATCGAGGTGTTCGGCACCGAAGCGCCGGCGGAGAACCAGAAGCCCACGGCGGACGCCGGAGCCTCCTTCTCGAGCGTCGTCGGAAAGTCGACGAAGCTCGACGGCTCGAAGTCGAAGGATCCGGACGGCTCGGTCGCGTCGTACACCTGGACGGTCGAATCGCAGCCGAGCGGTTCCTCGGTGTCGCTCGCGAACACGGCGAGCCCGTCGTTCACGCCCGCGGTGGCCGGCACCTATGTGTTCGGCCTGGTCGTGACGGACAACGCGGGAGCTTCCTCGAGCAAGGCCACCGTCACGGTGACGGTGACCCCGCCGCCGCCGAACCAGCCGCCCAAGGCGGATGCCGGCCCGGACCAGACGGTGAGCGTCAACAGCTCTGTGACTCTGACCGGCGCGGCATCCGCCGACCCCGACGGCACGATCGCGGCGTACGCCTGGACCCAGGTGTCCGGCCCCGTGGCGTCACTGTCCAGCACCTCCGCGGCCAAGCCGACGTTCACGCCGACCGCGGTCGGCGCGTATGTCTTCGGACTGGTCGTGACGGATGACAAGGGCGCGGTCTCCCCGGCCGACCAGGTCAGGATCACCGTCACCGACGCGCCCGTCGTGCCGCTGAACCTGGCCGGGCAGTCGGCGGTGACGGCGTCATCGGACAACGTCGCGACGAACCAGCAGTCGGCGAAGGCCGTGGACGGCGTCGCGCAGGGGTACCCGGCCGACTCGACGAAGGAGTGGGCCACGAAGGGCGGCAAGGCAGGCAGCTGGATCCAGCTCGCCTGGCCCGCACCCGTCTCGCTCGGCAAGGTCGTGCTCTACGACCGGCCGAACAGCGACGATCAGATCACCGGGGGGACGCTCACCTTCTCCGACGGCTCGTCCGTCGCCGTGGGCGCCCTGACCAACACCAGCGGCAGCGCGGGATCGGCCGCGGGGGTTCCGGTGACGTTCCCGGCGCGCACGGTGACCTGGGCGCGGCTGACCGTCGACAAGGTCTCCGCGACCACGCACAACGTGGGCCTGGCGGAGTTCGAGGCGTGGGGCAACGCGGCGGGCCCCGTCGACCTCCCTCCGGTCGTGAACGCCGGCACCGCACAGACCGTGGCCTCCGCGCAGACGGGCGTGACGCTGAACGGCTCGGCGTCGCGGGATCCCGAGGGCGGGGCTCTCACCTACGAGTGGGCGCAGACGGCCGGGACTCCCGTGACGTTGAGCGGTGCGACGACCGCGATCTCGACGTTCGACGCCCCCGCCGTGACCGCGGTGACCCCGCTGACGTTCCGGCTCACGGTGCGCGATCCCGGGGGCCAGAGCGCGTCGGGGACGGTCGTCGTGACGGTGAGTCCGCCGGCGACGGTCACCGCGACAGATGCCGGTGCGGCAGGCTCGTTCGCGATCGGCTACGGCTCCGCGTTCGCCGGCAAGACGGCGACGCTGCAGGTGCAGACCATCGCCACCACCATGACGACGGAGAACCCGACGTCGAGCTGGAAGGCCCTCGGGACGGTGGTCCTGAACTCCTCCGGGGCGGGCACGGTCACGGTGGCGGATCCCTATGAGGTGACCCATCAGTACCGGGCAGTGGTCTCGTCGGGCGGGATCGACAGCCCGACGAACACGGTCCCCTACGCGGCGGTGCGTCCCAACAAGAATCTCGGGCTGCCGGCGCTGTACCTCGACACCAACGAGAGCGCCGCCATCAGCGACCGGGACACCGACCACGAGGGCGCGATCCAGCTGGTGCCCGGCTCCGGCAACTGGCCGGCCTGCACCGCGGTGCCGCGGGACACCAAGGTCAAGGCAGCCGGCCGCGGCAACTCGACCTGGAATCTGCCGAAGCGGCCGTACAAGTTCTCGACGGACAAGAAGACGGCGCTCTGCGGCATCCCCGCGGGCAAGAAGTGGGCGCTGCTGGCGAACTATGAAGACGTGTCGCTCATGCGGAACATGGTCGCCCTGCAGATGGGGTCGCAGTTGGACGGGCTCGCCTGGACGCCGCGGACGCATCCGGTAGACCTCTACCTTAACGGAAGCTACAAGGGCCAGTATCTGCTCGCCGAGCGGATCACGATCGGCGCCACCCGGGTCGACATCGACGAGCTGAAGATCGATCCTTCCGCTCCGGGAGCACAGGACGTGGCGCCCGAAGTGACCGGCGGCTACCTGATGGAGTGGAACCACGGGCAGGCCGGGGACGCGGGCGTCGAACCGCCCGACATCACCACGGACCGCGGCGGCCTCTACCTGAAGGAGCCCGATGCGGCCGCGGGCGAGATCACCCCGGTGCAGGAGCAGTACATCGCGGACTGGATGGACGAGGCCGACAGGGTGCTCTTCGACGACGCGACGTGGCTGGATCCGGACAACGGCTGGCGCAAGTACATCGACGAGTCCTCGGCGATCGACTTCTGGATCGTCAACGAGGTCACCAAGAACTACGGTGCGAACTACCGGTCGAGCGCCTGGATGTACAAGGCTCGCGACGTGCTGAACCCGGACGGGACCACGACGGTCGGCAAGCTCTACCACGGCCCGCTCTGGGACTTCGACACGGGCCAGGGGAACGCCGACTACGGCGCGGGCCAGGCGTCCACCTCGGGATGGTGGATGCGGGACTCCAACGACGCTCCGCGGCAGGCCTCCGTGACGTGGATGAACCGGCTGTTCCAGGACCCTGAGTTCAAGGCCGCGGCGAAGGCTCGCTGGCAGCAGGTGTCGCCGCAGCTGAAGGATGCGACGGCGTGGCTGGGCGTCCAGCAGCCGGCGTTGAAGGCGTCGGCAGATGCGGATCACGCGCTGTGGGGTCTGGGCTCGTACAGCACGGATGCGAACGCCCTGCGCGCCTGGCTCTCGGACCGGATCGCCTGGATCGACGCGAACTTCCGTTGAACCGTTCCGGCGGTCGCGCGCGACCGCCGGAACGGCCTATACTGGCGGCGACTCCCGCTTCTGAGGGTGGTATGGGAACCCTCTCAGATGGAGTCTCTTGGGGAATCTGGGGCGAAGTATGGCTGTTCGGCGTGCGTACACGCACGCCCTGGGGATCTGGGGTGTACTCCTTGGGGCTGTCGCGACGATGCTCGTCGAGCCCTCCGCAGCATGGGCGGCGCCCTGTGTGGGGGGAGCGACGCAGGTGGTCGCACATCAAGACGACGATCTGCTGTTCCAGAATCCCGACGTGCTGCACGACGCGGCCGCCGGTGCATGCCTGCAGACGATCTACGTGACCGCGGGCGACTCCGGGCACGGGCTGTCGTACGCGCGCGAGCGCGCCATCGGCCCCGAGGCCGCGTACGCGACGATGCTCGGCGTGCCGAACTCCTGGACGACGTCGGACGCCGGTGTGCCGGGGGAGAGCATCGTCCGTCGCACGCTGGCCACGAAGCCGAATGTGTCGATCGTGTCGCTCTACCTGCCGGACGGCGCGGTGATCGGATCCGGCTTCTCCGCGACCGGATACGCGAGCCTGGAGAAGCTGCTGACGGGGCAGATCGGGCGCATCTCCGCGATCGACGGATCGGCGAGCTACACGCGCGACGAACTGGTCACGGTCATCGCCTCCCTCGCCGCGCAACAGGGCGCGACGCAGATCCGCGCGCTGAACTACGGCGGGGGCTGGGACGACGGCGATCATTCCGACCATCACGCGAGCGCCTATCTGACCTTCGACGCCAACCAGGTGCTCACCACCGGGCGTCGGATCACCGGCTACACGGGATATCAGACCCAGGACAAAGCGGCCAACGTCTCCGGTGCGGATCTCACCGCCAAGCGTGCCGCCTTCAACGCCTATGCCGTCCACGACGAGTGGAAGACCGGCTCCGAATGGTCGAACTGGGGGGCGCGCCAGTACGTCGACGACACCACGCAGTACGCGGACACGAGCGGCCTTCGGGTCAACGCCGGTCCGGACCGCACCGGGACGACCGGCACAGCGGTGACGCTGGACGGGTCCGCGTCCTCCGCCACCACCTATCAGTGGACGCAGGCCTCCGGGCCCGCCGTCACCATCAGCACCCCCACCGCTGCGGTGGCGGGCTTCACGCCCACCGTGCCCGGCCGCTACGTGTTCACTCTCGTGGGCCGCAAGAGCGGCGCGTCGGCGTCGGACAGCGTGACGGTCACGATCCGCGACGCCTCCCAGCAGAACCTCGCCCGGGTGGCGGGCACGGTCGTGACCGGGTCGAGTCAGGCGACGGCATCGGGGCAGGGTCTCACGAAGGCCGTGGACGGCGTCGCGCAGGGCTATCCGACGGATTCGAGCAAGGAGTGGGCGACGTCCGGCGGCAAGACGGGCAGCTGGATCCAGCTCACCTGGCCGAACCCCGTGACGCTCAGTCAGGTCGTCCTCTACGACCGGCCGAATCTCGATGACCAGATCACCGGGGGCACGCTGACCTTCTCGAACGGCGCGAGCGTCCCCGTGCCCTCGCTCGCCAACGACGGCAGCGCGGTCGCCGTCGACATCCCTGCGATCACCACCACCACCGTGCGTCTCACCGTCACCGCGGTGTCGTCGAGCACCTCCAGCGTCGGGCTCGCCGAGCTGGAGGCGTGGGGCGTGAACGGCGTGCCGCCGGTGGCGAACGCAGGCCCGGCCCAGACGGTCACCGCCGGCAGCACCGTCACCCTGGACGGCAGCGCATCGACCGTGCAGAGCGGCCGTACCGCGAGCTACTCCTGGGTGCAGTCCTCCGGGCCGGCGACGTCGCTCAGCGGTGCGACCACCGCACGCCCCACGTTCGCGCCCGCGACCGCAGGGGTGTACGTGTTCACCCTGACCGTGGGCGACGGCTCGCTCAGCGCCACCGGCACCGTGACCATCACCGTCCTGGCGCAGAACCGTGCTCCGATCGCGAACGCGGGGCCCGCACAGACGACGACGGCGGGGAACCCCGTGCAGCTCGACGGCATGGCGTCCAGCGATCCCGACGGCAATCCGCTCACGTACGCGTGGTCGCAGGTCTCCGGGCCTGCGGTGACGTTGAGCAGCGCCACCGCGGCCAAGCCGACGTTCACGCCGGCCACGGCGGGCAGCTACGTCTTCGCGCTCACCGTCAGCGACGGCACGGTCGGCAGTGCCGCGTCGCAGGTCACGATCACGGTCCTCCCGGCGAACGGCCTGCCGGTCGCGGACGCGGGACCGCCCCAGACGGTCAAGGCCGGCACGCTCGTCACGCTGAACGGCGCGGGATCGGCCGATCCGGACGGGACGGCTCTGAGCTTCTCCTGGGCGCAGACCGGCGGACCCGGCACGACGCTGACCGGTCCGGCCACGGCCGCGCCGACCTTCACGCCGTCCGCCGAGGGGAGCTACGTCTTCGCCCTCACCGTCTCGGATGGAGCGGCGACCAGCAGCGCATCGGTGACGATCACCGTGCTGCCCGCCAATCGCGCGCCGAGTGCGTCCGCCGGGCCGAGCCAGTCGGTCGTCGTCGGCGCCACGGTGTCGCTCAGCGGCTCGGCGACGGATCCCGACGGAGACTCCCTGACATACGCCTGGGCGCAGGTCGGCGGGACGCCGGCGATGGCCCTCGCCGCGACGGACGCCGCACAGTCGTCCTTCGTGGCGTCCTCGCCGGGGGTGTTCGCGTTCACGCTGACGGCGACCGATCCCGGCGGGCTCGCATCCACCTCCCAGGTGACCGTCGCGGTGTCGCCTCCGGGAACGCTGCCGCCTGCGGCGGATGCCGGGAGCGCGCAGAGCGTGACGACTGGAACGCTCGTCCACCTGGACGCGTCGGCCTCCTCGGATCCGCAGAACCTCGCACTCACCTACTCCTGGGAACAGACGGCCGGTGCGTCCGTGGCGCTGTCCGACCCTGCCGACGTGAAGCCGACGTTCACGCCGACGAGCCCGGGTTCGTACACGTTCCGCGTGACGGTGCGCAACGCCTACCTGTCGGCGAGCGCCGACGTCACGGTCACCGTCGTGCAGGCCAACCGTCCTCCGACGGCGAACGCGGGGCCGTCGCGTACGGTGACCGCCGGAACCGCCGTGACGCTGGACGGCTCCGGCTCCTCCGACCCCGATGGGACCGCCCTCAGCTACGCCTGGAGCCAGGTCTCGGGCCCCGGGGTGTCGCTCGGTGCTGCGGCGCAGGCGAAGGCCGCGGTGACGCCGACGGTCGTGGGCACCTATGTGTTCCGGCTCGTGGTCTCGGACGGAGCGCTGACCGGCACCGCAGACGTGACCCTCACGGTGACCCCGGCGAACCGGGCACCCGTGGCGAAGGCCGGGGGAGCGCAGACGGGGCTCACGGGAACACGTCTCACCCTCGACGGCACCGGATCGAGCGATCCCGATGGCGACGTCCTGACGTACGCGTGGGCGCAGACCGCCGGCGCGCCGGTGGTGCTGACCGGCGCGGGCACGTCGTCGGCGACGCTGACGCCCACCGCGGCGGGCAGTTACGCCTTCACGCTCACCGTGTCGGACGGGGGCCTCTCCGCGACGGACACCGTGACCGTCACCGTGACGGACCCGGTCCTCACGAACGTCGCCCGATCCGCCGCGGCGACGGCTTCGTCCCAGAACACGGCGAGCGGTCAGACGGCGGGGAAGGCGATCGACGGCGTCGCGCAGGGCTACCCGACGGACTCGAGCAAGGAGTGGGCGACCGCCGGCGGCAGGGCCGGCAGCTGGATCCAGCTGAACTGGAGCTCGGCCCTGACCCTCTCCAAGGCGATTCTCTATGACCGGCCCAACGGCGACGACCAGATCACGGGTGGGACGCTGACGTTCTCCGACGGTTCGAGCGTCGCGGTCGGGGCGCTCAACAACAGCGGGACCGCCACGGCCGTCACGTTCCCGGCGCGCGTCGTCACCTGGGCGCGCCTCACCGTGACTGGCGTCAGCGGCACCACCTACAGCGCGGGCCTGGCCGAGTTCGAGGCCTGGGGGTATCTCAGCTCCACCCCGCCGGTGGTGCTTCCCCCCATCGCCAGCGCCGGGGCCGATCAGCAGGGCTTCACCGGTGCGCAGGTCACTCTCAACGGATCCGGATCCAGCGACCCGAATGGCCGCACGCTCACCTACGCGTGGACGCAGACGTCCGGCCCGACGGTCGGCCTCGTCGGCGCCAACAACGCGAAGCCGACGTTCACCCCGGCCGCCGCGGGCAGCTACGTCTTCTCCCTGACGGTGTCGAACGGCTCCCTGTCCGCGACCGCCTCCACCACGGTCACCGTGTCGCAGGCGCCGCCCACCCCGACGAACATCGCTCGCCAGGCCTCCGCCACGGCCTCCTCGCAGAACACCACGACCGGGCAGACGGCGGCGAAGGCGATCGACGGCGTGGCCCAGGGCTATCCGACGGATTCGAGCAAGGAGTGGGCGACGTCCGGCGGCAAGGCCGGCAGCTGGATCCAGCTGACCTGGTCCGGCCCCCAGAGCATGTCGAAGGTGGTCCTCTACGATCGGCCCAACAGCTCCGATCAGATCACCGGCGCGACGCTGACGTTCTCCGACGGGTCGAGCGTGGCGGTCGGTTCGCTGAACAACTCCGGTTCCGCCACGACCGTGTCGTTCCCGGCTCGCACCGCGACGTGGGTCAAGCTGACCACGACGACAGTGAGCTCGGCCACGGCCAACGTCGGTCTCGCCGAGTTCGAGGTGTGGACGGGGTGACCGCGGAAGGCGGTCGGCGGCGGGGGAGCGGCGGCCCGCGCCGACCGGCGGAGGTGTGTGCGGGCTGAGAAGCCGGCGAGAGCACGGCCGGTATGATCGATGGGATTCCGATGCGCACACATATGAACTCCCCCTACGCCGACACGTGGCTGATCGTCCCGCTGTACAACGAGGCGACGGTCGTGCAGGACGTCGTCCGCGAAGCCCGGCGCACCTTCCCGAACATCGTCTGCATCGACGACGGCAGCAGTGACGGCTCGGCCGAAGAGGCCCTGGCCGGAGGCGCGGTGGTGCTTCGTCACCCGATCAACCTCGGGCAGGGGGCCGCGCTGCAGACCGGGATCGAGTTCGCTCGCGCCCAGCCCGGGGCCGAGTACTTCGTCACCTTCGACTCGGACGGCCAGCACCAGGTCGACGACGTGGTCGCGATGGTGCAGCGCCTGCGCACCGAGCCCTACGACATCATCGTCGGCTCGCGCTTCCTGGACGGCCGTACCAACGCGAGCGCCCTGAAGAAGTTCGTCCTCCGGCTCGCCGTGCTCTTCGAGCGCATGAGCACGGGCGTCCGTCTCACGGATGCCCACAACGGGCTCCGGGCGTTCAACCGCGTGGCGGCGGGCAAACTGCGGATCCGCCAGAACCGGATGGCGCACGCCAGCGAGATCGTCGCGCAGATCGGCGAGCACAAGCTCCGCTACGCCGAGCAGCCCGTGCACATCGTCTACACCGACTATTCACGGTCGAAGGGGCAGTCGCTCTGGAACTCCGTGAACATCCTCAGCGAACTCTTCATCAAGTAGGACCCCGCATGTTCGATCAGATCATCATCAAGGTCCTCCTCATCGGGGCCTTCGTCATCTTCGGCCTCATCCTGCTGCGGCCGGGCGGATCCGCGCGCAACCAGGCGATCCGCACCATCACCCTGCTGCTCCTGCTGGTGGCGGCGGTCTTCGCCGTGCTCTTCCCCGGCATCATCAACGACCTCGCGCTGAGCGTCGGCGTGGGGCGAGGCACCGATCTGCTGCTCTACGCCTTCATCGTCGTCTTCGTGGGCAACGCGCTCACGGCCGTGCGGCACCGGCGCGCGCAGGACGCGCAGATCACCCAGCTCGCGCGGCAGATCGCGCTGCGCTCGCCGGAACGCCCCCAGGATCCCACGCCGGACGGAGAGCTCTGATGGATCTCCTCATCGTCGGGTCGGGCTTCTTCGGCCTCACCATCGCGGAGCGCGCCGCCGCCGCGGGCCGCAAGGTCACCGTCGTCGATCGTCGTCACCACATCGGCGGCAACGCGTACAGCGAGGACGAGCCGCTCACCGGCATCGAGGTGCACCGATACGGGGCGCACCTGTTCCACACCTCCAATCCCACGGTGTGGGAGTACGTCAACCGGTTCACGACGTTCACGAACTACGTGCACCGCGTCTACTCGACGCACAAGGGCGAGGTCTATCCGCTGCCGATCAACCTCGGCACGATCAACCAGTTCTTCCGGGCGGCCTACACGCCCGACGAGGCGAGGGCACTCATCGCCGGGCAGGCGGGGGAGTTCGACGCGCACGAGGCGAAGAACCTGGAGGAGCGCGGGATCGCGCTGATCGGGCGACCGCTGTTCGAAGCGTTCATCCGCGACTACACGGCGAAGCAGTGGCAGACCGATGCGCGGGAGCTGCCGGCGTCGATCATCAGCAGACTGCCGGTGCGCTACAACTACGACAACCGCTACTTCAACGACACGTGGGAGGGGCTGCCCACGGACGGCTACACCGCATGGCTCGAGCGGATGGCCGACCACCCGAACATCGAGGTCGCGCTGAACGTCGACTTCTTCGACGAGTCGCAGCCGCTGAACAAGAAGGCGACGGTTGGGCAGTTGCCGATCGTGTACACCGGGCCGGTGGATCGCTACTTCGACTACGCCGAGGGAGAGCTGGGCTGGCGCACGATCGACCTCGAGCAGGAGGTCCTGGACGTCGGCGACTTCCAGGGCACGAGCGTGATGAACTATCCGGACGCGGAGGTGCCGTACACGCGCATCCACGAGTTCCGCCACTTCCACCCCGAGCGCGCCGATCGATATCCGACGGACAAGACCGTGATCATGCGGGAGTTCTCCCGATTCGCCGAGCGCGGTGACGAGCCGTACTATCCGGTGAACACGTCGACGGACCGCGAGGGGCTCCTCGCATACCGCGAGCTCGGCAAGGGCGAGCGCGACGTGCACTTCGGCGGACGTCTGGGCACCTATCAGTACCTCGACATGCACATGGCCATCGGATCCGCCCTGTCGATGTGGAACAACCAGCTGGCATGACGGTCCACCGGGAGACCCGGCGCGCGAGCAGGGCCCGGGCCGGATCGGGCGCGCCCTCGTACCGCCAGGACATCGAAGGGCTGCGCGCGGTCGCGATCCTCCTCGTCGTGGTCTATCACGTGTGGATCGGCCGCGTGTCCGGCGGCGTCGACGTGTTCCTGATGATCTCGGCGTTCTTCCTCACCGGCTCGTTCCTGCGGCGGATGCGGGCCGGCGCGCCCCTCGCGGTCGGCGGCTTCCTGCTCGGCCGCTTCCGCCGTCTCATGCCCGCCTCGTCCGTGGTGCTCGCCGCGACCCTGCTGGCCTCCTGGCTGCTGCTCTCGCAGACGAGCTGGCCGCAGCTGTGGCGTCAAGGCTGGGCGAGCCTCGGGTACGTGCAGAACTGGGTGCTCGGCGCAGAAGGGGTCGACTACTACGCCCGCGGCAGCACGCTGCTCTCTCCGCTGCAGCACTACTGGTCGCTCTCGATCCAGGGGCAGGCGTTCGTGCTCTGGTCCCTGCTGTTCCTGCTCGGTGCCCTCATCGCCCGGCGGACCGGGCGGCCCGGGGCTGTGATGGCCGTCCTGTTCGGTCTGGTGTTCGTCGCCTCCCTCGCCTTCTCCGTGGTGGAGACGAGCGCGCAGCAGAGCTTCGCCTACTTCGACACGCGTGCCCGGCTGTGGGAGTTCGCGGCGGGCTCGCTCCTCGCGATCGCGCTACCGCAGCTGAGGCTGGGGCGAGTGCTGCGCGCGGTCCTGGGGTGGACCGGCCTGGTCGCGATCGTCGTGTGCGGGATGGTGCTCGACGTGCGCGGCGGGTTCCCCGGCTACCTCGCGCTGTGGCCCATTCTCGGAGCCGTCCTCGTCATCGTGGGCGGAACCCGGCCCCCCGGCGACTCGGGGGAGCAGCGCGATCTCGGCGCCGGGGCGTTCCTGACCCTGCGGCCGGTGCGCGCTCTCGGACGCGATGCCTATGCGCTGTACCTCGTGCACTGGCCGCTGCTCACGCTGTGGCTCGCCGTGCGCAAGGAGCCCAGGCCGTCGCTGCTCGAGGGGCTGATCATCGTCGTGGCCTCGCTGCTGCTCGCGCGCCTGGTCACGATCTGCGTGGAACGCCCGTTGCGCCTGCGCTCCGGCAGCAACGGCGGGCCCTGGCGGAACGCGGCCGTGATCGCCGGCTGCGTGGCTCTGGTCGCGGCCGTCCTCGTCCCCTGGCAGTGGGGCGCGACGAGCACGGCAGTCGCGCAGCAGCGGGCGCACAAGAACGTCTATCTCGGGGCGATGGGTGCTCCGGGAACACCGCCGAAGAGCGACCCCGTGCCGGTGATCCCCGGCGTGAACACCCCGGAGCCGGAGAAGTGGACGTGGCTGGACGGGCCCTGCACCGGCCGGTTCGCCTCCTCCGTCGACGTCGTCCAGGAGAGCTGTCGCCAGACCTCCGATGCTGCGACGGCGGAACACGTGGTCGTGGTCATGGGCAATTCGCACGCCCAGCAGCTGGGAACGGCGGTCGACGCCGTCGCCAAGAAGCGGGGATGGGGCGTGGTCCTGGTCTACCGGGACTGGTGCCTGCTCGACGAGAACGAGCCGGGGACCGATACCCGCTGCGACGAGTGGCAGGGCGCCGCCCGCGACCACGTGGTGGAGATCCATCCCGACGCGGTCTTCCTGCTCGCGACGGCCGCGAGCCCGGACAGCCCCGACGAGCAGGTGGCGACGGGACTGGATGTGGTGCTCGACACCTTCGATGCGGCGGGCATCCCCGTCGTCGGCGTCCGGGACAGCCCGCGGTCGGCCGTGACCAACTTCTTCACGTGTGCGGTGGACCGCCTGCCCTGCGATCGCCCGGTGGCAGACGTCCTCGCCGCGGAGAACCCCGCCCTGCCGTATGCGGATCGGATGAGGCTCGTGGACTTCACGCCCTGGATCTGTCCGGACGGGACCTGTTACATGGTGATCGGGCACATCGCCGTCTATCTCGACATGAATCATCTCAGCGCGCAGTTCCTGGCGACTCTCGGGCCTGCGCTCGACGAGCAGTTGAAGGACTTCCTCCCATGACCATCGACACGACGACACGGCGTTCGCTGAAGACGTCGGAGACCCGCGGCGCCTACCGCCGCGACATCGACGGCCTCCGCGCCGTGGCGATCCTCTTGGTCGTGATCTATCACGTGTGGATCGGGCGGGTGTCCGGCGGTGTCGACATCTTCCTGATGATCTCGGCGTTCTTCCTCACGGGATCGTTCCTCCGCAGGATGCAGGCCGACCGGCCCATCGAAGCCGGCCGCTTCCTGATCAGCCGGTTCCGCCGTCTGATGCCTGCCGCGGCGGTCGTCCTCGCCGCGACCCTCGGCGTCTGCTGGGTCATGATGCCCGAGACGATGTGGCCTCAGCTCTGGAAGGAGGGGTGGGCCTCCCTCGGCTATGTGCAGAACTGGGTGCTCGCCTTCGACGGAGTCGACTACTACGCGCACGACGCGGCCCTCGCGTCCCCGCTGCAGCACTTCTGGTCGCTCTCGGTGCAGGGTCAGGTCTTCGTGCTGTGGGCCCTCCTCTTCCTGCTCGGCGCTCTCCTCGTCCGCTGGACCCGCCGGTCGCCGGCGACCGTCATGAGCGTGCTCTTCGGAGTCGTGTTCGCGGGTTCCCTGGCCTTCTCCGTCTACGAGACGGAGACGGTCCAGACGTTCGCGTACTTCGACACGTCGGCCCGGCTCTGGGAGTTCGCGGCCGGCTCGCTGCTGGCGATCGCGCTGCCGCATCTGCGCGTGCCACGGGTGCTCCGCGCCGTGCTGGGCTGGCTCGGTCTGATCGGGATCGTCGTCTGCGGAATGGTCATCGACGTGCAGGGGGGGGTTCCCGGGCTATCTCGCGCTCTGGCCGATCGTCTCGGCAGCGCTCGTCATCGTGGCCGGGACCAGGCCGCGCGGCGAGCATCCCGAGCTCCGCAGCTTCGGCCCGGACCGTCTGCTGGCGACCCGCCCGGTCCTCGCACTCGGCCGTGACGCCTACGCGCTCTACCTGGTGCACTGGCCGGTGCTCATCCTGTGGCTCACCTGGCGCGACGAGACCCGTACGTCGATCCCGGGGGGCCTCCTGGTGATCGTGGTCTCGCTCGTGCTCGCGCGCCTGGTGACGCTCTTCGTGGAGCGCCCGCTGCGGCTGCCGGCGGGGGAGCGGGGAACCGTCCTGCGCAATCTCGGCGTGATCGGCCTCTGCATCGCCCTGGTCGCGGCCGTGCTGCTCCCGTGGCAGATCGGGACCAACGTGCGCAATGCAGAGCTGCAGCGGCAGTACGCGAAGACCTACACGGGAGCCATGGGAGGCGACACCGCCAAGGAGGACGGGCAGATCCCGCTCGTCCCGGCGCCCGGGGCCGGCGACCGGGAACGCTGGTCGCGCTTGGACGGATCCTGCACCGGAAGGTTCGCTTCGAAGGCGGCCACCGTGCAGGAGAGCTGCTCCCAGACCGAGAACGCCGCGAATGCGGAGCACCTGGTCGTCGTGATCGGCGACTCCCACGCGAACCAGTTCTCCGGTGCCCTGCGTCCTGTGGCGGACGAGCGCGGCTGGGGCGTCGTGATGCTCATGAGGCCCTGGTGCTCGCTGGAATCGCACGAGGAGGGAACGGAGCTGGCCGACTACTGCGATGCCTGGCAGCGCGAGGCGGTCAAGAAGGTGCTCTCCCTCAAGCCGGACGCGGTGTTCACGATCGTGACGGCGGCATCACCCGACTCCGCCGACGAGCGTCTCATCGACGGCGCCGAGGAGACGGTCGACGCCTTCACCTCCGCGGGGATCAAGGTCTTCGGTGTGCGGGACAACCCCCGATCCGCGGTCTCGAACTACTACGAGTGCGCGATCTCGCACGAGCCGTGCGACTTCCCGGTCGAGAACGCGCTCGCCGCGGACAACCCGGCCCTTGCCCTCGGCGACCGGATCACCCCGATCGACTTCACGCCCTGGATCTGCCCGAACGGGCTCTGCCTGACGGAGATGGGGCACGTGGCGGTCTATCTCGACACCAACCATCTCAGCTTCCCGTTCGTGAAGTCGCTCGCTCCCGCGCTGAGCAGGCAGCTCGGCGACTACCTGACCGCCTCGCACAGGTGAGCAAGGCCCTGCCGCCTAGACTCGGAACCGTGAGTCACACGACGGTCGCCGCCCCCGGCACGCCTCGGCGCTATCTGCATTCGCTGTGGCTGCTGTCGGCCCGGGACCTCCGCGTGCGCTACGCGACGAGCATCCTCGGCTACCTGTGGTCGGTGCTCGACCCGCTGGTGATGAGCGCGATCTACTGGTTCGTGTTCACGCAGGTCTTCCACCGCGGCGCGGTGGGCGAGCAGCCCTACATCGTCTTCCTCATCACGGCCCTGCTGCCGTGGGTGTGGTTCAACACCTCGGTGGGGGAGTTCACGCGCGCCTTCAAGAAGGACGCCCGGCTGATCCGGTCCACGGCCATCCCGCGGTCGATCTGGATCCTGCGGGTGATCCTCACCAAGGGCCTGGAGTTCGTGTTCGCGATCCCCGTCCTGGTGCTGTTCGCGCTGTTCGCCGGCGCGAAGGCGAACTGGTCGCTGCTGCTCTTCCCCGTGGCGATGATCTGGCAGACGCTCCTGCTGGTCGGGCTCGGCCTGCTCGTGGCCCCGCTCTGCGTGCTCTGGGCCGATCTGGAGCGGACGACGGCGCTCATCCTGCGCGCGCTGTTCTACGTCTCGCCGATCATCTACGGCTTCAAGGACCTTCCGGGGCCGCTGCACTTCATCGGGGCCCTGAACCCGCTCTCCGGCATCTTCACCCTGTACCGCGTCGGGCTGTTCCCGGGGCAGTGGCACACCGAGCCCGTGCTCGTGGGTGCGATCGTGACGCTCGTCTTCCTGGGGCTCGGCCTGTTCACCTTCCGCTCGCTCGAGCGCGACGTCCTGAAGGAGCTGTGATGGGCGAGCGGGAGCCGGCGATCGACGTCGAGGGGCTCGGAGTGCGGTTCCGGCTGGGCCGCCGTGGTCGACGCAGCTTCAAGGATCTCTTCGCCGGAGCGAAACGGCGCAACCGGCCCGGGGAGTTCTGGGCGCTGCGCGAGGTGTCGTTCACCGTGCACCAGGGCGAGGCGATCGGCGTCGTCGGCCGCAACGGCCAAGGCAAGTCGACGCTGCTCAAGCTCGTGGCGGGCGTGCTGCTGCCCGACGAGGGCCGCGTGCGGGTGAACGGCGGCGTCGCGCCGCTCATCGAGCTGACCGGCGGGTTCGTGGGAGACCTGACCGTGCGCGAGAACGTGCGGCTCACCGCGGGGCTGCACGGGATGAGCCGGGCCGAGGTGGCGGCGCGCTACGACGAGATGATCGCGTTCGCGGAGCTCGCGAAGTTCCAGGACACCCCGTACAAGCACCTCTCGAACGGGATGAAGGTGCGTCTCGCGTTCTCCGTGGTCTCCCTGCTCGACGAGCCGATCCTGCTCGTCGACGAGGTGCTGGCCGTGGGCGACAAGGCGTTCCGGGACAAGTGCTACCGGCGCATCGACGAACTGCTCGCCGAGGGGCGCACTCTCTTCTTCGTGTCGCACAACGAGAAGGACCTGCGTCGGTTCTGCACCCGGGGCCTCTACCTCGACAAGGGAGGGCTCGTGCTGGACGGCCCGATCGGCGAGGTGCTCGACCGCTACAACGCCGACAACTCCTGATCCGACGCCGACCGCACCTCAGCGGTGCGCTGACGGGGGCAGCCGCCGATCGAGGGATCGGGCTCGATCAGAGCCCGACGAGCGCCCGCAGCTGTCCGAGCGCCGCCCGGGCGTCGGCGAGAGCCGCGGATGCGTCGGATCCTCCGGAGAACGCCGCGCGCAGAGCCTGCAGCTTCGCGGAGTAGGACGTGACGCCGTCGCTCCACGCCGCGGAGATCGAGGACGGAGCGGGCTGGCTCGCCAGGTTCTGCGCATCGTTCTGCAGCGAGTCCACGATCTGCACCGCGGCGTCGCCGCTCTGGTTCTGAGCCAGGTCCAGACCGGTCGACGCGTCGTCCAGGCGAGGCTGCACCACGCCGCGGAACTGAGCGACCGAGGGGTCGGGGACCGGGGGCGGCGACGTGACCGGCGCGGTCGGCAGGTCGGTCGGGACCGTGGTGGGCGTGGACGTGGGGGAGACCGTCGGCTTCGGGGTGCTCGTCGCCGACGTCGTGGGGCTCGGCGTCGGCGTAGGAGCGCCGTCGCCGTGCGGGATCAGGAACAGCACCACGACGCCCGCGGCGACCAGCGCCGCCACGACGAGTCCGACGACGAGCGCGATCCGCCCACCGCGGTTCTTCGGCTCCTCGGGGAAGACCCAGACGGCTTCGGGCTTCTGCTCGCTCATCTGTCCTCAGTCCTCCAGTGCGGGCATGGGGCGCCAGCTGCGGTCGCGTCCGATCTTCCCGCCGTCGCGGAGCCCTCGGAACAGGTTGCTCGTGCCGCGCACGGTGCGCTCGACGAAGAACAGCCGGATGAGCTCCTTGGCGAACGTCATCGTGGTGCCGAGGCCGAACAGCACCGGGTTGTAGACCTCGTGGCGGCGGTAGTACTGCTTCAGGTAGGCGCGGTTGCGCATGATGTAGTAGCGGTACGCGTTGCTGGACGCGTTCATGTGGCGGATGCCCATGTCCCACTGCTTGATCTCGCGGGTGCGACGCAGCACGAACTCGTCCACGATCACGGCCTGCGTCTTGCGCGATGCGAGCCAGCCGTACATCTGGTCGTCCCAGTAGATGAAGAAGCGCGGATCGGGGAGGCCGATCTCCTTGACGATCGAGCGGTGGATGAACATCCCCTCGAAGCAGCCGCTGTTCATCGGCTTGAAGCCGGTCGCGTCGAAGCCGGCGGGCGCGAACGGGATCGGGATCGCCATGCGCTCCGCGATCCGGTACTGCCAGTAGAAGGCGCTGCCGTCGTAGTCGTAGCGCCGCCCTTGGATGCTCTTGAAGCGCGGAGCCCAGGCGCCCATCCGAGCGAGGCCGTCGGGCAGCACCTCGACGTCGTCGTCCATCATCCAGATCCATTCGGATCCGAGCTCGTACGCGGTGCGCATGCCCTCGCTGAACCCGCCGGATCCGCCGGTGTTGGTCTCGAGGCGCCGGTACACGATCTCGGTGCCGAGCCGCGGGCGGAAGGAGTCGACGACGTCTGTGGTGTCATCCGAGGAGGCGTTGTCGATGATGACGACGCGTCCCGGCTTCGGGTCCATCCGCACGATGCTGTCCAGCAGCCCCGTCAGCAGATGCGAGCGGTTGTAGGTGACGACGACGATCGTCGCGGTGGCCGGATCGAAGCCGGCGGCGGCGTTCTGCGGGTCAGGGGTCACGGATGTCGCTCCAGAGAGGGGTGAGGGAGGCCTCCAGCCTACCGGGGGATGCCCGGGCGACCCTGCGAACGACTGCGCGTGCCGCGCACCGGCCGCCGCCGTGGCGCCCTCTAGCGATCCGGGAGCGGGGTGGAGCTCGTCTGGACCGCGTCGATGTTCTCGCGCCAGGATCGGGACTGACCGGCGCGCAGGGCGCACAGCACGAGCAGGAACCACCCGGGGCCGACCAGCGTGAAGCTCTCGAACACCGAGTCCATCGCCAGGGCCACCAGTACGAGAGGCGCCCAGGCGTAGACGACGGAGCGGCGCACGCTCGCGACCAGCCACGAGCGCACCAGGGCGATCCCGCCGAGCAGGCAGAACAGCAGCAGACCGCCGCCGCCCACCTGCAGCAGGGTGTCGAGGAACGCGTTCAGGGCGCTGCCGTGATGGTCGTTGGTGAAGTAGTTGATGCTGTTGAACGGATACAGATCATCGCTCCACAGCCCGAACCAGCCCCAGCCCTGAGCGGGGCGCTGCTGCGCATAGCCGAGAAGCGTCGTCCACAGTTCGACCCGGGTGTTGAAGTCGCTTCCGGCGTCGAGCAGGACGACGATGCGCTGCCGGAACACAGCCACGGCGATCAGGGCGGCCAGCACGACGCCGCCGATCGACCACTGCAGCGGCCGGCGCTTCGCCGGGGGCGCCTGGCGCACCATCACGAGCGCCACGGCCGCGATGCCCACCACCGCTGCGAGCACGAGCACGGTGGGAGAGGCGGAGAACAGGGCCAGCAATCCCGCCACGACCACGGACGGGACGGCCACGGAAGCCGAGAGCGACTGCGAACGCCACTCCACGACAAAGGTGATCACCGCGATCACGGCGATGAGGCCCAGCAGGTTGCGGGTTCCGAAGAGCCCCTGGATGGGGCCGCCCTGGGCCAGTTCGCCCTGGATGCCGAGGAACCGGAACGGCATGTCGAGGAGGATGCCGCTCATGACCTCGGCGATCAGCGACGCGGCGAGCAGGATCCGCAGCGCGTCGCCGAGCGCCCGCACGGTCTGCAGGGTGTCCCTGATGTGGCCGACGACGATGGCGATCACCGCGTAGCCGGCCAGCGCGGCCCACGCCTTGAGCGTCGCCGCCGACGCCGTGGACCATACCGCGCTGGCGAGCGTCCAGGCGAGGAACGCGAGGAGCGTCGACGGCGCGATGCGCAGCGGGCTGAGCTCGTCGCGGCGCACCCAGAGGATCCCGACGCCGATCACGCAGAGCACGGCGATGATCGTGTTCCGGGTGGCGGAGGAGGTGAACGCGCCGATCACGAAGGAGCCGAACACGGCCAGCAGGGCGCAGGTCGTGTAGGCGCGGGCCATCTCGACGGAGGCGAGCAGCCTCGCCAGGCGTCGCCGCGGAGTGGTCATGCGGTCTGCCGGCGCGACTGCGGAGGCGCGCCCTCTCCCGGACCGGATCCCACGAACGGCGAGATCTTCAGCTTGAAGGACAGCAGGATCACGAGCAGCCAGCCCCACAGCATGATCGGCGTCGACTCGGCGAGTCCGAGCACGAGCAGCATCGCCACGAGGACGGTCGGCAGCAGGGAGAGCGCCGCATAGGGGCGATCCTTGACGAGGTCCCAGCGCGGGCGGTCGATCGCGAAGAACCAGGCCCGCCAGGCGAAGGCGAAGAACACGACGGCGATCAGCACGACGCCGAGGGCCCCCAGCTGCAGGAACACGTCGAGCCACATGTTGTGCGCCATGAACACGGTGATGCGGTGATCGATGATCCAGTCGTGGAAGGCCGGATCCCACGGCACCCACGGCGAGGAGAACCCGTTTCCGAACACGGGACGCTGCACGGCGCGCTCCCACACCTTGCGCCAGATCTCCACGCGACCGGTGAGGTCGGACGACTTGCCGAGCGCCCCGAACAGCGCATCGCGCGCGAACCACGCGGCCGCCCCGCCGGCGACGGCGAGTCCGGCGAACAGCGCGTACATCCGGCTGCGGGCCCCCGGCGTCCTGGTTCGGCGCATGAGCAGGGCGGCGCCGAGCACCAGTGCCCCGACGCCCAGGGACGCGAACGCCGTGGCGGATCCGGCGCGCAGGAAGAGGAAGGCCGCGACGACGAACCAGACGAGCAGCGCCGGCCGGCGCCGCGCGCCCTGCGCGTACAGCAGGCCGAAGACCACCAGGGCGAAGGCGCACAGGATCCCGAGGGTGTTCGAGTTGCCGACGATGCCCTGCAGCCGGCCGCCGTCGAAGAGGTCGCCGCGCACCCAGTACCAGTGCGGATCCGGCTTGCCCGCGGGAAGGTCGGAGAAGAACGGGAGCAGCGGGTGCCGCAGCACGAGCGCGACCCAGAGCTCGAGCAGCAGCGACAGCCCGATCACCCATTTGAGGGCACTGGAGAGCGCTCGCGCGATCTCATGCCAGCTCAGGGTGAACGCGATGAACAGTGCGACCACCGTGATCGAGGCCTGAAGCGTCCAGGTGAGCAGGGTCGCCCAGGGCCAGCCCGACCAGAGCACCGACAGCAGGGCGAACACGAGATAGCCGAGCGCGGCCCACGGCATCCGGCGCCAGGGGAAGCGTGCGGGGCGCGCCAGCGCGATCCTCGGCACGGCCAGCCCGAGCGTGCCCAGGAGCAGTACGCCCAGGACGACGGCGGCTCCATCGACGCCGAGCAGGTTGAACACGGCCGTGTGCGCGAACACGCAGAACACCAGCAGCACGATGTGCGCGCGCAGCAGGAGGTGCCCCGTGGACTCGCGCGCCGGAGCTGTCGGCGGAGGTGCCGTGGAGAGTCGGGAGTGCTGCGCCATCGTGGTTCAGAGTATCGCGCGCACCGCATCGGGACCCGATCCGGAGCCGGAGGGCCGGCGTTGCGCGGCTATCCGACACGCCGATGCGACACGCCGAGCGCGCCGAAGAACGTTCAACGGGTGATTGAGGGTTTACGATCCGCGACTTGACCCACGCGAATGACACGGGTGTAATTAGTAGTGCAACGCGGCCCGCGGGGCACCCGGGGGGAAACGAGGGAGAGGGCGACATGACGGCTTACCGTTCAGACGTTCCCGACGACTGGTTCGTCGATCCGGTCCAGTTGGGGGTTCCGGGCGTCCGTCGTCCGACCGAGGGCGACGACAACACGCTGGCCTGGCAGAGCGAGGCGCTGTGCGCGCAGACGGATCCTGAGGCCTTCTTCCCGGAGAAGGGCGGGTCCACCCGCGACGCCAAGCGGATCTGCACCTCCTGCGACGTCCGTGGCGAGTGCCTGGAGTACGCCCTGAGCAACGACGAGCGATTCGGCATCTGGGGCGGTCTGTCCGAGCGCGAGCGCCGCAAGCTCAAGCGCCGCGCCGTCTGAGGCACTCGGTCGACGATCACGCGTCGACGGCCCCGGCCATCGCCGAGCAGGCCCGCCGCCGGTGAACCCGGCCTCCTCTCCCCATGCATTCACCGGGAAAACGGTGACGCGCCCAGCCGGTAGCCGATCCGTCCGGTCCTCCCGCTTAGGCTGACCCCGTCATGTCTGCCCGAGTACACGCCGTCCTCGTCGCCCGTTCGGGGTCGACCTCCCTGGCGCGCCTGCTGCGCGCCCTCGATGCGCTCGCCGCGCAGACCCGCCAGCCGGATGCGCTGACGATCGTCGCCTGCGGTTCCTCCACGGCGCTGCGCGGCAGCGCCCGCGTCGCGCAGGCTGCAGAGGCCGTCATCGAGACGAGGGCCTCCACCACGCTCGCCGCGGCCGTGGCGCTGGCGCTCCCTCGTGTGGCGGATGACGCCGCGCTCTGGATCCTCACCGAGGACTGCGCGCCCGCCCCCGCGGCACTGGAGCAGCTCGCCGGAGCGCTGGAGCGCTCGCCCGCCGCATCGATCGCGGCGCCCAAGCTGCTCAGCGACGTGGACGAGCATCGCATCGCCTCGTTCGGACAGAGCATGACCCGCCTCGGTCGCGCGGTCGATCCTGCGCGGGGCGAGCTCGACCAGGGCCAGCTCGACGGCCAGGACGACACGCTCGGAGCGGATGTGCGAGGCCTGCTGGTGCGCGCCGGTCGGGGGCTCCGGCCCGATCCCGGCCTGGGCGGTCGCGACGAAGGGCTCGACCTCGGCATCCGCGCCCGCCTGGCCGGCGGGCGCATCGTCCTGGCTGCGGGCGCGCGCATCGCGGTCGACGACGCCGGCGGCGAGGGGACCGCGTCGGACGCGTTCGCCCGACGGCGTGCGCAGCTGCACCGGCGGCTGAGCTACGCCCCCGCGGTCGCCGTGCCGCTGCACTGGCTCTCGCTGCTGCCGCTCGCGCTCTGGCGTTCGATCACCCACCTCACCGGCAAGCGTCCCGCAGCGGTGCTGCCGGAATGGGGGGCAGCCGGCGTGGCGATGGTCTCGGGCTCGGTGGTGGCGCGTTCCCGGCGGGCGATCCGCGCGAGCCGCAGCGCGAGCTGGGCGAGCATCGCACCGCTGCGCACGACACGGGCGCAGCTGCGCGAGCGCCTCGACGACGGCCACGGCACGGACGCCGGCGTGCACGAGGAGCTGGGCTTCTTCTCCGGGGGCGGAGCGTGGGCGGTGCTGGCCGCTCTGGTGGCCGGGGTGGCGCTGTTCGTCTCGCTCCTTGCATGGCCCGCCCTGGGCGGCGGTGCGCTGCTGCCGATGCGGCAGACCGTCGCGGCGCTGTGGCGCGACGCCGCCTACGGACAGCGCGGTTTCGGGGTCGACGTGGTCGGCCCCGCGGATCCGTTCTCCGGCGTGCTCGCCGTGCTCGGCTCGCTCTGGCCGGGTGCGCCCTCGTATGCGCTCGTGCTGCTCTGGGTCGCCGCACTTCCGCTCGCGATGCTCGGCGGCTGGTTCGCCGCGACGCGCATCACCGATCGTGCGGGGCTGCGGATCCTCGCCGGAGCGGTGTGGGCGCTGGCGCCAACGTTCCTCATCGCGCTGTCCGAGGGGCGTCCCGCCGCCGTGCTGCTGCACCTGCTGCTGCCCTGGGTGTTCCACACCGCGCTGGCGGCGCACCGCTCCTGGGGTGCGGCGGGGGCCGCATCGCTGGTGACCGCCGCGAGCCTCGCCTGCTCTCCCTCGCTCGCTCCCGCGTTCGTGCTGCTGTGGCTGATCGGGATCGTATGGCTGCTCGCCCGGCGGTCCGTGCGCGGAGCGGTCCGCATGGTGTGGATCCTCGTCCCCGCCGTCGTGGTGTTCGCACCCCTCGCCATCTGGCAGGCGACGCGCGGCTCGCTGTGGGCGCTGCTGTCCGACCCCGGTGCGATCGTCGCGGCGCCGCAGGCGGCGGCGGATCCGGCCGGGCGGCTGGCGCTCCTCGGCGGGCTGCCGACGATGGACGAGGCCGGCTGGCCCGCGCTGCTGCATGTGCAGGGCGGCGCCCCCTGGGTCCTCTGGCTCGCGGCGCCGCTCGGCCTGCTCGCACTGGTCTCGACGATCACCCGGCGCTGGAGCGTCGGGGTCGGCTCCCTGCTCGTCGCGGCCTCGGGGCTCGCGACGGCCTTCGGCGTGGTCGGCATCGCGGTCGCGTTCGCACAGTCCCAGACCGTGCCGATCTGGCCCGGATCCGCCCTCAGCCTCGCCTGGATCGGCGCGCTCGGCGGCGCGCTCGTCACGCTGGACTGCGCCATCACCCGCCCGCTGTGGCGCGGCCTCGCCGTCGCCGTGACGGTCGCCGGGATCGTGGTGTGCGCCGTGCCGACCGGGGTCGCGCTGGTCACGGGTCAGGCGGCGATCCACCGCGGCGAGCTGACCACCCTGCCCGCTTATGTGAACGCGCAGGCGCGCGCCGATCGGGAGCTGGGCACCCTGGTGCTCACCGCTCAGCCCGGCGGCGAGCTCGCCACCACCGTCGTCTGGGGCGAGAGCGCGACGCTCGGAGCCCAGGCCACCATGATCACCACGGCGGACACCCCGCAGGGCGCCGACCTCACCGAGCTTTCGGTCGATCTGGTGTCGGCGCGGCAGTTCGACGCCCCGAAGGCGCTCGGAGCTCTCGGAGTGCGCTTCGTGCTCCTGGAGCCGGCCCAGGGGAAGGAGACCTCGGCGGCGCGCTCGCTGCGGCTGCAGTCGGCGACGGCCCTGGATCAGCGTGCCGGGTTCGTCCGCGTGGGGGAGACCCCCCGCGGAGTGCTCTGGCGCATGGAGGCGGAGCCGGCGGCGCGGCCCGGGCCGAGCGTCGGTCAGCGCGCCACGGCGCAACTGGTGGTCACGGTGGAGCTCATCGTGCTGCTCGCGGCCCTGCTGCTCTCGATCCCGACCCGGGCCTCGCGCCGCGCCGCGCGCGCGGTTCCGCGCGCGGTGGGCGTGCTCCCGGAGCGCGCGCCGCGCCCCGTCAAGCCCGAACGCGAACGGAAGGCGCGCCCGTCCCGGAAGGCCAAGGCCGCGGCTCCGTCGCTCGTGATCCCGGTGTCCGCGCTGGAGACCTCGACCGCTGCGACTCCGGAGACGGCCTCCGCGCCGGAGACGGAGCCGGCCGCCGCCCCTGCACCGGAGACCGCGGCCGATCCCGCGTCCGAGGCGACGAGCGCCGCGAACGAAGCGGAGGCGCAGGTCCCGGAGCACCCGACGGCAGACGCCGCGGAGGCGCAGTTCCCGGAAGATCCGACGGCGGACGCCTCGGAGACGCAGCCGAGTGCCCCCGCCGCCGACGCGGATGGTGACTCCGCAGCGCCGACGGAGCACGAGAGCGCCGCGCCCCTCGAACAGGAATCCGCGCCCGCGAAGGAGGCCGAGGAACGATGAGCAGCAAGACGTCCACGCGAGTCGTCGCCACCGGCGCCCGCCTGATCGCCGGTGTGGCGGTCTCCGCCGCGTGCGTCGCCGGCGCGGCCTTCGCGGTTCCGACGATCTGGCCGACCGTCGAGCGCATCCCCGCGCACGCGACGATCACTCCGGTCGCCGGCGACACGCTGCTCAGCTGCACCGGATCCTTCCTCGCGCTGGGCCGCGACGCGACCCAGGCGTCGCAGTTGAGCGTCGCGGCGACACCGCGGCTCGTCAGCGGCACCGCGGGCTCCGCGCTCACGACGATGCAGCTCGGCATGCCCGAGGTGCTGAACGGCGGCTCCGCCCCGGGGTTCAGCGCGCCGCCGGACGGCCGCAAGCCCGCCCTGGCCGCGGCGGCCCAGTCGCTGACCGTGAGCGCCGATGACCTCTCGGGGTTCGCCGCCTCCGCGTGCCGCCCGCCGAGCATGGAGTCGTGGATCGTCGGCGGAGCCGGCACGACCGGCTCGAGCGACATCCTCATGATCGCGAACCCGGGCACCGTGACGGCGAACGTGGTCTTCACCGAGTACGGGTCCCAAGGCGGCACGCATTCCTCCGAGCTCGTGGTGGCGCCGGGAACGCAGGCGACCGTGCCGCTGGTCGCCGGATCGGCGGGCGAGAGCAGCCCCGTCGTGAAGGTGACCTCGAGCGGTGCGGCGGTGCGCGCGGCCCTGCAGTCGAGCCTGATCCGCACGCTGGATCCGGTCGGCATCGATGTGCAGGACGCGATCGCCCAGCCGCTCCCGGAGTTCTCGCTCCTGGGCGTGCGCGCCGTCGTCGGATCCGATGACGACGACAACGCGTCCACGGCCGTGCGCCTGCTCGCCCCGGATGCCGACGCCACCGTGACCCTGCAGCCGCGCAGCGCCGCGGACGGATCCAAGGTGGGGGAGCCGAAGACGGTGAAGCTCACAGCGGGCCAGGTGGGATCCGTGAACTTCTCGGCGCTGAAGCCCGGGCTGTACGCGATCGACGTCAAGGCGACCTCGCCGGTCGTCGCGGCGGCGTGGCAGAGCACGGGCTTCGTCAAGGGCTCGGACTTCGCTTGGATGACGCCGGCCCCGGTGATCACCGGGGAGACGGCGTTCGCGGTGGCCGACGGCCCCTCGCCGCAGCTGCACCTGCAGAACGCGTCCGATCAGCCGGCGACCGTCGAGGTCGCGCCCATCGACGGCGGTGCACCGCAGCGCGTCGCGCTGAAGGCGGGCGGTGCGGCCACGGTGTCGCTCGGCGCCTCGGCGGTGTATACGCTGTCGTCTCCGACGGCCGTGCGCGCGGCGGTCGTCTACTCGGGGATCGGGCTGCTCGCGGGATACCCGGTGTGGGCGTCCGACGCCGCGGCGGCGCCGATCACCGTGTATCAGCGGTAGGCGTCGCGGGGGCGGGAGACCGGAGAACCGGAATCCGGGAATGCGCCGTCACTCGTCCGCGTCGAAGCCGCGCTGGTCCATCTCCCAGGGCTCGCGGCCGATGTACTGGGCCGCGGCGCGGAAGACCGCGCCCTCGATCGCGAGGCGGCGGTGGGCAGCGTCGTCGTGGCCGGGTTCGAGCAGCCGCTCGATGGGTACGCGGAAGAGCACGATGCGCTGCGCCGCGGTGTCGACCAGCCAGCGCGGGAGGCCGTCGGGGTCGGAGTGCGCGGGCATCGCGGCGATCTCGATGCGCACCGGGCGCAGATCGGGCCACATCGAACGCAGCAGCTCCACGGCCGAGCCGACGTGCAGGTCGAAGGTGTCGAGGCGTCCGTCCAGGGGCGGCAGGGGCGGGCGCACCACGGAGCTGCGTCCGAGGCGGCCGTGCCTGCCGTGCCGGTCGCCGCGACGCGGGACGGCCGCGGTGCGGCGGGATCCACGGAGACGGCGCATGCGGCAAGTCTAAGCGGCGCAGGGGAGCCCCACGGCTACTCTGAAGGGGATGTACGGACGACTCTGCTCCAAGGTGGGCTGCGCACGCGAGGCCGTGGCGACCCTCACCTACGACTACGGCGACCAGATGGCGGCCGTCGGCCCGCTCGGCGTCGAGAACGACCCGCACGCGCACGACCTGTGCGCGGTCCATGCCGAACGTCTCTCGGTCCCGTCCGGATGGATCGTCGTGCGTCACGAGACGCTACAGGCCTGACGCGCCGGTCCAGGGCGCGGGACGCGGAGATCCCGGAACGGAGGATCCGGCTCCTGGATCGGTTCAGACGCCGACGCGCACTCCGCTGAGCTTCTGCACGCGCTCGTCGGCGATCCGCAGGGCGCGGGTCTCGCGGTCTCGGCGCAGCGCGGTGGCGGCGATGAGGACGATCTCGGGCGGTGCGGCGGGGATCGGGGAGATGTAGGCCGATGCCTCGGTCAGCAGCTCGTGCGCGATCCTGGCGCGTGCGGCGGGCAGCAGCTGCGGTGCGCTGTCGAGGAACTGCGAGATGCGCCGGGCGAGCCGATCGGGCATCCGGGCGACATCGGCGATCGCCGCCCAGGCTTCGAGCCCGGCGGGCATGAGGATCGGCCGCGGGGCGAGTCTCGGGGTGCGCACCTTCTGGCTGTAGGTGCCGGCGACGAGGTCGCCGAGGCGCTGGGACCGCGCCGTGAACGCCGCGGTGAGGAACGCCACGGCTCCGAAGGTCAGATAGAGCTCGAAGACGCCGAGGAGCGCCCGGATGAGCGCGTGCCGGAATCCGGCGGCGCCCCCGTCCACGCGCACGATCCGGCCGCCGACCGCGAGCCGGCCGAGGCTGCGCCCGTGACTGAGGGTCTCGACGGCGCACGGCACGATGACGAACGCGGTGACCAGTGCCAGCACGCCCAGGATCCGGTCAAGGGCGGGATCTGCGAGCGCGGCGAGCAGCCAGAACCGCACGACGATGTAGCCGATGTAGATCGCCCAGCACAGCGCGCCGTCGATCAGCGCGCCCAGGGCCCGGAAGAAGAGCCCGACCGGCTGCACCTCGATCGCGACGGCCTCGCCGGACAGCACCTCGTCATCGTGGTCGATGGCCGCAGAATGCGCGTTCGTCACCGGGTTCGGGGCGCTGGCATCCGACATGAGTACAGTAAAGCAGGTGGACGCCGACGCACTCGCCGATGCCAGGAGCCGAGAGTGGGCGCGCCTGGACGAGCTCAGCCGGCAGCGCCTCGACGGTGCGGGCGTCGACGAGCTGATCACGCGCTACCGCGCGGCCTCCGCGGATCTCGCCGACCTGCGCAGCTCGGTCGGGTCCTCCCCGCAGAGCGCGCACGTCTCCACGATCCTCGCCCGTGCGCGGCTGCGGCTCACCGGGCAGAGCGACAACGTGCTGCGCCAGACCGGGCGCTTCTTCACCCGGCAGCTCCCCGCGGCCCTGTACGGCCTGCGGTGGACCACCCTGGTCATCGCGCTCGCCAGCCTCGCCGTGATCGTCGGCGTGGCGATCTGGATCGGCTCGGATCCGGCGCTCATCGCAGCGCTCGGATCCCAGGCCGACCTGCAGTACTACACGGAGCACGCGTTCACCGACTACTACACGGAGAACCCGGCGGCGGAGTTCGCCGGCATGGTGTGGACGAAAAACGCGTGGATCGCCGCGCAGTGCGTCCTTCTGGGGATCACCGGCATCTGGCCGATCATGGTGGTCATGCAGAACGCAGTGAACGTCGGCCTCGCCGTCGGGATCATGTTCGCCTACGGTCGCGGCGACGTCGTGGTGCTCTACCTGCTGCCGCACGGCATGCTCGAGCTGACCTGCATCTTCGTCGCGGCCGCCGGCGGTCTGCACATCTTCTGGGCCTGGATGGTGCCGGGCGCGCGCAGCAGAGGCGCGGCGCTCGCGGCCGCCGGGCGCTCCCTGGCGACCGTCGCGATCGGTCTCGTCTTCGCGCTCGGCCTCTCAGGGCTCGTCGAAGGGTTCGTGACCGGCTGGGGCCTGCCCTGGCCCGTCAAGATCGGCATCGGCGCGCTCGCGCTGGCCGTGTTCCTCGCGTACATGCTCGTCGTCGGACGGCGTGCGCACCGCATGGTCGAGACCGGAGACCTCACCGAGTTCGAAGCCGGGACGCCGACGCTCGTCGCAGGCTGACTGGTTCCGCGCGTCTCAGCCCTGCGCGGCCGTCGCGCCTCGACCGTCGAACAGCGCGCGATAGGTGAAGCCGGCGATGAGGGCGCCGAGGACCGGGAAGACGAGGAAGACCCACAGCTGGGTGAGCGGTGCGACTCCGCCGTAGATCGCCGTGGACAGCGAACGTGCGGGGTTCAGCGAGGCGTTGTCGACGGGCAGGGTCGCGAGCACTCCGAGCGTGAGGGTCAGACCGATCGCGATACCGGCGAACGGCGTGCCGCGCAGCGGATGGGTGACTCCGAGGATCACGAACAGGAACAGCGCGGTGAACACCACTTCGACGATGATGGCCGCCCAGATTCCGAACCCTCCGGGGGAGAGCGCGCCCCAGCCGTTGCTCGCGAAACCCGCGTCCTGCGCGCGGGGCAGCCAGCCGTCCGGGCCGAACGTTCCGATCAGCGTCAACACGGTCGAGGCCACGACGCCGCCGACGCACTGCGCGACGATGTACGGGCCGGTGTCCTTCCAGGCGATCCGTCCCGCCGCCGCCGCGCCGAGGGTGACCGCGGGATTGAAGTGGCCGCCGGAGATGGGGCCGAAGGCATAGACGCCCACCAGCACAGACAGCCCGACCGCCAGGGCCACCGCCAGATAGACGGAGCCCTGCGCACCGGGATCGGTGAAGTGGCTCGACGCGAACAGCGCGGTGCCCATGGCCGCGACGACGAGCAGGAACGTGCCGAGCCCCTCGGCGACGAGGCGCGCGGCGAGGGGCGATGCCGGGGCGGGGAGCTCCGGCGCGTCGATGGGGGAGGAGGACATGGGGCTCCTTGCTCTCGGGCGCCGTGCGGGCGCCGCTGTCCGTGAGCGAGACTACCCGCGATGCCCGGAACGGCGCGGCAACGCCGACGGCCCGCCCCGGGATCGGGACGGGCCGTCGGTCATGCGGATCCGCTCAGCGCACGTCGTAGCGGTCGAGCTCGGCGACCTTGACCCACGCCTTCACGAAGTCGTCCACGAACGTCGCGCTCGCGTCGTCGCTGGCGTACACCTCGGCGAGGGCCCGCAGCTCGGAGTTGGAGCCGAAGACGAGATCGGTGCGAGTTCCCACCCAGGTCTTCTCGCCGGTCGCGTCGTCGGTGGCCTGGAACGCGTGGGATCCGGGATCCAGGGGCTTCCACGTCGTGTTCAGATCCAGCACGTTCACGAAGAAGTCGTTCGTGAGCACGCCCGGCGTGCGGGTGAAGGCGCCGTAGGCGGATCCGTCCCAGTTCGCGCCCAGCACGCGCAGCCCGCCGACCAGCACCGTCATCTCGGGCGCGGACAGCGTCAGCAGTCCCGCCCGGTCGACGAGCAGGTGCTCCGCGGGGATGCCGCGCGCCACGTCGCTGACGTAGTTGCGGAAGCCGTCGGCCTGCGGGTTCAGGTATTGGAAGGACTCGACGTCGGTCTGCTCCTGAGTGGCGTCGGTGCGTCCCGGCGTGAACGGGATCTCGACGGCCCGCCCTCCGGCGGCCGCGGCCTGCTTCACGCCGACGTTGCCGGCGAGCACCACGAGGTCGGCGAACGACACCTGCGCGCCTCCGGCGGCGTTGAACGCCTCCTGCACGCCCTCGAGCGCGGCGATCACCCGGGCGAGCTCGGCGGGGCGGTTGACCTCCCAGCTGCGCTGCGGCTCGAGGCGGATCCGGCCGCCGTTCGCGCCGCCGCGCTTGTCGCTGCCGCGGAACGAGGCCGCCGCGGCCCACGCGGTCGACACGAGGTCGGACACGCTGAGCCCGGTCTCGGCGATGCGCCGTTCGAGCTCGGCGATCTCCGCGGCTCCGATGAGCGCGCCGGTGCGCGCGGGCAGCGGATCCTGCCAGAGCAGGTCCTCCGCCGGCACCTCGGCGCCGAGGTAGCGCGCCTTCGGCCCCAGGTCGCGGTGGGTGAGCTTGAACCAGGCGCGGCTGTAGGCGTCGGTGAACGCGGCCTGGTCGTCCTTGAAGCGCAGCGAGATCTCGCGGTAGATCGGATCCTCGCGCAGCGACAGGTCGGTGGTGAGCATGCGCGGCTCGCGACGCCCCTCGCCCTGCGCCTCGGGGACCATGTCGGAGCCGGCGCCGCCGACCGGCTTCCAGTGCTTGCCGCCGCCGGGGCCCGTCGTGAGCTCCCAGTCGTAGGCGAAGAGGATGTGGAAGAACTCGTTGTCCCAGCGGGTGGGGTGATAGGTCCAGGTGACCTCGAGACCGGATCCGATGGTGTCGTTGCCGTGACCGGCGCCGTGGCTGCTCTTCCAGCCGAGGCCCATCTGCTCCATCGGGGAGCCCTCGGGCGACTCGCCGACGTTGCCCGCCTCGGGGGCGGCGCCGTGCGTCTTGCCGAAGGTGTGCCCGCCGGCGATGAGGGCGACGGTCTCCTCGTCGTTCATCGCCATGCGGCCGAAGGTCTCCCGGATGTCCTTCGCGGCGAGAAGCGGATCCGGGTTGCCCTCCGGGCCCTCCGGGTTGACGTAGATGAGGCCCATCATGGTGGCCGCGAGCGGCTTCTCGAGCGAGCGCTCGCCGGCCTCGTCGGTCGAGATGCGGGCGCTCGAGTCGAGCCAGATCTTCTCGGACCCCCAGTACACGTCGTCGTCCGGCTCCCAGACGTCGGCGCGTCCGCCGGCGAAGCCGAAGGTGGGCATGCCCATCTGCTCATGCGCGACGTTGCCGGCGAGGATCATCAGGTCGCCCCAGCTGAGCGCCTTGCCGTAGGCCTTCTTGACGGGCCAGAGCAGACGTCGGGCCTTGTCCAGGCCCACGTTGTCCGGCCAGCTGTTCAGCGGGGCGAACCGCTGCTGCCCGGTGCCGCCGCCCCCGCGGCCGTCGAAGACCCGGTAGGTGCCGGCGGAGTGCCAGGCCATGCGGATCATGAGCGGACCGTAGTTGCCGAAGTCGGCGGGCCACCACGGCTGCGACTCGGTGAGCAGGGCGGCGATGTCGCGCTTCACGGCATCGAGGTCGAGTGCCTCGAAGGCGGCGCGGTAGTCGAAGTCCGCGCCGTGCGGGTCGCCCACGGCGGGGTTCTTCGCGAGCTGGCGGAGGTTCAGGCGCTCGGGCCACCAGTCCGTGTTCCCGGTGCGTCCGCCGGTGGGGCGCGAGGAGCGTCCGGCGTGGTCGATGGGGCATTCCGCGGTGTTCTCAGATGCAGTGCTGATCTCAGACATGGCAGATCCTTTCTCTTCTGGGGTCGGTCGATGGCGCGCCGAACACCGCTCCCAGGCGGTCGGATCCTCGGGGCGGTCGGCGCGGGTCGGGGTCAGGCGGGTGTGTGCACCTCGTCGCAGGCGGCGCAGATCGCCCGGTAGGTGACGGAGGCCTCGAGCAGGCGCATGCCGTGGTCCTCGGAGGGATGCAGGCAGGGAGAGGCGCCGACGGCACATGCGACGACCTCCAGCCGGCCGCAGCGCACGCACTGCATGTGATGGTGGTTGTCGTCGGGCTCGACCTCGAACAGTGCGCGATCGGCGTCGGGCAGGCTCACCCGGCGGATGATGCCCGCCGTGGCCAGGTCGCCGAGGATCGCGTGCACGGTCGGCAGCGCGATGCCGGAGCCTTCGACGGCCGTGTGGATCCGGTCCGCGGGGCTGTGCGGGGCGAGGGCCAGGGCCTGCAGCACCGCGATGCGCTGCACCGTGACGCGCAGTCCTGCCGCGCGGAGGATCGCCGAGGTGTCCATGAGGCCACTCTAGCTTTTTCTGAATGATTCAGGAAAACGTCGGCGGCTAGGCGTGTCGCATCCCTGCCGCGCGCTCAGAGCCGGCCGGCCGCTTTGAGCTCGAGGTAGCGATCCGCGATGCGCGGCGGGAGGTCGTCCGGGTCCGCGGCGAGCGGCTCGGCGCCCGCCCTCCGGATCGCGTCCGCGACGCGGGCCGCATCGGCCAGGGTGCGCTCGGCCGCCGCGGCGAGGTACACGTCCTCCCGGGAGTCGCGCGCGCGGGCGAGGGCGTCGATCGAGACGTCGGTGGCGGACCCGACCAGCACCGTGGTCGCGCGGGAGACGTTCGGGAACGCCCCGAGGAAGGAGCGTGCGCTCTCGACTGCATCCTGCGCGGTGAGCACGACGACGAGCGACGGGCGCGTGGTCACTGTGCGGATCGCGGCGAACGCGGAGCCCCAGTCGGTGTCGACGAGTCGCGCGTGCACCGGTGCCATCGCGTCCGAGAGCGCGGGCAGCAGAGCGGTGCCCTCGACGCCGCTGACCCGTCCGCGCACGGCGCGGTCGAACAGCAGCAGGTGCACGTGGTCGCCGGCGCGCTGCGCGAGCGCGGCCAGCAGCAGCGCGGACTCATAGGCGGCGTCGAGCCGCGTGCCGTCTCCGACACGGGCGGCCGAGGTGCGCCCGGTGTCGATGAGGATCACCACGTGCCGGTCGCGCTCCGGGCGCCAGGTGCGCAGCATGGTCGTGCCGGCGCGTGCCGTGGCACGCCAGTCGATCGAGCGCACGTCGTCGCCGCGCACGTACTCGCGCAGCGAGTCGAACTCGGTGCCCTGGCCGCGCACCTGCACGCTCGTGTTGCCGTCGAGCTCGCGCAGGCGCGCCAGCCGCGACGGCAGGTGGCGACGGGAGGTGAACGGGGGCAGGATCCGGATCGCCCCGCGCACGCGGTGGCGTCCCTGACGACCGGCGACGCCCAGCGGCCCGGTCGAGCGCACGGCGACGAACTCGCTGGACAGTTCGCCCCGGCGCCGGGGCAGCAGCGCGATGGGCAGCCGTCGCCGCTCGCCGGCGGGAAGATCCAGCCGAGCCCTTCCGTGCTCCGCGGCGTCGGCGGTCGGCTGCCAGCCGTCGCGGATCCGGCCGCGCAACCGGCGCGTGCCGAGGTTCTGCACGATCACGGTCGCCGTCACCGGCTCGAGCTGGCGGCCGCGGCTCGGCACCTCGCGGGTGATCCGCAGCGCGCCCACCGGCGCCGCCAGCAGCACGTCGACGCCGACGAGCGCCGCGCACAGCGCGAGCCAGCCGATCAGCACGAACCACGGCGGGACCCCGAGGGCGTCGAGCAGCACGAGCGGGACGACGCCGAGCGCGGCGGCGATCACGAGGCGGCCGGTGAGGAACATGACGGGGTGGTCTCCGGGCTCAGATCGGGACGCGGGTCTGCTGAACGACGCTCGTGAGCACGGCGTCGGCGGAGACGCCCTCCATCTCGGCGTCGGGCCGCAGCTGCAGGCGGTGGCGCCACACCGGGATCAGCATGGTCTGAACGTGGTCGGGGGTGACCGCGCTCGAGCCGTTCAGCCACGCCCAGGCCTTCGCCGCCGCGAGCAGGGCGGTCGAGGCGCGGGGGCTCGCGCCCAGCTGCACCGAGGGGGACTGGCGGGTGGCGCGTGCGAGGTCGACCACGTAGCCGAGCACGTCGTCCGTCACCTGCACGCGCCCCGCGGCCTGCTGCGCGGCGAGGATCTCCTCGGCCGTCACGACGGGGTGCAGATCCGTGAGCTCGCGCGGCGAGAAGCCGTCGGCGTGGCGGCGCAGCACCGACACCTCGGCATCGCGTTCGGGCATGCCGACCACGAGCTTCATGAGGAACCGGTCCAGCTGCGCCTCCGGCAGCGAGTAGGTGCCCTCGTGCTCGATCGGGTTCTGCGTCGCGGCGACGAGGAACGGATCCGGAAGCGGCAGGCTGGCGCCGTCGGAGGAGACCTGGCGCTCCTCCATGGCCTCCAGCAGTGCGGCCTGCGTCTTCGGCGGGGTGCGGTTGATCTCGTCGGCGAGCAGGATGTTCGTGAACACGGGACCGCGTCGGAACTCGAACTCCCCGGTGCGCGCGTCGTAGACGAGCGAGCCCGTGACATCGCCGGGCATCAGGTCGGGCGTGAACTGGACGCGCTTCGTGTCGAGCCCGAGCGCCCGGGAGAACGAGCGCACCACGAGGGTCTTCGCGACACCGGGCACGCCCTCCAGCAGCACGTGCCCGCGCGCGAGCAGCGCGACGAGGAGCCCGGTGACGGTGCCGGCCTGGCCCACCACGGCCTTGTCCACCTCGGCGCGCACCCGCTGCATGGCCTGGCGCAGCGCGGCATCCTCGGACGTGGGGGCGCTCGCCGCCGCGGGCGCCGGTGCAGCGGTCGTCGTCGGTGCGGCACCGGCGTGGGGCGCCGGAGCCGGCGCCGCCGGGGGAGCGGGCGGGGACGGAGGACGCCCCGGGGCGGCGGATCCTGCGGGGTCGTAGCCGGGATGATCGGTCACGGGCTGCTCCTTTCGATGCGGACGGCGTTCTCGACCGCGGTCTCGAGCTCGGCGAGTCGGCGGGCGTAGGGCACGAGTTCGGCGTCGGCGCCGGGGAGGGGGCCGACGAGCAGGGCGCGGCAGTCGGCCCGATCGACCCTGATGCGGTCCGCCGCGGCGTCGGCGACGGCACCGGGGTCGGCGCGGGCGGCGAGGCCGAGGCGCAGCGCGAGCCGGGCGAGCGTGCCGGCGCGGAGCGCTTCGGCCGCATGCGTCGCGTCGGCCGCCTTCGCGGTGAGCCGGGCGCGGCCGAGCATCGTCTCCGACGCACGCACGGTCACCGGGAGGGTCTCGGCGACGAGCGGGCCGAACCGGCGCCCGCGCCACACGGCGGCGAGCAGGGCGGTGATCATGCCGAGCGCGACGACCGGACTCACCCAGCCGGGCGTGAGGTCGGCGAGGCTCTTCGGCACGTCGACGTCCGTGCGGTCCGAGTCCTCGAAGGACGGCACGTACCAGACCACGTGCGCACGGGCGCCGAGCAGGGCGAGGCCGAGGGCGGCGTTGCCGTTCTCGGCGAGCCGCTCGTTGGTGAACAGGGCGGCGCCGTCGACGATCGCCCGGCGTCGCCCGGCGTCCTCCGAGATCAGCACGGCCGCGCCGTCGGCGTCCCCGAAGCAGGCGGTGACCCCGGAGGCCGGGAGGAAGAGCTGTCCCGGCTCGATCGTGCCGACGTGCGCGAAAGCCGGTACGTCGCAGTCGGCGCCGACGGTCGGCGGGGCGGACGGGAAGGCGTAGCTCCCGAGGTCGAGCGTGCGCAGCATGCGGGCGCTGGAGGAGGTCAGCACCACGTCGTGCGCGGCGTCGGTCAGCTCGGCCACGGCGGCGTCGCTGAGCGTGTACGGATCGCTCATCACGAGCGTCGTGTCCTCGTCGAGGCGACGTTCGGCCTCGGCGCGGGTGCGCACGACGTCGACCGTCACGCCCTGCTGCCGGAGGATCTGCGCGAGCGCCTGCATGCCTCCGGGGCCGGGGCGTTCGGGGTCGAGACCGTCGCGCTGTGCGGACGAGGGGACGGCGAGCAGCAGCCCCGCGGCGCCGACGATGAGCACCAGGGCGACGACGAGCACCCAGCCCAGGGCGCGCCGCAGCCGGCCGGGGACGCGAACCAGGGTGTCGCGCGGCTGAGGTGCCGCTGGGGGATCCGTCTCGGCGCGGGCCGGAGACGACGGAGGCGCGGCGGTCATGCGGAGACCGCCTCCGGCAGGAGGGCGGGCCTCAGCGCACGGAGCCGATCGTCCGTCTGCGCGAGCGCGCGGTAAAGCCCGG
The DNA here is from genome assembly GCF_037147555.1 of Microbacterium sp. MMO-35. Taxonomy (NCBI): domain Bacteria; kingdom Bacillati; phylum Actinomycetota; class Actinomycetes; order Micrococcales; family Microbacteriaceae; genus Microbacterium; species Microbacterium sp. MMO-35. The sequence goes on from NZ_JBBCVH010000004.1 coordinate 156,439, forward strand.
CGGAGCCCGCATGACCGAGGTAGCGGACGTCGTCGAACGCCACCGCGGCGTCGTGCAGCGCCTCGCCTTCGCCGGGGAACGGCACCACCGCCTCGCGCGCGATGGTCTGCGCGGTCGCGCCGGGCGCGGGCGAGATGAGGTCGCGCTCGATGAGAGAGCGGGCGACGGCGCGATAGCGCAGCACGATGGCCTCGGCCCAGTCCTCCGCGCGGGCGGCGCGCTCGGCGTCCGCACGCAGCTCCGCCGCGGAGCGGTCGTCCGCGGCGCCGAGCAGCACGGCGCCCGACGCGCGGGAGCGCGAGCGCCGGGGCCGACCCCAGATCAGGAGCACGGCGATCAGCGCGGCGACGAGGACGGCCCCGATGACGATCGCGGCCCAGGGCCCCAGGTCCACCGCACGCTGCGGGGTGAACAGCTGGATCAGGAAGTCGACGACGGCGCGCGCCCACTGGTCGATGAGCGTCGGCTTCGCCGCCTGGTACTCGGGCTTGGCGAGCTCCTTCTCGGCGAGCTCCCTGGCGCCGTCACCGTCGGGGATGAGCGGGATCGCCGCGAGTCCGAACCACAGCGCCGCCGGTCCGACGGCACGCGCGAGACGACGAGGGGATCCGGTCATCGACGATCGGACCCGGGAGCGGCCCAGCTCTCGTCCGGCGTCGCCCACGGGCTCTGCTGCGCGGGCGGGATCGGGGCGGCGGGCGGCGGCGGGGCGAAGGAGGGCGGCGGGGTCGCCGCGTCGGGCGCCGGCGCCGGGGCCGGCACGGGGGCGGCCGGGTAGCCCTGCGGCACCGGGTAGCCCTGCGTCCCGGGGTAGCCCTGCGTCCCGGGGTAGCCCTGCGGCGTCGGGTAACCGGGAACCGGGCCCGGAGGAAGGGGATACGGCACGGCGGGGCGTGCCGGGCGGAAACCCGCACGGACTGCTCTGGCCGCGTCGGGACGGAACGGATCCGACCCGTCATCGAAACCGGCGGCCCGGCGCTCCATGGCCGCCATCAGATCCTGGTCGAGGCCCTCGTACCGCATCCGGCAGTCGATGTAGACGAGCGCTCCCGCGGTGGACTGCACGACCGAGCTGATCGACTGCAGCACGACGACGATGATCTCGGTGATGATGAGCCCGATGAGGGCGCCGGCGCTCGCGGAGAACTCTGTCATGCCGGTGGGGTTGAAGACCGGGCCGAACAGCGACGTGACGATGCTGCCGATCATGCCGACGGCCTGGGCGCCGATGTACATGATCGCGCCGATCACGAACACGATCCCGAACGCGAACCAGAACCGGCCGCGGGTCAGTCGCCAGGACCGCACGAGGGCCTCGCGGAGTCCGGCGCCCTCGATCACCAGGAGCGACGGGACCAACATGAGCTTCGTCCCGATCCAGATCGACAGGGCGATGAGGCATCCGATCCCGAGCAGCACGGCGAGCACGGTGAAGACCACGCCGGCGCTGTCGAAGCCGGTGGGCAGCCCGATCGCGAGGAACGGGACGCCCAGGATCACCACGGCGGCCAGCGCGCCGGCCAGGCCGTACAACAGGGTGTAGCCGATCAGGCGCCACGCCGCGGGCCGCACGCGCTTCCAGAGGGCGCCGAGCGTGGCCGTCTCCCGCAGCACGGCCGCGCGCACATCGGCGGCGACGATGCCCTGCACGATCGCGGTGAAGGCCACGGAGAACAGTCCCATCAGCAGGCCGGCGCCGCCGATGAAGGCGAACGAGCCCAGATAGAGCGTGAGCCACTCGTCGCTGCCCGGCTGCACCGTGTCGAGCCTGCTCAGGGTCGCGAACGAGACCACCCCGACGACGGAGAAGACCGCGACCATCACGACCAGCTGCACCACGACGGCGAAGCCGAACAGCACCTTGGGGTTGTGCCGCAGCGCGGCGAACGACTTGCCGAGGATCGTGCCGAAGCCGAGCGGCCGCAGCGGGATCAGGCCGGGCTTCGGCGCGGGGGTCCAGCCCTGCGCGGTGACACTCTGCTGGCTCACGAGTCCTCCGGTTCGCGTGTGGGTCCATCGTGTCACACCGTCATCGCCCCGGGGAGGACGACGGGGTCACGGCCGCGACGGCGCGAAGGAGCGGTCTCACCGGGATCCGCGAACTCCAGCGGGTGGTGAAGTACGCTGGACCGACGTGGGGGCGCTGGTACGCGCCCGCACGTCCGACACAGATCCGAACACCGCGAGATCCGAAAGACGACTGGCCGCCCATGACCTCACGCATCCTCGTGGTCGATGACGACACGGCTCTGGCCGAGATGATCGGCATCGTGCTGCGCACGGAGGGCTTCGAGCCCGTGTTCTGTGCGGACGGCGCGAAGGCCGTGGACGAATGGCGGGCCCAGCGCCCCGACCTGGTGCTGCTGGATCTCATGCTGCCCGGCATGGACGGCATCGAGATCTGCACGCGCATCCGTGCCGAGTCCGGCGTCCCGGTGATCATGCTCACCGCCCGCGGGGACACGGCCGACGTCGTGCGCGGACTCGAGGTCGGCGCCGACGACTACATGGTCAAGCCGTTCAACCCGAAGGAGCTCGTCGCCCGCATCCGCACGCGGCTGCGCCCGACGCCCCAGGCGACCAGTGAGGTGCTGCGGATCGGCGACCTCACGATCGATGTGGACGCGCACGAGGTGCGCCGCGGGAGTGCGCCGATCGCGCTGACCCCGCTCGAGTTCCAGCTGCTCGTCGCCCTCGCCTCGAAGCCCCAGCAGGTCTTCTCCCGGGAGATGCTGCTGGAGCAGGTCTGGGGCTACCACTACAAGGCCGACACCCGCCTGGTGAACGTGCACGTGCAGCGGCTGCGCGCCAAGGTCGAGCTCGACCCCGACAACCCGCGGATCGTGACCACGGTGCGCGGCGTCGGCTACCGCGCGGGGAGCGTGGTCTGACCCGGTCGGGTGGCGTCCGCGCCCCTGCCGCTGCAGAGCCCTCCCGTCGATGAGGATCCGCCGATGACGAACACCGTGGCGCTGGCGAACTCGGCCGCCCGTGGCGTTCGCCGCAACGGGCGCCGTCTCGCCCGACTGTGGCGTCAGTCGCTGCGATTCCGCACGATGGTGATCGCGCTGGCGCTCACCAGCGTCGCGGTGCTCGTCACGTGCGTGCTGATGGCGCTCGCCGTGCAGAACCAGCTGTGGGACGCACGCAAGGACCAGGCGCTGCGCGATGCCTGGCGGGCCGCCAACTCCGCTCAGTCCGTCCTGTACTCGGCGAACACCCAGGGGTCGCAGACGGCAGGGCTCGGACTCATGCGCGACGTCCGGGACACCGTGCAGGGGGTCTCCGCCTCGCGCGTGCTCGGCGTCTTCCCGCTCGATCCGAACCAGCTGGTGCCGGGCATCGCGGTGGGCGGCTTCAACCGGGACGAGCTCGTCAGCGACCAGTTGCAGCAGCGGGTGGCCAAGGACGCCAGCACGCAGTGGTGGCAGCCGGTCGCGCTGCGCGACGCGGACGGATCCGAGCACGCCGGGATCCTCGTGGGGCAGCAGCTGACGGTGCCGGGCTCGGGCTCGTACGCCCTCTACGTCGCCTACGATCTCGCCGACACCGAGCAGACGCTCGCGCTCGTGCAGGGGAGCCTGTGGATCGCGGGTCTCGTGCTGGTCGCGCTGATCGGCGCGATCGCGTGGTTCTCCCTGCGCACCGTCGTCGAGCCGATCACGGCGGCGGCCGAGACGAGCGCGCGCTTCGCCGGAGGCGATCTCGACGTGCGCCTGCCGGTGCACGGCCAGGACGAGCTCGCGACGCTGGGTCGCTCCTTCAACGCGATGGCCGACAGCATCGAGGCGCAGATCAAGGAGCTCGGCGAGCTGTCGCTCGTGCAGCAGCGGTTCGTCTCCGACGTCTCGCACGAGCTGCGCACGCCGCTGACCACGATCCGGCTCGCGGCGGAGATGCTCAACGACCGTCGTGAGGAGTTCGATCCGACCACGGCGCGCACTGCGGAGCTGCTGCAGACCCAGGTGCACCGGTTCGACACGCTGCTCGCCGACCTGCTGGAGATCAGCCGCTACGACGCCGGCTCCGTGCAGCTGGAGACCGAGGCCACGAGTCTCGCCCATCTGGCGGAGGACCTGGTCGACGAGATGCGCCCGCTCGCGCAGACCCACGACACCGAGCTGCGCTTCGTCGCCCCGGGCGGGCACACGCCCGTCGACCTCGATCCGCGCCGGGTGCGCCGGATCCTGCGCAACCTCATCGGCAACGCCATCGAGCACGGCGAGGGGCATCCGATCGTGGTCACCGTGGACAGCAATCAGAACGCGGTGGCGGTCGGCGTGCGCGATCAGGGGATGGGGATGACCGCGGAGGACGCCGAGCGGGTGTTCGACCGGTTCTGGCGGGCGGACCCGTCCCGCCAGCGCACGATCGGCGGCACCGGGCTGGGGCTCTCGATCGCCCTGGGTGACGCGCGGCTGCATCGCGGAACCCTGGCGGTGTGGTCGCGTCCGGGGGAGGGCACCAACTTCGTGCTCACGCTCCCGCGCGGGTCGCGGCCCCTGGACGGCGCTTCGCCCGTCCCGCTGGAGGCGGTCGAGCCGATCGCCGAGCTCGGCGTGAGCACGGCCCCTCTCGCCGTCGCCGAGGCGGGCGCCGCCCTCCGCCAGACGGACGAGGATCAGGGGGAGTCATGAGAATCGGACGCATCATCCGCGGCGCGGTCGTCGCGCTCGCCCTGCTGGGGCTCACCGCCTGCGCGTCGCTGCCGGTCACGGGCGATGTGCGCCCCGGTCTCGCCGCGCGTCAGAACGACAGCGGATCCGATCTGGCGTTCGTTCCGCAGGGACCTTCCGACGGCATGGATCCGAAGCAGATCGTGCGCGGGTTCATCGATGCGGCTTCCAGCCCGAAGGACAGCTGGAGCATCGCCCGCCTGTTCCTTACCTCCGATGAGGCGCAGAAGTGGAAGCCGGACGTGGGGGTGACGATCGACACCGGCTCCGCCGATCGGCACTACGACGCCGCCGACGTGACGAAGGAGACGACCTCCACCACGGTGCGCCTCGGTCTGCAGCAGACGGCGAGCGTCGACGAGACGGGCGCGTATGCGGGCCAGCCCGTCAACCGCGCCGCCGACCTTCCCTTCACGCTCACCAAGACGAAGAACGGCCAGTGGCGGATCTCGCAGGCCCCCGACGGGATCGTGCTGGATGCCGACTCGTTCGCCGCAGCCGACGTCTTCGCGCCGTATGCCCTGCAGTACTTCGACCCCTCCTGGACGTACCTCGTGCCCGATGTGCGGTGGTTCCCGAAGCGGGAGAACACGGCCAGCCGCATCGTGCAGTCGCTCATCGGCGGCAAGCCCAGCCCGTGGCTCGCGAACGGCGTGCGCACCGCGTTCACGGGCGATGTCGCGCTCGCGCGGAACACGGTGACGCCGGAGTCGCAGGTCGCGGAGGTCGCTCTCAACGACGCCGCGCTCGTCGCGAACTCGGTCACCCTGTCGCGGATGCGCACGCAGCTGGAGCACAGTCTGAGCGGTCTCGGCGTGCTGCAGGTGAAGATCACGATCGCCGGTCGCGACACGGTCGCGGGGACCGCCTCCGTCGCGCCGACGACGGTCGACACCCGTCCTCTCGCGCTCACGGAGAAGGGCTTCGGTTTCCTCTCGAACGGAGAGATCGTGCCCGTCCCCGGGGTGTCGACGCAGATCGAGGACTTCCCTCAGGCGATCACGGCGATGAGCGCCGCCAGCGGCGCGCAGCGGGTCGCCGTGCAGGGCGGGGACGGAGCGGTGTACGCGGTCGCCGGGGGCAAGACCGACCAGATCGACGCGCGGCCCGATCTCATCGCCCCGACACTGGATCCCTTCGGGTACATCTGGACCGTGCCCGCGCAGAGCCCGGCGTCGATCTCGGCGTGGCCGGCGTCGTCGACGACCGCACGCGTGATCGCCGGTCCGGCGGACGCGGGCCGGGTCACCTCGTTCGCGGTCAGCAGGGACGGTGCGCGGCTCGTGATGGCCGTGGTGGCCGGGGGGCAGTCCCGGGTCGAGGTCTTCGCGATCACCCGTGACGACCGGGGAGCGCCTTCGGCGCTCGGCCCGGCCAATGTGATCGCCTGGCCCACCAGCGCCGTGGACGTGGCGTGGTTGGACGATTCGACGGTGGGGATCCTCGGCACCGATGGGTCCAACCTCGTCCTGCACGAGCAGCCGGTGGGCGGGCCCGCCAAGACGATCGACGCGCCCGATGCCGCGCAGAGCTTCGCGCCGGCGTCGCCGGTCTCGAACGTCCGGGTGCTCGGGGGCGGAGTGCTGTACCAGCGCAGCGGCCCCAACTGGCAGCAGGAGAGCACGGGAGTCAAGGTGCTCGCGGTGCAGCTCGGCGTCGGCGGCTGAATCCGGGGAGCCGCCCTGGACGCGGCCCCTGGCGTACTGCCACGCTCGCGGGGCGGATCCGGGTCGTTCCGCACCGGGGAGTCCCGGGCTCCGCAGTGCACCGGTTCCGGCGAGCGGCGTTTCGGCGGTTCGGGAGCGTCCGAGACTCGGGGGATGTCCTCGGCGAACCGTCTCCTCCCGATCCTCCCTCAGGGCAGCGCCCGGCTGATCCGCGAGGTCGTCGACTTCGCCCTCGCCTCCGTGTGCGCCGGATGCGGTGCGCCCGGCACGGCACTGTGCGCGGAGTGCGAGGCGACGCTCGCACCGCGGGTCGTGCCGGTGCGCACCGGCGACGTGCCGGGATGCGCGGGGCTCGCCTTCGACGGCGTCGCCGCCGCGGTGCTGCGGGCGATCAAGGAGGACGGGCAGACGTCGCTGATCCGGCCGCTGCGACCGGCGCTCGCCGCGGCCGTGACGGCGCTGTGCTCCGGATCCGGCCGGGTGCTCCCGGTCGACGTGGTCGTGCCCGTGCCGACCTCGCGGGCGGCGTTCCGCCGCCGGGGCTTCCGGCTGCCCGAGCTCCTCGCACGCGGGATCGGCGTCCCGATGCAGCGTGCGCTGCTGCCCGCCCGCCGTGTGGCCGACCAGCGCCTCCTCGGGGTGCAGGCACGGCGCACGAACCTGGCCGGCGCCTTCGTCGCGAACCGGGACGGAGGCGGTGCTTCGGCCGTCCTCGTGGACGACGTGATCACCACCGGGTCGACCTGCGGAGAGGCCGCGCGGGCGCTGCGCGCCGCGGGTTTCTCGGTCGTCGGCGCGGTCGCCGTGGCGGCGACGCCGCGACGTCGGTGAGCCTGCCGGACGGGTCGTGACGGGCGCTGCCGCAGATCCTGGCCGAGCTCGCAGCGGATCCCCACGACACGCAGATGAATTGTGGATGACATCACGGGATCCGGCGACTACGGTGGGGACTCACAAAGGCGACCACGGTCCGCCCCCTACCGGTCGGACCGGAAAAAGGAGGTCAGGATGGAAACGAACATCGTCGGTGTCGGAGTCGGCATCAGCGATCGATTCCGAGCGGTGGTCGAGGAGAAGACCGCTCGGATCGCGACTATCGCGACGAAGGCGACGAGCCTGGACGTGAAGGTCACCCATCGTTCCTATCGCGGCGGTCATGTGGAGGATGAGACCGTCGAACTCACTCTCAACGGCAAGGGCCCGCTGGTCCGGGCCGAGGCGCGTGACGCGGACAAGTTCGCCGCGCTGGACCTCGCCGTCGACAAGCTCATCGAGCAGGTGCGGCGGGCCAAGGAGCGCCGCATCGACGGCCGGCACCATCCGCGCGGCGCGCACTTCGAGAAGGGCACCGGCGAACTCTCGGGCATCGACGTGCAACCGGTCTCCGTCGACACGCTGCACGCCGTGTCCACCGGCGCGATCCCGACGCTGGAGAGCGAGGAGGAGTACTCCCCGGTCGTGATCCGCACGAAGAACTTCGATGCGGAGTGGATGACCGTGGAGGAGGCCGTGGACCGCATGGAGCTCGTCGGCCATGACTTCTTCCTGTTCGTGGACGCCCGCAGCGACCACCCGAGCGTCGTGTACCGCCGCAAGGGCTGGGACTACGGCGTGATCTCGCTCACCACCCAGGCGGCTCCCGCCGAGGAACTGGTGGGCTGAGCCGCACCCCTAGACGCAGAAGCGGCCCGGGACCTCGGTCCCGGGCCGCTTCGTGTGCGGGGGTCAGTCGAAGATGTCGCCGAGCAGGCCGCCGATCACGAGTCCGCCGAGCACGCCGGTGACGACATCGCCGCCGCCTCCGCCGCGGCCGCCGCCCCCGCCCCAGCCGCCGCCACCGCCCCAGCCCTGATCGGGGCGGGAACGGTCGATGTCGTGCTGGGCGAGCTGCAGGGCCTCGGCCGCCAGCTGCGCGACGCGCCGGGCGGTGCTGAGCGCCTGCTCGCGCGTCTCCTCCGCGGGCAGCAGCGAGGGCGCGTCCACGCGCAGGCGCTCGGCCTCGGCAAGACGGGTGCGGGCGTCGGCGCCGATCCAGCCGCGGTGCCCCTCGATCAGACCGCGTGCGATCCCCAGCTGGCGATCGGCGTCGTCCAGCGCGTGTTGCACGGCGGCGATCGTCGGGAGCGGGTGCTCCGCGCGGTAGCGGGCGTCGGCGACGGCCGCGTCCAGGGCGGTGTTCGCGGCGCGCAGCCGGGTCAGCTCGCCGAACGGATCCGTGCGGCTCCCCGCCGGCGCGAGCTCGTTCAGCGCCTGCTGCAGGGCGACCGCCGCAGCGGAGACCGCCGGAGTGGCCGGCGCCTGGGACAGGGCGGCCAGGTCGCCGCGGGAATCGGCGACGACCTCGGCGAGCGTGGACTCGGCCCGCAGCGCCTCGATCTCGAAGTCGTCGACCGCGTCGAGCAGGGCCGCGGCGCGGCGGGTGGCCTCGGTCGCCGTCTCGAGCGCCAGCACGGCCTCCTGGTTGCGCCCGGCGTCGCGGCGACGCTCGAACACGTCCGCGCCGTGCGACGCGAACACGATGAGCTGCGCCGCCTCCTCCGCACTGCGCGCGATGCGCTGCATGGCGGCGTCGGAGTAACGGGTGGCGAGGCGGTCGACGGACGACTGCGCCTGCGGCACCCGGGTCTCGAGGGCGGCGGCATCGGCGCGCACGCGGGCGACGACCTGCGGGGCGTTGCGCACCCGGTTCACCGCGTCGGCGATCGCGGCCGACTTCTCGTCGATCAGATCCTCGGCCCACTGGCAGAGCTGCACGATGCGCGCGTTGCGGGTGCGCAGCTCCTCCGGCGTATCCGGGATCTCGTCGTGGTTCAGCTGGTGCAGCTGGAACGCCTCGCCCATGTGCGTGCGCACGGCGTCCACCGCGGCGCGGAAATCCGCCGTCATGTCGTCGCCGAGCTCTGCGGCCGCGAAGGCGAGTTCGTCGGCCGAGGTGCGGATCCGCTCGTCGGCGGCGACGATCGCCTGCTCGGCGCGGCGCGCGAGATCCGCGTCCTGCGCCTGCAGCTCGTCCTGTTCACGTTTGCGTCTGCCCCAAAAACCGGCCATGGGCCGATCCTATGGGCCGCGACCCTGCGGCGGCTGTGCATCCGCTACGCCCTCGGCGATCAGACCGCGGGCGGCGCTCCGGTCGTCGCCGCGCTCTTCGTCGGCCGCCCCCGCTTCGGACGATCGGCGGACAGCCCCAGCTCCCGCGCATGCCGGGGGCGGGTGGCGAGCCGCCGCTCGGTGTGGTCGAGCCAGCGGAGCTCGGCCTCCGCAGCGAAGATCAGGGAGTCGATTACGAGCGTCCAGGCCAGCTCCTCGGGCCCGTCGGAGTGGGCGCCCGCGTACGTCGCGCGCTGAAGCTCCTGCATCCTGCTCAGCGATGCCCGGCGCTGCGCCTGGATCACGCTCGTGACGTCGACGCCGGGAAGCGTCGCGGCGACGGCGAGCTTGATCGCGAGCTCGTCCCTGGTTCCCGCTCCGCGCTCGACGGGGGAGGAGAGCCAGCCGGCGACCTCGGCGGATCCGGCGTCGGTGATGACCCAGTACACGTGCCCCTGCTCGTCGGCGTCGCCGCGTTCGACGAGTCCGTCCCGTTCCAGGCGCTCCAGGGTGTTGTAGATCTGTCCGACGTTGAGCGGCCAGGTGGATCCGGTGCGGCGGTCGAACTCCGCCCGCAACTGGTAGCCGTAGCAGGGGCCCTGGTCGAGGATGGCGAGGAGACTCTGACGCACCGACATCGTCTTTCCTTTCCCGGAATCGCTTTCGCAGTATATGCATACCGGGAAAGCGGGGGAGAGTCCGGATCCGAGCGCGTCACCGGAGGCGGATCCGCCCGCCGTCGGTCCGGGATCGGCTCGGCCGGGACCGGCAGCTCGCGGTCGATGATCATGCGCCGGACCGCCCAGAGGATCGACAGGTCACAGCCCGGTAACATGAACCCGTATGCCGTGCGCGTGACGCGCGGCACGAGACACCCTGAGGGAGATGGAATCCGTGGCGAATCCTCTTGAGAAGCTGCTGCGCGCGGGCGAGGGACGGATCCTGCGCCGCCTGAACGGCGTCGTCAAGGCCGTGAACGCGCTCGAGGACGACTTCGCGAAGCTCAGCGACGAGGACCTGCGCAACGAGACCGCCGAGCTGCGCGCGCGGTTCGAGAAGGGCGAGACCCTCGACCAGCTCATGCCGGAGGCCTTCGCGGCGGTGCGCGAGGCCGCCAAGCGCACGCTGGGCATGCGCGCCTACGACGTGCAGATCATGGGCGGCGCGGCCCTGCACGAGGGCAACATCGCCGAGATGAAGACCGGTGAGGGCAAGACCCTCGTGGCGACCTTCCCGTCGTACCTCAACGCCATCGCCGGCCAGGGCGTGCACGTCATCACCGTGAACGACTTCCTCGCGACCTACCAGTCCGAGCTCATGGGCCGTGTCTACCGCGCGCTCGGCATGACCACCGGAGTGATCGTCTCCGGACAGACGCCCGAGGTGCGGCGCGAGCAGTACAACGCCGACATCACCTACGGCACGAACAACGAGTTCGGCTTCGACTACCTGCGCGACAACATGGCGTGGCGCAAGGAGGACCTCGTCCAGCGCGGGCACTTCTTCGCCATCGTCGACGAGGTCGACTCGATCCTCATCGACGAGGCGCGCACGCCGCTGATCATCTCCGGTCCGTCGTCCGGGGAGGCGAACCGCTGGTTCGCCGAGTTCGCGAAGATCGCGCGCACGCTCGAGGCGGGCGAGGACTACGAGGTCGACGAGAAGAAGCGCACCGTCGGCGTGCTCGAGCCCGGCATCGAGAAGGTCGAGGACTACCTCGGCATCGACAACCTCTACGAGTCGGCGAACACCCCGCTGATCTCGTTCCTGAACAACTCGATCAAGGCGCTCGCCCTGTTCAAGCGCGACACCGACTACGTCGTCATGAACGACGAGGTCATGATCGTCGACGAGCACACCGGCCGCATCCTCGTCGGGCGCCGCTACAACGAGGGCATCCACCAGGCCATCGAGGCGAAGGAGGGCGTGCCGGTCAAGGCCGAGAACCAGACCCTCGCCACCGTCACGCTGCAGAACTACTTCCGCCTGTACGACAAGCTCGCCGGCATGACCGGAACGGCCGACACCGAGGCCGCCGAGTTCATGTCCACATACAAGCTCGGCGTCGTGCCGATCCCGACCAACAAGCCGATGATCCGCCAGGACAAGGCCGACCTCGTCTACAAGAACGAGACGGCCAAGTTCGCCCAGGTGGTCGAGGACATCGCTGCGCGGCACGAGAACGGCCAGCCCGTGCTCGTGGGAACCGTCAGCGTCGAGAAGAGCGAGTACCTCTCCCGGCTGCTGAGCAAGAAGGGCATCAAGCACGAAGTCCTGAACGCGAAGAACCACGCCCGCGAGGCCGAGATCGTCGCCCGCGCCGGACGCCTGGGCGCGGTCACCGTCGCCACCAACATGGCCGGTCGAGGCACCGACATCATGCTCGGCGGCAACGCCGAGTTCCTCGCGGTGCAGGAGCTGAAGTCGAAGGGCCTGGATCCGGTCGAGACGCCGGAGGAGTACGAGCAGGCCTGGGACGAGGCCTACGAGGCGATGAAGTCCAAGGTCGAGACCGAGGGCGCCAAGGTCGTCGAGGCCGGCGGACTGTACGTGCTCGGCACCGAGCGCCACGAATCGCGCCGCATCGACAACCAGCTGCGCGGCCGCTCGGGCCGTCAGGGCGACCCGGGCGAGAGCCGGTTCTACCTCAGCCTCACCGACGACCTCATGCGGCTCTTCCAGCAGGGCGCCGCCGAGGCGATCCTCGCGCGCACGAACTTCCCGGAGGACATGCCGATCGAGTCGGGCCTGGTGACCCGCGCGATCCGCAGCGCGCAGAGCCAGGTCGAGGCGCGCAACGCCGAGATGCGCAAGAACGTCCTCAAGTACGACGACGTTCTCAACCGTCAGCGCGAGGCGATCTACACCGACCGCCGGCACATCCTGGAGGGCGACGACATCGCCGACCGGGTCAAGCACTTCGTGGAGGACGCGATCGGCGCGGTCGTGGACGACCACACCGCCGAGGGCCACACCGAGAGCTGGGACTTCGACAGCCTGTGGACCGAGCTGAAGACGCTCTACCCGGTCGACGTCACGATCGACGAGGTCGTCGCCGAAGCCGGCGGCCGCAAGGGCGGGATCACCGCCGAGGGGCTCAAGCGCGAGCTCGTCTCCGACGCGATGGTCGCCTACGAGAAGCGCGAGGCGTCGCTCGGCGAGGCCGCCACCCGTGAGCTGGAGCGCCGGGTGGTGCTGCAGGTGCTGGACCGCCGCTGGCGCGACCACCTCTACGAGATGGACTACCTGAAGGACGGCATCGGCCTGCGCGCGATGGCGCAGCGCGATCCTCTGGTCGAGTACCAGCGCGAGGGCTACTCGATGTTCCAGGCGATGATGGGCCAGATCAAGGAGGAGTCGGTCGGCTACCTCTACAACCTCGAGGTCGAGGTGCGTCAGGCCGGCGACGAGGGTATCACCGAGGTCGAGGCCAAGGGGCTCACCGAATCCGCGGGCGACCAGCGCCTCGAGTACTCGGCGCCCAACGACGCCGGCGACGTCGAGGTGCGCAACGACCGCGGCCAGGTGCAGCAGGCGGCGACGGATCGCCTCCGCCAGGCGGCTGCTCGGGCTCAGGCCGGCGACGACGAGCAGCCGGCGCAGCCGGCGGCGCGCGGCGCCTTCGGTCAGCGCGTGGACGCCGGCGACGCGGCTCCGGCGAATCGCGCCGAGCGCCGCGCCCAGGGCAAGAAGAAGTAGGCGTCGTAGGACGACGAAGAGGCCGGCACCCCGTTGGGGTGCCGGCCTCTTCGTTCCGCGGGTCAGACGATGCGGTCGGCGAGCGCGACGAGCGCCTGCTGGAACGCCTCGACGGGCGGGTGGGTGATGCCGGCGCCGATCATGCCGATGCCCGGATCCTTATGCGCGATCGCGGTGTTGATGATCGGCAGGATCCCGGTCTCCATCACCTTGCGCACGTCGATGCCGGTGGGCACGCCCATGAAGTCGAGTGCGGGGATGGTGATGTTCGGGTTGTTCCCGGTCGTGATGTCGTTCATGGTGCGCGAGTAGCCCATGGCCTCGTCGACGGTGCCGCCGACGAGGGCGACGATCGCGGGGGCGGCGGCCATCGCGAACCCGCCGATGCCGAAGGTCTCGGTGATCGCGGAGTCGCCCATGTCGAGCCCGGAGTCGGCGGGCGTGTACCCGGCGAACATCGGACCGACGACCTGCTGGGCGGGGCCGGTGAACCACTGTCCGCCGGTGCCCGAGACGCGGATGCCGAAGTCGACGCCGTTGCGCGCCATCGTGGTCACGAGCGTGGAGTCCTCGATCCCGTTCGCCGCGTCGAGCGACGCCTTCGCCGTGACCATCCAGGTCGGTCCGGAGAAGTAGTCCGACGAGGCGACGAAGTCGAAGACCTCGCGCTTCTCCCGGGTGGTGAAGTCCGTCTCCAGGATATAGGGCGCCAGCGCCTGGATGAGCAGCGTCGTGCCGGCCACGTTGCGGTTGTGCGCCTCGTCGCCCATGTGCAGCGCCTGGGAGAGCATCAGCCGCAGATCGATGCCGTCCTGGTTCAGCGTCATGGCGCCCGACAGCACGGGGCCGAACACGTCGCGCATCCAGTTCAGGCGGTCGATCACCGACTGGTCGTTGGCGCCGAAGCGGAGGATCTTCGACAGCTGCTCGGACAGGTTGGTGAAGGCGAGGTTGCCGTGCGTGCGGTTGCGCACCTGGTGCACCCACATGCTCGCACTCGTGACGCCGGCCATCGAGCCGACCGACTGGTGCTCGTGGCAGGGCGAGAACGTGATCTCGCCGGAGGCGGCGAGCTCGAACGCCTCGTCGAGATCCGCGGCGAGCCCCTCGAAGACGAGCGCTCCGGTGACGGCGCCCTTCATCGGCCCCGACATGCGCGGGAACTCGATCGGGGGGCCCGCGTGCAGGATCGTCTTCGCGGTCATCCCGGGAACGACGTCGATCGCCTGTCCGAAGCCCTCCAGGAAGGGCTGGGCGGCGAGGATGCGGCTCAGCGCCTCCTGGTTGGCGGCATCGATCCTCGCCGCGACGGCCGGGTCCTCGAGCCGGCTCAGCGCGGCGATGACCTCGGGGTCGCCGCCGCCCGGAGGAGTCCAGTCCATGAGCACCGGGCTGACGCCCTGCGCCGCGAGGTCCTCGGCGAACATGTCGAGGCCGAGGTTGACCGGCTTCAGTGCGGATCCGAACAGGTCGTTGACGCTCATCAGTGGTCACCCTTCGCGACGAATTCGCGGGCCAGCAGCCCGAGGTTGGTGGAGGAGGAGGCGATCGTGACGCCGGCCGCCTGGAGCTTCGCGACCTGGTCGGTGATCGCCGGGGTGTCCAGGTCGGTGCCGAGCACGTAGCCGAGGATCTCGAGGTGCTGTCCGCGCGCGGCGGCCTTCGCCTTCGCCTCCTGGATGGCCGGGATCGTGACGCCCACGGGATCCTCGTGCGCGCCGAAGCCGAGGATGAAGTCCATCGCGATCACGCCCACGGTGGGGTCGTCGGCCTCCTGGACGAGGCGCTGCAGCCGCAGCGTCGGGTCGATCATCGGGTGCGGGCGCCCGTTGGTGAAATCGTCGTCGCCCATGTCGAGGTAGGTGTGGGCACGGGAGGCGTCCGTCGCGCCGATCACGCGGGCCGGATCCTTCTGGATGTTGGAGTACACGTCGTCGTAGGTCGCAAGGGCCGCGAACATCGCCTCGTCGCACAGCGTGCCGCCGCAGAACAGTCCGCGCACGTAGGTCTGCTCCGGTGCGAGCTTGGCGCGCACCTCCGCGATGAGGGCGAGGTTCAGCGGATGGGTGTCGAGCGTGGACTCGTCGACGCCGCTCGCGACGACGGCCGCGATCGCGGTCGGCTTGGTGCCGGCGACGAGCGTCACGTTGTCGTAGCCGCTGGAGGTGCGGGTGGACCCGAGGAAGGTCACCACGACGGGCTTGGACGCGGCGCCGGCGGCGGCGAGCACCTTGTCCGCGACCTCTTCGGCCGGGGGCTTGGAGACGACGACGATCACCGCGGTCTCCGGATCCGCGTCGAGGGCGGCGATGCCGTCGATCATGGAGATGCCGCCGATCTCGGTGCTGAGGTCGCGTCCGCCCGTGCCGATCAGCTGCGAGACGCCGCCGCCGAAGTCGTGGATCCGCACGCTCAGCTCCTGGCTGCCGGTGCCGGAGGCGCCCACGATGCCGATGGATCCGCGGCGCACGGCGTTCGCGAAGGCGAGGCCGGTGCCGTTGATGATCGCGGTGCCGCAGTCGGGGCCCATGACCAGCAGCCCCTTCTCGTGCGCGAGGGTCTTGAGGGCCCGCTCGTCGTCCACCGACACGTTGTCGGAGAAGATCATCACGTGCTTCCCGGCGTTCAGCGCCTTGCGCGCCTCGCGGGCGGCGAAGGCGCCGTTCACCGAGATGAGCACGAGGTTGCTGTCGGGGACCTCGGCGAACGCGCCGTCGAGGGTGCGGTAGCGCACTTCGGCCGTGCCGGCGGCGCTCTTGTCCTTGCGCGCGAGGATGTCGTCGACCGCCTGGATCGCCGCCGCGATGGTGTCGTCCGAGGCGTCGACGACGATCATGAGGTCGCTCGGACGGGCCTCGTCGATCGCCGGATCCTGGACGCCGACGTTGCGCAGCACTTCCTTGTTCATCGGTGTGGCCATGCCGAGCAGCGCCTGGGTCACGCCGTCGACGGCGTTCGCCTTGGTGCTCATGGACATGAGCGAGACCGAGTCGAGGTAGGTGTTCTTCCTGATTTCGATGTGTCTGGTCATCGTGTTCCTTTCGGGGGTCTCAGACGCGGGGACGCTCGAGGATCGCGACGATCTCGTCGTATCCGCGTTCGCGGGCCAGGTCGGCGGGAGAGACGCCCCACGGATCGGGCATCCCGGGCTTGGCGCCGTGCGCGAGCAGCAGCTCGACGATCTGCTGGCGCACGGACCCGCCGTCGCCGAGGATGATCGTCTCGATCAGGGCCGTCCAGCCCAGGTTGTTGGTGAGGTTGACGTTGATGCGGGTGTTCTCGAGCAGAAAGCGGACCACCTCGAGATGGCCCTTCTCCGCCGAGGGGGTGAGCCCGTTCCCGCCCATCCGGGTCAGCCGCTTGAGGTCGGCGCCCGCTTCGGCCATGGTCCGCACGAGCTCGAGGTCGTCGTTGATGCATCCGTACAGGAACGGGTTGGAGCAGGTCTGATCCTGCGCATCGATGTCGACTCCCTCTGCGATGAGAGCGCGCACGACGGCCAGGTGACCGCCGCGTGCCGCGTGCAGGATGGCCGAGGCCTCCTCGCGGTCCTGCGCGTCCTTGTCCGCGCCGTCGGCGAGGGCGGCGCGGACGCCGTCCAGGTCGCCGGACGCCGCTGCCGCGAGGTAGCGCTCATCGGCGCCGATCGAAGCGGTCATCGGTTCGTCTCCTTTGCGAGAGGGGCGTGCGAGCGGGGGATCTGCTCGAGGGCGAGATAGGCGAGGCAGCCCACGACCAGACCGACGACGGCGTCGCTCAGCACAGGCGCGAAGAAGTGCGAGAGCAGCGCCGCGCCGGCGCCGATGGCCCAGGCCAGCAGCGCGGTGAGGCGGAACCGCTGCGGCGCGCGACCCGCGTTGCGCTTCGCGAGGATGATCTGATCGGCGATGAGCACGGCGCCCAGCGGAGGCACCAGCACGCCCAGCAGGACGAGCCAGTTCACGAAGTAGTGCCACGCGCCGAGCACGGCGACGAGAGTGCCGATGACACCGAGGATCAGCGTCAGCACCCGCATCTTCGAACGCGTCAGATGCGACCAGCCCAGGGCGCCGTTGTAGAGGCAGTGCGTGCAGACGGATCCGAGGTTGATCACGACGAAGAGGAGCAGGAACACATCGAGCAGCGGGTTGCGGGTGCTCGTCAGGATCGGTGCGAAGTTGCCGCCGTTGACGGCGGGCTCGGCGATCGCGCCGGCGGCGACGAACAGCGCGCCGCTGAGCTGCGCGACCAGGCTCGCCACGGGGAACGCGGTGACCGTGGCGATCACGGCCTCCTTGCCGTTGCGCGCCCAGCGCGTGAAGTCGGCGGTCATCGTGCCGGAGTCGGCGAAGGTGGCCATGATCGCGGTGACCGCGACACCGAACGACATCGCCCCGCCGCCGACGCCGTGGTAGCCGAACACGGCCGAGAAGTCGTGGTTCTGCGCCGCGATGGTGATCGCGATGATGACGGCCGCGATGAACAGCGGCGCGGCGATGGATCCGAGCACGGACAGGGCGCGGATGCCGAGGTAGGTCACCGCGATGAAGACGAGGCCGGCGAGCCCCGCGACCAGGGTCTCGTTCCAGCCGAACGCGGTGCTCAGGCTGTCTCCGGTGGCGCCGGTGTTGAAGGCGAACCATCCCACGACGACGGTGGACAGGAACCCGGAGGCGATCGCATAGCCGGCGGTGCCGAAGGTCTCCGTCGCCTGCAGCGAGAAGCTCTTGCCGGTGCGGCCGGCGCGCCAGCTGAGCAGGCTCACGTAGACGAACATGATCGCGTTCGCGGTGAGGATCGCGCCGACGCCCGGCCAGAATCCCAGCATCGCGACGACGAGACCGCCGGGGACGGCGTTCGTGAGGATCATGGGGAAGCCGAACCACACGGCCGAGACCGTGAAGAGCGACTTCCGGTGACTCTGCGGCACGGGTTCGTGCTCGAACTCCGAGGTGCTGCTCTCCGCGGGTGCTGTCTTGGTCATCACACGTGCTCCTTGGGGACGTTCCCGGACGCCGGCGTCGCGGGGAGGGGTGCGGTGCGCAGGGCCGCCTCGGTGCGCAGAGCCAGGCGAACGCCCGTGAGCATGTCCGACCCGGAGGTGTGTCCGATCGCCGCGACGTGCGCGGCGGCGCTGCCGAGGCGCACGGCGTCGTCGTCGCGCAGCGCCTGGACGAGGGCGTGCAGTCGCTGCGGGGCGCGGGCGCGCAGGGCGTGCCGGATGGCCGCCGTGCTCAGCGGCGTCGTCCGCGCAGCGCCCGCACGGTCGACGGCGGCGGCGAGGGAGGCCCGTGCGGCGTGCAGTCGCATCCCGCGCTGAGCGCTCAGGAACGCGACGCCCGTGAGGACGTCGTCCCCGGACGGCGTGAGGCCTTCGCCGAGGCCGAGGAGAGGGATCGCCGCCTGCGTGATCCCGGAGGGATCGCCGTGCCGCAGGGCCGTCTCGAGGGCGTCGGCGTGCTCGGCCAGCAGTGGGGCCGCGATCCGGCCGAACGCGGTCAGCGCAGAGGGCGCCGGGGTGCGGCCGATGATCTCGTCCGCGCGTCGCAGTTGCGCGGGCGACAGGCTGCAGAGGCAGACGTCGTCGGGGAGCCAGGGGTGGGCGGGAGCGGTGAGGACCGCGATCGGACCGAGCGCCGTCTCGATCCGCAGTCCGTCGGATCCGATCCACACCTCGTCCCCGGACTGCACCGGCAGCGTCGTCCAGTCGTGGACGGGGACGCGCACCGTGGCCGGCGCGTCGTCGAGCTCGGGGGAGACGAGCGCCACGAGCTCATCGGCGATGTGCAGGTTCACGGCTCGGCGGTGCACGGAGTGCACCCGGTGGAGCGGAGCGGACGCCGCCTGCGGCACCGGGCGGACGCGGGTGAGCACCGAACGGAGCGATGCTCCGTCCTCGCCGCTCGGGAGCGTGTCCTCGAGTGCAGCGTCCCAGCTGAGCGCGCGCACGGCGACGGGGGTGGCGACGGGGGGCATCGTGTTCTCTCCGGGATCTCCGCGGGCCGTGGTCCACGGCGTCGGAGGATGGTCACATGTTCTCTCTCGTGTATACCATTGTTTGAAATGGAGTACCAGTCCTGAATCACCTACCGGTCGCGTCCGCGGCCTCAGCATGAGGGAGAAACCAGATGCGTGTCGTAGTCGCACTCGGGGGCAACGCCCTCGCCCGTCGGGGCGAGCCGATGACGGCCGAATACCTGCGCGCCAACGTGAAGGCGGCGTGCGAGGCGCTGGCGCCCTTCGCCCGTGACAACGAGGTCGTCATCACGCACGGCAACGGACCGCAGGTCGGCCTGCTCGCGCTGCAGAACCTCGCCTATCAGGACGTCGCCGCCTATCCGCTGGACATCCTCGGGGCCGAGACCCAGGGCATGATCGGGTACGTCGTGCAGCAGGAGCTCTCCAACGCGCTCGCCGGCGAGCGCGAGGTCGCCGGCATCATCACGACGACCGTCGTCGACGAGAGCGACCCCGCCTTCGTGCGACCCACGAAGCTGATCGGCCCGCAGTACTCCGCGCACGACGCCGCCGAGGCCGCCGCGGAGTACCGCTGGACGATCGCCAAGGACGGGAACGCCTTCCGTCGGGTCGTGCCCTCGCCCCAGCCGCTCTCGATCGTGCAGGCTCCGCTGATCCGCCGCCTGCTCGAAGCCGGCAGCCTCGCGGTCTGCGTCGGCGGCGGAGGGGTGCCCGTGCGCATCGACTCCCGGGGGCGCCACATCGGCGTGCAGGCGGTCGTGGACAAGGATCTGGCCAGCGCCGCGCTCGCCGAGGACATCCAGGCCGACACCCTGATCATGCTCACCGACGGGGACTACGTCAGCGAGAACTGGGGCACGCCGGAGCAGCGCGACATCCACACCGCGTCGGCGGACGCCGTGGCGGCGATGGCCTTCGCCGAAGGGTCGATGCAGCCGAAGATCGACGCCGCGATCCGCGTCGCGCGGGCCGGCGGCCGCGCGCTCATCGGGCCCCTCGACCGACTGGACGACCTCCTCGCCCGCACGATCGGCACCGAGATCGTGCCCTCGCTCAAGGAGGGGATCCGCTGGGTCGAGTCCCCGGCGGGCTGACCGGCGCGCCGTCGCCGCACCATGGTCGCGGAGGGCGCGGCTCTCGATGGAAGAATAGGCCCGTGACCAGCACGGAAGAACGTCAGCTCGAATCCACGAGGATCGCGGTGTGGTTGCGCGACGCGATCCTCGACGGGGTGCGGGCCCCCGGCAGCCGATTGATCGAGCGCGACCTCGCGACCGAGTTCGGCGTGAGCCGGGTGCCGGTGCGCGATGCGCTCAAGGTGCTCGTGGCGGAGGGACTCGTCGAACTGCGTCCGCACACCTGGGCGGTGGTGCGCGAGTTCACGGACGCGGATCTCGCCGATCTCGACGAGGTGCGCGCCGTGCTCGAGCCCCTGGCGTTCCGGCTGGCCGCCGAACGGTACCGGCGGGACGGGCTGGCGCGCCTGCAGCAGTCGATCGAGACCGAGCAGAGCGGTGCGCGCGTCGGCGACGGGATCGGATCCCGTCGGGCCGCGGCCGACTTCCACGAGATCGTCACGGACCTCGCGGAGAACCAGCTGCTGAGCGACATGATGAAGGGCATCCGCAGCCGGTTGCGCTGGGCGCTCTCGCAGCACGACGATCTGCAGCACTTCAGCGAGGAGCACGGCGAGCTCTTCGAGGCGATCAAGGCGCGCGACGGCGAGCGCGCGGCGGCCCTCGCCGCCGCCCACGTGGAGAGCAGCCGACGGGCACGCATCGCTCATGTCGAAGCGCGCCGCGCCAGGGCGTGAAGGCCGGTCGCTCCGACGCGGTCCAATCGACGGTGCGTGGCCCTTTCGGCGCCCCGGTGTGCACGGCGGGGCATCGATCGGCGGATAGGCTTTCGAGATGCCACGTACCTTCGACCAGTCGTCCAAGCTGAAGAACGTCCTCTACGAGATCCGCGGCAACGCGCTGGTCGAGGCGGCGCGGCTGGAGGCGGCAGGTCACTCGGTGCTCAAGCTGAACACGGGCAACCCCGCCATCTTCGGCTTCGAGGCTCCCCAGCAGATCGTGCGCGACATGCTCGCGACGCTGCCCGGCGCCCACGGCTACAGCGAGAGCAAGGGCATCGTCTCGGCCCGCCGGGCGGTGGTCAGCCGCTACGAACAGGTCGAGGGATTCCCGCTCGTCGATCCCGAGGACGTCTACCTCGGCAACGGCGTCTCGGAACTCATCACCATGACCATGCAGGCGCTGCTGGACGAGGGCGACGAGGTGCTCATCCCCGCCCCGGACTATCCGCTGTGGACCGCGATGACCAGCCTCGCCGGCGGCACCCCGGTGCACTACCTCTGCGACGAGGAGAACGGGTGGAACCCGGATCTGGAGGATCTGCGTTCCAAGGTGACCCCGCGCACCAAGGCCATCGTCATCATCAATCCGAACAACCCCACGGGCGCCGTGTACTCGCGCGAGGTGCTCCAGGGCATCGTGCAGGTGGCGCGCGAGAACGACCTGCTGCTGCTCTCGGATGAGATCTACGACCGGATCCTCTTCGACGACGCGCAGCACATCCCCACCGCGACCCTTGCCCCCGACCTGCTCTGCCTGACCTTCAACGGGCTCTCCAAGACCTACCGCGTGGCCGGCTACCGCTCGGGCTGGCTCGTCATCACCGGCCCGCAGCAGCACGCGAAGGGGTTCATCGAGGGCATCACGCTGCTCGCCTCGACCCGGCTCTGCCCGAATGTGCCGGCGCAGCACGCGGTGCAGGCGGCGCTCGGCGGGGTGCAGTCGATCGAGTCGCTGATCGCCCCCAGCGGCCGGCTGCATCTGCAGCGCGATGCCGCCTGGGAAGGGCTGTCCGCCATCCCCGGAGTGAGCTGCGTGCGGCCCGCCGGCGCGCTGTATGCGTTCCCCCGCCTCGATCCCGAGGTGCACGAGATCCACGACGACGCGAAGCTCATCTACGACCTGCTCGTCGCGGAGCGGATCCTGCTCGTGCAGGGCACCGGGTTCAACTGGCCGACGCCGGACCATCTGCGCGTCGTCACGCTGCCGGAGCCCCGGGTGATCACCGAGGCGATCGAGCGTCTGGGCAACTTCCTCGCGAGCTATCGGCAGTGATCCCGTTGCGGATCACGCGGTGGCGGCCCCGCGGCGTCGCGCTCTGCGCGTGACGGCGGGGGGCTGCTCGTCGCGCAGCAGCGCCGCCGCCAGCGATCGCATCGAGACCGTGAAGGCCGCCCGCCCCGACACATCGGCGACGGGGCGGGCGTGCAGCGCGGCCGCGTCGAGAGCGCGCGGGTCGAAGGGCAGGAAGTGCACGTCGCGGATCCCGGAGAACCGGTCCAGCGCCCGCCGGATCTGACCGCGCGCATCGATGCCGAGCGGGCCGGGGCGCACCTTGTTGACGGCGACCGTGACCGGCGCCTCGCCGATCTCGGCCCGCAGCTCGGCGTAGCCGCGGACGAAGCGGGCGATGCCGAGCGGGTCGGCCGAGGCGACGGCGACGATGCGGTCGGCACAGCGCAGCGCCGTCAGCGTCGCGGTGTTGCGTCGCAGACCCTCGAGGTCGCTGACGATCTCCTCGTCGGCCTCGAGCGAGGCGGCGACGTCGACCACGGTGACCGCGCTCCACTGCCGGCACGCCTCGAGAGCGCCGTGCAGCCGGGGTGCGGTGAGCTCGGGCCAGCGCGCGGGACGGTTGATCCCGACCAGCACGTCGACGGCGCCTGCCGCGGTCTCGACCGGAGTCGCGAGGCGGCTGAGCTCCGCCGCGTCGAGGAGCCCGAGCTCTGCGCGACGGCAGGCCGCGGCGATCCCCGGGCCGTCGTCGGTGAGACCCAGCAGAAGGGCGATCGCGGGCGCGTGCGTGTCGGCGTCGACGAGGGCGACGCCGCGGTCGGGCGCCGCGAGGAGCGCCGCCAGCTGCACGGCCACCGTGCTGCGTCCCGGCGCGCCGTGCGGGCCCCAGACGGCGATGAGGCGGCTCGTGGGCGGATCCGCGGCATCCGCCGCATCCCGGAGGGAGCCGCCGTCGTCGCGCGGCAGCAGCGCATCGGCGACATCCCAGCCGCTCGCGGAGGCGGGCAGCGGTGCGCCGAGGCCGTGCCGCCGGGCGATCCGTGCGGCGGCCGGGCCGTCGCCGAGCGTCAGGATCCGCACACCCGCGCGATCGCAGGCGTCGCGCAGCGCTCCGCTGAGCCAGGCGCGGTCCGCGGGGATCAGCAGCGCGTCCGCGGCGCGCAGCTCCTCCGCGTGCGGCGCGAGTCCGGCCGCCCGCTCGGGCGTGAGCCGCGAGACCACCTCGATGCCGGCGAGCTCCAGCTCGTCGGCGAGCGCATCGGCTCTCTCGCGGGCGACCGCCAGCACCACCGCGGTCACGAGCGGGCTCCGACCGGGACCACCGAGAGCGAGGCTCCTCCGCTGAGCGCGGTGAGGACCTCGCCGACCGCGCTCCGGCTGACGACGAGCTCGAGCGTCGTCGCGTTCGCCGAGAGCGGCCCGTCGTCACGGCCGACGGAGGCGACGACGGCGTCGGAGAGCAGCACGCGGGGCTCCGCGAAGCCCTTCCCGTCGTCTCGCGGGTCGGCTGCCCACACCTCCACGACCGTGCCGGTCTCGACGGACGCCGGGACCGGCACGGTGCTGCGCACGACCACCGACGTCGTGCGCCCCTGATCCGCGTCGGCCGCGGCGGAGGACGGCACGAGCTCGCCCTCGGCGATCGTGCGGGTCGCGATGAGACCCGGCTGGAGCCTGGCCGGGGTGAGATAGCCGGTCCCCGCGGTCCCCAGCATCACCTCGACCACGCGCACGTCGGCGGAGGTGAGCGGCTCGCCGGGCACGATCGTGCGCGCCGCCTGCAGGACAGGGGTGGTCTGCCGCGCCGCGCCGACGACCAGCCACACCCCGGCGACGGAGAGCACGATCAGCAGGAGGCCGATGAAGAATCGCAGATCGGTCCAAGGGCGTCGGCCTGTTCGTGGGGTGCGCATGGGGACATGGTCACAGATTCCGGATCCGCGCCGGAGAAGTTGTCCACAGCCCCGGGTGGTGCATCATCCACGGGCGTGCGCGGAGCACAATGGGTGCATGCCCGACGCATCCGCTGCTGCACCGCGCCATCTCGCTCCCGCCCAGGTCGCCGAGCTGCTCGGCGTGCAGGCGGACGAGGTCGTCGAGCTGATCCTGCAGGGGCGGCTCCGCGGCGCCAGGCTCGGCGACCCCGGCGCCTGGAGGGTCGAGGAGGACTCGATCTCCGACTACCTCGCGGAGCAGGCCGAGGACGCCCGGCGCCGGGCGCTGTGGCGGCAGGCGAACGCGGCGAGCTTCCCCGAGCTGTGGGGTCCGCCGCTCCGCCGGGGGGAGTAGCCCGGGGCGTCGTGCTCAGGCCGGCCCGCTCGCCGGTGCGTCGGCGCCGATCATGAGCACGGACGCGAACGGCACCATGCGGAAACCCGTGACCGCGCGTGCCCGGCGAGGGGCGCCGGCGTCGTGCAGCGCCAGGTCGAGGTGGTCGGCTCCCGCCCGGTCGATCGTCCCCGTCAGCAGCGTCCCGGAGCGTGTGCGCAGGGTGACGCCGCCGCGGCGTCGGGCGAGGTCGCGCACGACGAAGCCGAAGGTCATGCGCTCCCGGAGCGGGGAGAGCGGCGCGGCGCCGACGCTGGACAGGAGCGCCCCGTGATCGAGCGACCACAGTTCCACGGCGTGCGCGGGCAGCAGGGCCAGCCCGGCCCCTTCCTGCGGCTGCACGGCGGTCCAGTCCGCACCGACCGCGCGCAGCCGTCCGTGCACGCGCGTCGCATCGGCGAGCACCGCGGTCACCGTGGTCCCCTCGTCGGCGAGCGCTCCGAGCCGGGTACGCAGATCGAGCCGCGCGATCCGCAGCCGCTCCGCCTCGGCGTCGAGCGCCGCGCGCTCGGCCTCCCACCCCGAGGCGATCTGATCCTCGAGATCCTCGAAGAGCCGATCCCATTCCATAGCGACGAGCGTAGGCGGCCGCCGCGCGCCGCGTACGGGTTATCCACATTCCTCGCCGGCCGTCGCCCGAGCCGTGCGCCGATGTGCTCGAATGCCAGACACGCCATGTTCGAGTGCCGAGGGGGGACGCCGATGGTGACGTTCGAGGACTTCGCGCGGCAGCCGACGCCGACCGCGGACCTGCCGGATCCGACCCCGCTGCTGCAGAGCCTGACGCGCGGCGTGCTCGAGGTCCTCGCGGGTGTGCGGGAGACCGACCAGCTCGCGCGCTGGCTCACGGAGGAGGCCTTCGTGGCGTTGACGGCGCGAGCGAACCTCTCCGCCCGGGCGCGCAGTGCGCGCGGCGTCGCTCCGGCTCGTCCCGTCTTCCGGATCCTCTCCACGCACGTGTCCGAGCCCGCCGACGGCGTCGTCGAGGCGACGCTGATCGTGCAGACGCCGGGGCGCACGCGCGCGGTGGCCGTGCGCCTGGAGGGGCTGGACCGGCGCTGGCGGGCCACGTCGCTGGCGATCCTCTGACCGCCGTCCGCGCGCGGGGCGTCGCGCGGAGGGAGCGCGTTCGTCCACACCTTAGGCTGTCAGGGTGTCGACTCTCAGTGATCTCGCCCAGGCCCAGGGCTGCCTCGACGACGAAGACGTCGAGTGGCTGCATCGTCTCGCCGGCGACGGACAGCTGCTGGCCGACCTCGCCTCCGCCGACATCGTGATCTGGATCGCGACGGCCGAGGGCTCCTTCATCGCCGTCGCGCACACGCGCCCGAGCGGCGCGGCGACGCTGTTCTACCGGGACATCGTGGGGGAGCGGGTGCGGCCGCAGTGGCGCACCCAGGTACAGGGCGCCTTCGACACCGCGGAGATCGTCGACTCCGCCAACCCGGACTGGTTCGAGGAGACGCCGACCCGGGTGCGCGCCGTGCCGATCGTGCGCGCCCGCGGCAGGGACGGCGAGGGGGCGCGGCCGATCGGCGTGCTCACCCGGCACACGAACCTCGGCGAGGCGCGCACGCCCTCCCGTCAGCAGATCACCTTCAACGAGGCCGCCGACGACCTGTTCGGCATGATCTCGGTGGGCGAGTTCCCCGACCTCTCCGCGCCGACCTCACCGCGCCGCGGCGCCCCGAGAGCGTCGGACGGTCTCATCCGCATCGACGTGGACGGCGTCGTGACCTTCGCGAGCCCGAACGCCCTGAGCGCGTTCAACCGGATGGGCTTCGACGAGGAGCTCGAGGGGGAGTCGCTCGTCGAGGTCACGACGCGGATCATCCCGCCGTCCCGCCAGGTCGACGAGTCCCTGCCCGTGGTGGTGACGGGACGCGCGCCGTGGCGCACCGACGTGGAGGCGCGGGGGGTCACCGTGTCCCTGCGGGCGATCCCGCTCAAGGGCCACGGCACGCGGATCGGCGCGATCGTGCTCTGCCGCGACGTGTCGGAGCTGCGCCACCAGGAGCAGGAGCTCATCACGAAGGACGCGACGATCCGCGAGATCCACCATCGCGTCAAGAACAACCTGCAGACCGTCGCGTCGCTGCTGCGGATCCAGGCCCGACGCACCCACTCCGAGGAGGCGCGGGACGCGCTCACCCAGGCCATGCGCCGGGTGGAGTCGATCGCGGTCGTCCACGACACGCTCGCCGGGGGGCTGGCCCAGAAGGTCGACTTCGACGAGGTCTTCGCGCGCGTGCTCAAGCTCGTGGCCGAGGTGGCGTCGGCGCCCAACACGCGGGCGCGCACCCAGTCGACCGGGCGCTTCGGCGTGCTGCCGAGCGAGTACGCGACGCCGCTCGCGCTCGCCCTCACCGAGGTCGTCACGAACGCGGTCGAGCACGGGCTGGCCGGTCAGGAGGGCCTCGTCACGATCGAGGCGCAGCGCACCGACGAGAACCTGAGGGTGATCGTCCGCGACACCGGGCACGGCCTGCCGGAGGGCCGGATCGGTCAGGGGCTCGGCACGCAGATCATCCGCACGCTGATCCAGGGCGAGCTCGGCGGCACGATCGTGTGGGAGGGCTCCGACGGCGAGGGCACGACCGTGACGATCGACATCCCGATGCGCTGGGTGAACGGCTGAGTCGAGACGGGGCTCAGCGGGCCCGCGACGGCGGAACGAGCCGAGGCCCTCGGCTGCCCTGTGGCTCGGTCCGCGGGCGCGGCGGATCAGCCGGCGCGGCGGGCGCGGGCGGCGCGGCGCTTGAGAGCGCGGCGCTCGTCCTCGCTGAGTCCTCCCCAGACGCCCGAGTCCTGGCTGGACTCGAGGGCGTACTGCAGGCAGACCTCGGTGACGGTGCACCGGGCGCACACGGCCTTCGCCTTCTCGATCTGATCGACGGCCGGACCGGTGTTCCCGACGGGGAAGAACAGCTCGGGGTCGACGGTGAGACAGGCGGCCTTGTCGCGCCAATCCATGGGGGCTCCTCAGTGTGGAAATGTCGTGGGTGCGCGAGGTTCGCGTGCCCGGAATTCGTAGGCGGCGTTCGGGGGCCGACGCCCATTGGTGATGCGAGCAGCTGCTCGCCCCACGCCGCTGTGGGAGCACATGGCTGTGATCTATTCTCTTACATGAAAGGCGAACGATCAAGGTTTTTCTGGACCGGGTGTGAACGGCAGGGGAACCGCGAGCGAACCGCTGCCGCCCCCGATGATCCCCAGGAGTCCGTATGCGCCCGTCGAGACTGACCATCGCCGCCGCGACTCTGCTCGCCCTGGAGGCGCTCGCCCTGCTCGTCGTCACGCTCGTCGAGGTGTTCGGCCTGAGCTCCGGCACTGCGACCTCGCTGCCGTCGGCGCTCGGTCTCATCGGGCTCAGCGCGGTCGGGGCCGTCGGGCTGGGCGCGCTCGCCTACGGCGTGCTGCGGGAGCGCTCCTTCGGGCGCAGCGGGGGCATGGTGGTGCAGATCCTCGCGATCGCGGTCGCGCTCAGCGCCGTGGGCATCCGGCCGTTCCCGACGACGTTCGTGCTGGCCCTGCTGATCCCCGCCGCGCTCGGCGTCGTGATGCTGTTCCTGCTGACGCGCCGCGCCGGGGCCGAGACCCGCGGGCACGGCGACGCCGCGCAGGACTGAGCGGCGCGGTCAGGCGGCGAGCCCGACCAGCTTGCGGATCCGGGCCACGTGGCCCGTGGCCTTGACGTTGTACAGCGCGTGCTCGACGACCCCGTCCTCGTCGATGACGAAGGTCGAGCGGATGACGCCCTGGACGACCTTGCCGTAGTTCTTCTTCTCGCCCCACACCCCGTAGGCGCGGTGCACGGCGAGGTCGGCGTCGCTGAGCAGGGGGAAGGACAGCCCGTCGCGCTCGGCGAACTTCTTCAGCTTCGCGACCTCGTCGCGGGAGACGCCGAGGACGGCGTACCCCGCGCCCTGCAGCGACGACAGGCTGTCGCGGAAGTCGCAGGCCTCGGTCGTGCAGCCCGGCGTCATCGCCGCCGGGTAGAAGTACAGGATCACCTTCCTGCCGCGCAGGTCGTGCAGGGAGACGGACGCGCCGTCCTGATCCTGCAAGGTGAAGTCGGTGGCGGTGTTTCCGGATTCGAGGCGCTGCTCAGTCACCCGTCCAGGCTACCCGGATCCACCAACCGCGAGACCGAACCTGCGTCGCGAGACCGAGGCGGAATCACGCGGTCTCGCGACGCAGGTTCGGTCTCGCGGTCAGTTCTCGGGTCGACGGGGCACGGGACACAGGGCACGGGGCCCGGGCGCCGGGCGTCGGCCGTCAGAGCTTGTCGGCGAAGGTCGCGAGCAGCCGCTGCAGCGACTCCAGCCGCGCCAGCCCCGCGTCCCCGAGGGCGCCGTCGGCGGCCGCCTCGTTCAGCGCGCAGTCCTCGGCGTCCGCACGGTGCGTGCAGCCGCGCGGGCAGTTCTCGGCGATCGTCGCGAGCTCGGTGAACGCCGCCAGGATGTTCTGCGGATCCACGTGACCGAGCCCGAACGACCGCACGCCGGGGGTGTCGATGACCCAGCCCGAGCCGAGGGGCGTGCCGGGACTGAGCTCCGGGGCGATGTAGCGCAGCGACACCGTCGACGAGGAGGTGTGCCTGCCTCGCCCGGTCACCTCGTTCACGTGGCCCGTCGCACGCCCGGCGCCCGGGACGAGGGCGTTGACGAGCGTGGACTTGCCGACCCCGGAGTGCCCGACGAACACCGTGGAGTGCCCGATGAGCGCCGCCCCGATCTCGTCGACGGGCATCTCGCCCTGAGCGCTCGTGAAGACCTGCAGATCGAGGCCGTCGAAGTGCTTCAGGAACTCGGAGGGATCGGCCAGGTCCGTCTTGGTGACGACGAGCAGCGGGCGGATCCCGGCGTCGAGCGCCGCGACGAGGTAGCGGTCCACGAGACGCTCACGCGGCTCCGGATCCGCCGCGGCGACCACGATGAGCATCTGATCGGCGTTGGCGACGATGACGCGCTCCACCTGATCGGTGTCGTCCGCGCTGCGGCGCAGCAGCGAGGAGCGGTCGAGTATTCCGACGATCCTGCCGAGCGTGCCCTCCTCGCCGGTGAGGTCACCGACCACGCGCGCGGCGTCGCCCGTGACGATCGGGGTGCGGCGCAGCTCGCGCGCGCGTGCCGCGGTGATGGTGCGCTCGTCGTCGGTCCCCTCGCCGAGGAGCACGGCGTAGCGTCCGCGGTCCACGCCCAGCACGCGTCCGACCTCGGCGTCCGCGTGCGCGGGACGGCGCTTGGTGCGCGGCCGGTTGGCCTTCGGATTCGGACGCGTCCGGATCTGCGACTCGTCGAAGTCGTCGAGCTCGTCGTCGCCGTCGTCGTCCAGCCAGCTCACGCGGTCTCGCTCCTCGTCGCGGGAGCGGCCAGCAGGCGGGTCCACAGCTGGGTGAACTCGGGCAGGGTCTTCGCGGTGGTGCCGATCTCGTCGATCTCGACGCCGGGCACGCGCAGGCCGATGAGCGCTCCGGTCGTCGCCATGCGGTGGTCGTGATGGGCCGGCCAGGTGCCGCCGCGGAGGGCGCGGGGAAGGATCCGGATGCCGTCCTCGAGCTCCTCCGCCTCGCCGCCCAGGGCGCGCAGGTTGCCGGCGAGCGCGGCGATCCGGTCGGTCTCGTGCAGCCGGATGTGCCCGATCCCGGTGATCGTGGTCGGCCCGTCGGCCAGGGCGGCCAGCCCGACGAAGGTGGGGGCGAGCTCGCCCGCCTCGGACAGGTCGAACTCGCCACCGCGGATCGCGCCGGTGCCGCGCACCGTGAGCACGTCGCCCGCGCGGTGGATCTCGGCGCCGAGGGGCGCGAGCAGCTCCGGCAGCAGTGCCCCGGGCTGCGTGGACCGGGCGGGCCAGCCCGAGATCGAGACCTCGCCGCCGAGGACGAGAGCCGCGGCCAGGAAGGGGGCCGCGTTGGAGAGATCGGGCTCGATCGCGATCTCGCGGGCGCGCGGCACGCCGGCCTCGACCATCCATTCGCCCGGGGCCGGCCGGGAGACCTTGATGCCGCGTCGGGTCAGCGTCTCGACCGTCATGTCGATGTGCGGCATGCTGGGCAGCCGGGCGCCGGTGTGCACCAGGTGCAGGCCCACGTCGAAGCGGGGCGCGGCGAGCAGCAGGCCCGAGACGAACTGGCTGGACGCGGAGGCGTCGATCTCCACGCGGCCCCCGCGGATGTGGCCCCGCCCGCGGATCGTGAACGGCAGCGACCAGCTGCCGTGGTCCTCGACGTCGACCCCGAGGTCGCGCAGCGCGTGGATCATCGCACCCATCGGACGGTGCAGCGCGGTCTCGTGCGCGGTGATCAGCACGTCGCCGTCCGCGAGCCCGGCGAGCGGGGCGATGAAGCGCATGACGGTGCCGGCCTGGCCGCAGTCGATCGTCGCGCCGCCGCGCAGACGCGCGGGGGAGATCCTCAGGTCGGGCCCGAACCCGCCCGATCCCGGCTGCTCCTCGACGCCGACCCCGAGGGCGCGCAGGGCGTCGATCATGCGTGCGGAGTCGTCCGAGTGCAGGGGAGCGGTGACGAGCCCCGGGCCGTCGGCGATCGCCGCCAGGACGAGCTCCCTGTTCGTGAGCGACTTGGATCCCGGCACGTGCAGCCGGGCGTCCACGGCGCCGGTGGCCTGGGGCGCGATCCAGCGGCCGCGGGGTGCGGGGGAATACGTCGAAGCGCTCATCGGTTCCTACCCTACTGAAGGGCTCCGATCGGAGGCCGCGGGAAGACGGAGAAGGACGGGCTCATGCTGGCGACGCTCGAGCGGGTGCCCCGGGAGGTCTTCGGCCTAGACTGGCTGGCGATGAACGATCAGGCACCGCTGGACGCGCAGCCGGACGCGGAGTCTTCCGCGCGCCGGGAATTCGAGGAGCAGGCGATCCCCTTCATGGATCAGCTCTACGCCGCCGCCATGCGCATGACGCGCAATCCGGCCGATGCCGCGGACCTCGTGCAGGAGACCTTCGTGAAGGCGTTCGCCTCGTGGTCGAGCTTCACCCAGGGCACCAACCTGAAGGCGTGGCTCTACCGGATCCTGACGAACACCTATATCAACATCTATCGCAAGCGGCAGCGCGAGCCCTATCAGGGCACGATCGACGAGCTCGAGGACTGGCAGCTCGGCGGCGCCGAGTCGACCACGGCCTCGCACAGCCGCTCGGCCGAGGCCGAGGCGATCGACCGCATGCCCGCCTCCGTCGTCAAGGAGGCGCTGCAGGCGGTCCCGGAGGACTTCCGGCTGGCGGTGTACCTCGCGGACGTCGAGGGCTTCGCCTACCAGGAGATCGCCGACATCATGAAGACCCCCATCGGCACCGTCATGAGCCGCCTGCACCGCGGGCGACGCATGCTGCGGGAGCTGCTGGCGGACTACGCCGCGGAGCGAGGCATCGCCGCGGCCGGCACGAGGAGCACGAAATGACGGACTGCGGATGCGCCAAGGCGCGGCAGGACCTGGAGGAGTACCTCCGCAACGAGATGTGCAAGACGGAGCATTCCGATATCCGCGAGCATCTCGACAACTGCCCGTCCTGCGCCGAGGAGGCGCTGGTCGCCACCACGCTGACCGAGGTCGTGTCGCGAGCGTGCAAGGAGACCGCGCCCGAGGAGCTGCGCGACCAGGTGCTCGCTCGCCTGCGGGCCGTGCAGGCCGCCGCGCACTGACGCATCGCACCGCGCCGGGAGGCCGACGCCGCGTCGTCGGCCGTGGTTAGGCTGAGGTCATGGCAGACCTCGACGCCCGTGACATCCCCGTCGACCCGCTCTCGCGGGAGCGGCTGAGCGCGTCCCAGCTCGACTACCGCGTGGTCGACGTGACGGATCCGGTGCAGCTGCGCGGGTTCGCCCGTGCCGACGCGAGGGGCTTCCTGGACAAGGAGCCCGACGACGACGCGATCCGCCTGATGGGCGAGATGATGGCGCTCCGGCGCAACATCGGCGTGTACGCCCCGGGGATCGAGCTCCCGGTCGCGACCGTCGACTCCTGGGTGACGCCCATGACGGTGCCGGGAGGTCCCGGCGCGCACGTGGACATGTGGGCGATCAGCATCGTCACGGTCGCGGCCACCCACCGTCGGCGCGGCATCGCGCGCAACCTCCTGGAGGGCGAGCTGCGCGCCGCGGCCGCCGCGGGCGTTCCCATCGCGGGGCTCACGGCCACCGAGGCGACGATCTACGGGCGCTACGGCTTCGGCCCCGCGATCCCGGTCGCGCACCTGCGCGTCGACGCCCGGCGCGCCGGCGGCATCCGGCTGCCGGTGACAGACGCACTCCCGACGGTCGAGTACCTCGAGCCGGAGGCCCTCAGGACGGCCCTCGACGAGGTGCACGAGCGCGCTCGTCTCGGCCGGGCCGGCGAAGTCCCGGGGTGGCCCCTGCGCTGGCTGCGCATGGCGGGACTCACGCCGGGGGACGAGCGGTCCCGGGCAGTCCGCGGAGTGAGGGCCGTCGACGCCGACGGGGTGACCCGGGGTGTGCTGGCCTACACGCTCGACATGCTCCCCGACGAGTTCGGCGCCGATCTCGCGATCCGCCACCTCGACGCAGAGACCCCGGAGGCGCTGCGCGCGCTCTGGGCCTTCGCGATGAACCACGACCTGATCCGCACGGTGCACGCCGACCTGCGTCCGCTGGACGACCCGCTGCCCTGGCTCGTCGCCGACCAGCGCGCCGTGCAGACGACCGTCCACGACCACGGCTGGCTCCGGATCCTGGACGTCCCCGCGGCGCTCGCCGCGCGCGCCTACCGCACCCCGCTCGATCTCGTGCTGCGGGTGACGGATCCGCTCGGGCTCGCCGAGGGATCCTGGCGGCTGCGGGTCGATGCGGAGGGCGACGCGGTCGTGGAGGCGACGTCGGACGCCCCGGACGTGGAGCTGGGGGTCGACGCGCTGTCGTCGCTGTACCTGGGCGGCGTGAGTGCGATCGCGCTGCGGGCCGCCGGGCGGATCTCCGCATCGGCGGAGGCGGCGGTGTCGATCCAGGACGCGTTCGGCTCGGCCGCGGCGCCTGCGCTCACCATCTGGTACTGAATGTCCGGCCCCCTCCCTAGGGTGAGGGCATGACCGCACTCCGTCCCGCCGAGGGATCGGACGGCACCGATCTCGGCGGCCTCGCGCAGCCGGGTGCGCCGTCCGGGCTCGGTCTCGCGCAGGGCATCGCCCTGTATCTCGCGTCCGTGCTCGGCACCGGGCTCCTGGTACTGCCCGGGCTCGCGAGCGCGACCGCCGGCCCCGCCAGCCTCGTCGCGGTCGGGGTCATCACCCTGCTCGCCGTGCCGCTCGCCGGCGCGTTCGCCGCGCTCGCGGCGCGCCATCCCGACCCCGGAGGCGTCGCCAGCTATGCGCGCACCGCGCTCGGACCCGTCGCGGCGCGGGCCACGGGCTACTGGTTCCTCTTCGGCGTGGCCGCGGGCGGCCCGGTCGTGGCCGTCCTCGGCGCCCGGTACATCGCGACCGTCGTCGGGATCGACCGCGCGGCGATCCCGTGGCTCGCCCTGGGATTCCTCGTGGTGCCGTTCGTCGCGAACCTGTTCGGGGTGCGGCTCACCGGCTGGCTCCAGCTCGTGCTCACCGGCCTGCTGCTCGCGATCGTCGTCATCGTCGTCGCGGTCGCCGCGCCCGCCGTGCGCCCGGAGAGCTTCACGCCGTTCCTGCCGCACGGCTGGGGCGGCGTCGGCACGGCGATCGTGATGTTCGTGTGGGCCTTCGCGGGCTGGGAGGTGGGCACGCACATCTCCGGCGAGTTCGCCCGCCCGAGGCGCACCATCCCGCTGGCGACCGCGATCACGCTGGTGCTCGCGGGCGGGAGTTATCTGGCGCTGCAGATCGTCACGGTCGGAGCGCTGGGGGAGCGATCGGGGCGCGGCGACGTCGTGCTGCTGGACCTCGCCGAGGCGGGCGGTGTGCGCGCGGCGCCGGCCCTCATCGGCGTCGTGTCGGCGGTCGTGGCGCTCGGCGTGCTCAACGTCTACCTCGCGGCGTTCGGCAAGCTCGGCGCGTCGCTCGCCGTGAACGGCGACCTGCCGCGGTGGTTCGCCCGCGGCGCCGAGTCCGGCGCGGTTCCCCGGCGTGCGCTGCTGCTGTCGATGACGCTCGTGCTCGCGTACTTCGCGGTGTCCTGGGCGACGGGGTTCGATCTGCAGCCGTTCATCCTCATCCACACGGCGAGCATGGTCGCCGTGTACACGGTCGGCATGATCGCCGCGATCAGGATCCTCCCGCGGCGCACCCCCGGATGGTGGATGGCCGTGGTCGCCTCGGTGTGCACGATCGGGCTGCTCCTGCTCGCGGGCGCCGCGCTCCTGGTGCCCGCCGCGGTCGCCGTCATCGCCGTCGCGGTGACCCTCGTGCGCCGCGGCCGGAAACGGCGACGCGGCGCCCCGGAGAACCGGGACGCCGCGTCGGACGGCTGAGCGGGCGGCTCAGAGGGTCAGCGCCCGCGCGATCAGATCGGCCTGCTCCGCGGCGTGCACCTTCGAGGAACCCGTCGACGGCGCGGCCGAGGCCGGGCGCGTGATCGGGCGCACGACGCGCGGGCCCGGCACGGTCTGGAAGTGCAGCGCGAGGAACGGCCAGGCGCCCTGGTTCTCCGGCTCCTCCTGGACCCAGACGATCTCGGCGTTCGGGTACGTGTCGGCGACGGTCTTCAGGGCGCGCAGCGGCACCGGGTAGAGCTGCTCGACCCGCACCAGGGCGATCTCGGGGTTGGGGTTCTTCTCGAGCTCCGACACCAGGTCCCAGTGCACCTTGCCGGAGTGGAAGAGCACGCGCTTGACGGCGTTCCGGTCCAGCTCGCGGCTGTCGTCGATCACCGTCTCGAACCGGCCCTGCGTGAAGTCCTCCACCGGGCTGGTCGCGCCGCGCAGACGCAGCATGGCCTTCGGCGTGAAGACGATCAGCGGTCGGCGCGGACGCGCGTACGCCTGCCGGCGGAGCAGGTGGAAGTAGCTCGCCGGGGTGGATGGACGCGCGACCGTCATGTTGTCCTGCGCGCACAGCTGCAGGAAGCGCTCCATGCGCGCCGAGGAGTGGTCCGGTCCCTGACCCTCGTAGCCGTGCGGCAGCAGCAGCACGACGCTCGACTGCTGGCCCCACTTCTGCTCGGCCGCGGAGATGTACTCGTCGATGACCGACTGCGCGCCGTTGACGAAGTCGCCGAACTGCGCCTCCCAGAGCACCAGCGCCTCGGGACGCTCCACCGAGTAGCCGTACTCGAAGCCGAGCGCGGCGTACTCGCTGAGCAGCGAGTCGTACACGAAGAAGCGGGCCTGGTTGTCGGAGAGGTTCGCCAGCGGCAGCCACTCCTGGCCGTTCGCGCGGTCGTGCAGCACGGCGTGGCGCTGCACGAAGGTGCCGCGACGGGAGTCCTGGCCGGCGAGGCGCACCGGGATGCCCTCGACCAGCAGGGACCCGAAGGCGAGCAGCTCGCCGAAGCCCCAGTCGATCCCGCCGTTGCGGCTCATGTCGACGCGCTTGTCCATCGCCTGCTGCAGCTTCGGGTGCACGGTGAAGCCCTCGGGCTTGTTCGCGTGCGCGTCGCCGATGAGGTGGACGACCTCGACGGGCACGCCAGAGAACTCCAGGGATCCCGTCTGCGCGTCGACCGGGGGAAGGTCGGGCATGATCGGCGTGGCGCCGGTCTCCGCCGCGTGCGTCTCGGCGAACGCGATCTCCAGGCGGTTCTGGAAGTCGGCCTTGGCCTGGTCGTACTCTTCCTGGGTGATGTCGCCGCGGCCGACGAGCGCGTCCGTGTACAGACTGCGGACGGAGCGCTTCGCCTGGATCAGGTCGGTCATCAGCGGCTGCGTCATCGACGGGTCGTCGCCCTCGTTGTGCCCGCGGCGGCGGTAGCAGACGAGGTCGATCACGATGTCGCGGTGGAAGCGCTCGCGGTACTCGAAGGCGAGCTGGGCGACGTGCACCACGGCCTCGGGGTCGTCGCCGTTCACGTGCAGCACGGGCGCCTGGATGGTCTTGGCGACGTCGGTCGCGTACACGGAGGTGCGCGAGTCGTTCGGCAGCGTGGTGAAGCCGACTTGGTTGTTGACCACGACGTGCACGGTCCCGCCGGTGCGGTAGCCGCGCAGCTGCGACATCTGCAGGGTCTCCACGACGACGCCCTGGCCGGCGAAGGCCGCGTCGCCGTGCACGAGGATCGGCAGCCAGGTGAAGGTCCCGATCGGCTTGCGGTCCTGCTTGGCCCGCGTGATGCCCTCGAGCACCCCGTCCACGGTCTCCAGGTGCGACGGGTTGGCCGCGAGGAGGATCGGCAGCTCGGCCCCGTCATCGGCGACGAAGGTGCCTTCCTTGCCCAGGTGGTACTTCACGTCGCCGGATCCGCGCTGGTTGCCCGGCTGCATGGAGCCCTCGAACTCGCGGAAGACCTGACCGTAGGTCTTGCCCGCGATGTTCGCGAGCACGTTCAGCCGGCCTCGGTGCGCCATGCCGATCGCGGCGCCGTCGAGGCCCGCACCGGCCGCGCCCTGCAGGATCTCGTCGAGCAGCGGCACGAGCGACTCCGCGCCCTCGAGCGAGAAGCGCTTCTGGCCGACGTACTTGGTCTGCAGGAAGGTCTCGAAGGCCTCGGCCTCGTTGAGCTTGCTGAGCACGCGCAGCTGCTCGTCGTGGCCGGGCTTGACGTACTTGACCTCGACCTTGTCCTGGAACCAGCGGCGCTGCTCCGGATCCTGGATGTGCATGTACTCGATGCCGATCGTGCGGCAGTAGGAGTCGCGCAGGACACCGAGGATCTCGCGGAGCTTGAGCTGGCGCTGGCCGCCGAAGCCGTTCGTGACGAACTCTCGGTCGAGGTCCCAGAACGTCAGGCCGTGGGTCTCGATCTCGAGGTCGGGGTGCGTGCGCTGCACGTACTCGAGCGGGTCGATGTCGGCCATGAGATGTCCGCGCACCCGGTAGGAGTTGATGAGCTCCTGCACGCGGGCGGTCTTGTCGATGCGCTCGGCGAGGTCGACCGCGATGTCCTTGCTCCAGTGGATCGGAGCGTAGGGGATGCGCAGCGCGCGGAAGACGCCCTCGTAGAAGCCGCGCTCGCCGATGAGGAGCTCGTGCACCTTCTTCAGGAACTCGCCGGATCCGGCGCCCTGGATGACCCGGTGGTCGTAGGTGCTGGTGAGCGTGATCGTCTTGCCGATGCCGAGGACGTCGATCGTCTTCTGGCTGGATCCCTGGAACTCGGCCGGGTACTCGAGGGCGCCGGCGCCGATGATGCAGCCCTGGCCCTTCATCAGACGCGGCACCGAGTGCACGGTGCCGATGCCGCCCGGGTTGGTCAGCGAGAGCGTGGTGCCCTGGAAGTCGGCGGCCGTTAGCTTGTTGCCGCGGGCGCGCCCGATGAGGTCCTCGTAGGCGGAGAGGTACTCGCTGAAGGTGAGCGTCTCGGCGCGCTTGATCGAGGGGACGAGGAGGGCGCGGGTGCCGTCGGGCTTGGGGATGTCGATCGCGATGCCCAGGTTGACGTGCGCGGGTGCGACCACGCTCGGCTTGCCGTCGACCTCCGCGTAGTACACGTTCTGGCTCGGGAACTCCTTCAGCGCCTGGATCAGCGCCCAGCCGATGAGGTGCGTGAAGGAGACCTTGCCGCCGCGGGTGCGGGACATGTGGTTGTTGATGACGATCCGGTTGTCGATCATCAGCTTCGCCGGCACGGTGCGCACGCTCGTCGCGGTGGGCACGGTCAGCGACTCGTCCATGTTGGCGGCGAGGGTCTTGGGCATGCCGCGCAGCGGCGTCACGAGGTCCTCGTGCTGCTCGGCGCCGGGCTCGGCGGCCGTGCGGTCCTGGGCCTGTGCCGGGATCGGCGCCTGCCGGGCCGGCTTCGTCGTGGTGCGGGCGACCGGCTGCTGGCCGATCACCGGGATCGGCGCCGTCACCGGGTGCGTGACCTCGGCGGCCGCGGCCGGTGCGGGCGATGCGGCGGGGGCGGGGGCGGGGGCGGGGGATCCGGCTTCCGACGGACGGTAGTTCTCGAGAACCGGCCACCACTCCTTGTCGACGGAGTTGCGGTCGACCTTGAACTGCTCGTACAGCTCGTCGACGAGCCAGGAATTGGCTCCGAACTCTCCATCTCCAGAAGTCCCGACGCCGGTCACCTGGCTCGACACGCTCGATCGCCCTCTTTCGTCGCTGAAGCTGTGGGATCCGTCCCCGGTGATCTCCGGGTATGGCCACTCATCCGGGTATCAAGCCTAACGGGTCTGCGGGGCTCCGCGGTCGCCGACATGGGCGCGTGACGGCCCCGTCACGGGAGGCATTCCGGATCCGGATCACGGCATTCCGGATCCGCAGGGCGGGCGAGCCGGCACCCGCGGCACCCGAGGCGTTCCGGCGGGGGACGGCTACCCTGAGAGCATGCAGTTCTCCGGCGAACTCCCGATGGTCGATCTCACCTACTCCGACGTGTTCCTGGTGCCGCGTCGCTCCGATGTGACGAGCCGCCTGCAGGTGGATCTGGCCCCGCAGGACGGGACCCCCGCGACCATCCCGCTGGTGTCCTCGAACATGAACTCCGTGACAGGCCCCCGGCTCGCCGCCACCCTGGCCCGCCGCGGGGGCATCGGCGTGCTCCCGCAGGACATGCCGCTGCAGGAGCTGGACGAGGCGATCCGCTGGGTCAAGCGCCAGCCGGTCGCCTGGGACACCCCGATCGTGCTCTCGCCGCTCGCGACCGTGGAGGACGCGCTGCGGCTGATGCCGGCGACCGACGGGCACGGCATCGTCGTCGCCGAGGCTCCCGGCGGTCCGGACGGCCTGCACATCGACGCGATCCACGGAATCCTCCCGGCCGCCCGGCTCGCGACCGCGCTGCGCGACGCGCAGCTGGGCGACCTGACCCGCGCGGACACCCCGTCCTTGGACGCCGAGGACGTGGCGGACCCGCGTGCCGCATTCGACGCCATCACGGCCGTGGACGCCGAGATGGTGACGGTGCTGCAGCACGGTCACCTCGTCGGCACGCAGACCGCGCGCGGCGCGCTGCGCTCCACTCTGTACCGCCCGGCGGTCGACGCGTCGGGGCGCCTCGCGGTCGCCGCGGCGGTCGGCATCAACGGCGACGTCGCGGCCAAGGCGAGGGCGCTGGCGGCCGCCGGTGTCGACGTGCTCGTGGTCGACACCGCGCACGGCCACCAGGAGGGCATGCTGCGCGCCCTGCGCACGGTCGCGGCGCTCGAGCTGGGCATCCCGATCGTGGCGGGCAACATCGTCACGGCGGACGGCGTGCGCGATCTCGTCGATGCCGGCGCATCGATCCTCAAGGTCGGCGTGGGACCCGGTGCGATGTGCACCACCCGCATGATGACGGCGGTCGGCCGCCCGCAGTTCTCGGCCGTGCTGGAGACGGCGCAGGCCGCCGCGGAGCTGGGCGCGCACGTGTGGGCGGACGGCGGGGTGCGCTATCCGCGCGACGTCGCCCTGGCGCTCGCCGCGGGCGCCGCGTCGGTGATGATCGGCTCCTGGTTCGCGGGCACGATCGAGGCTCCGGGCGAGCTGCAGGCGGACGCCGAGGGGCGGATCTACAAGGAGTCCTGGGGGATGGCGTCGACCAAGGCCGTGCAGGCGCGCTTCGGACGCCTCGACGCCTACGAGCGGGCGCGCAAGGAGCTGTTCGCCGAGGGCATCTCGTCGTCGAGGATCTACCTGGATCCGCTCCGGCCCGGCGTCGAGGACCTGGTCGACATGATCACCTCGGGGGTGCGGTCCTCGTTCACCTACGCGGGCGCCTCGTCCGTCCCGGAGTTCCACGAGCGGGCGCTGGTCGGACTGCAGTCGGCCGCGGGGTACGAAGAGGGCAAGGCGCTGCCGGTCAGCTGGTGAGCACGGGAGCGATCGGGCATCCGTTCAGCTTCGCCGCCGCCGAGGGACAGTAGAATCGGTGCCACCATGGACGACCCTCCCTCGTGTAGTACCTCGCCCCACTG
The DNA here is from genome assembly GCF_037147555.1 of Microbacterium sp. MMO-35. Lineage (NCBI taxonomy): Bacteria > Bacillati > Actinomycetota > Actinomycetes > Micrococcales > Microbacteriaceae > Microbacterium > Microbacterium sp. MMO-35. The sequence goes on from NZ_JBBCVH010000004.1 coordinate 196,878, forward strand.
CCCGCTCTCCGCTTCGTCGGAGGTGACACCGTGATGGACTACATCTGGTTGGGCGTGGGGCTTCTGCTCATCGTCGGGACGGGCCTGTTCGTCGCCAGCGAGTTCGCGCTGGTGAACCTGGACCGCGCCGATCTGGAGGCGCGGCGGGATCGCGGCGAGAGCCGGCTGGGCATGACCATCGCCGCTCTCAAGATCACCTCGACGCATCTGTCGTCGGCGCAGCTGGGCATCACCCTGACGACGCTGCTCACCGGTTTCACCATGGAGCCGGCGCTGTCGAACCTGCTGCGCCCCGTGCTGTCGTCCTGGGGCCTGCCCGAGCCGGTCACGGTGACCATCGCGGTGATCGTGGCCATGACCGTCGCCACGATGCTCTCGATGATCCTCGGCGAGCTCGTGCCGAAGAACTTCGCGATGGCGCTGCCGGTCGCGACCGCGAAGGTCGTGATCCCGTTCCAGACCGCCTTCACCACGGTCTTCCGGCCGATCGTGGCGCTGCTCAACGGCAGCGCGAACGGGGTGCTGCGGGCGATGGGCATCGAGCCCAAGGAGGAGCTCAGCGGCGCCCGCTCGGCCGAGGAGCTCAGTTCGCTCGTACGACGCTCCGCCAGCGCCGGCGTTCTCGAGGAGGACACCGCGACCCTGCTGGACCGCAGCCTCGGGTTCGCGCGCCTCACCGCCGGCGACGTGATGACCCCGCGCCCCAGCATGCACGCGATCGCCGCCGCCGAGTCCGCCGATGACGTGATCGGCCTGGCCCGGCGCACCGGCCACAGCCGCTTCCCCGTGTACGACGAGGACCTCGACGACATCACCGGCGTCGTGCACCTCAAGGCCGCGGTGTCGGTGCCGCGCGACCGGCGCACGGAGGTACCGGTCGGCGCGCTCTCCTCCGAGCCGCTGCGGGTGCCCGAGACGGTGCACCTGGACGCGCTCGTGGCCGAGCTGCGCGGCGGCGGCTACCAGCTCGCGATCGTCGTGGACGAGTACGGCGGCACCGCCGGGATCGTCACGCTCGAGGATCTGGTCGAGGAGATCGTCGGCGAGGTCTCCGACGAGCACGACCGCACCCGCGCCGGCGTCGTCCGGGGCCGTGACGGCATCACCTTCCCCGCCGAACTGCGCCCCGACGAGCTGCGGGCCAGCACCGGCATCGAGGTGCCGGAGGGCGACGTCTACGACACCGTCGGCGGGTACGTGATGAGCGTGCTCGAGCGCCTGCCCAAGGCCGGGGACGAGGTGCCCGTGGCCGGCGGGACGCTGCACGTCGTGCGCATGCAGGGCCGCCGCGTGGATCGGATCCGCTTCGTCGCGGATCCGGCCGTCGAGGAAGGGGGTGAGCGATGAACGACTGGGCCGGAATCGCATGGCTGTTCGTGCTGCTCGCCTTCAACGCCTTCTTCGTCGCCGCGGAGTTCGCGGTGATCTCGGCGCGCCGCTCGCAGATCGAGCCGCTCGCCGAACGCGGATCCCGATCCGCGCGCACCGCCCTGTACGCGATGGAGCATGCGACGCTCATGCTTGCGACCTCGCAGCTGGGCATCACGGTGTGCTCGCTGCTGATCCTGAACGTCTCGGAACCGGCGATGCACCACCTGCTCGCCGCGCCCCTGGGGGCCATCGGACTCGCCGAGGCGGCGGTGGACGCGATCGCGTTCATCATCACGCTGGTGATCGTGTCGTTCCTGCACGTGGTCTTCGGCGAGATGGTGCCGAAGAACCTCGCCTTCTCGGTGCCGGACCGCGCCGTGCTCATCCTCGCGACCCCGCTGGTGTGGATCTCGAAGGTGTTCTACCCGGTGATCCGCGGGCTGAACGCGACGGCCAACGGCGTCGTGCGGCTGTTCCGCGTGGAGCCGAAGGACGAGGCCGCCTCGACCTTCACGCTCGACGAGGTCGCGACGATCGTGGACCAGTCCCGGCGCGAGGGCGTGCTCGCCGACTCGGCGGGCACGGTGAGCGCGGTGGTGGAGTTCACCGACAAGGACGCGCGCGACGTCGCGGTGCCGCTGGCGGACCTGGTGACGCTGCCGCTCGGCGCGACCCCGGACGACGTGGAGCGCGCGGTCGCCAAGCACGGCTTCTCCCGCTATGTGGTGGTCGACGCCGAAGGGGCGCCGGTCGGCTACGTGCACCTGAAGGACGTCATCCGCTCCGCCGAGGGGCCGGAGGCCGCGGCACGGGCCGGGCTCCCGATCCCCGCGAAGCGGATCCATCAGATGGTGCCGATGCAGGAGGACACCGACCTCGAGGACGCGCTCGCGATCATGCGGCGCGCGGGGCGTCACCTCGCGCAGGTGCGCGACGCCTCCGGCGAGACCACCGCGATCCTGTTCCTGGAGGACATCATCGAGGAGCTCGTCGGCGAGGTGCGCGACATCACGCGGCGCGGCTTCGGCCGCTGATCAGCGCCAGCGCGCGCGGAGGTACTGATCGGGCCAGGCGACGGCGTCGCCGAGCTCGTGCGCGGCCCGCAGGCCGAAATGCGGGTCGCGCAGCCACTCCCGGCCCGCGAAGACCGCGTCGGCGGCGCCGCTCTGGAGCACGGCCTCGGCCTGGGCGCCGTCGGTCAGCAGTCCGACCGCGGAGGACGGGATGCGGCCGCCCTGGCGCACCGTGGCGGCGAGCGGGACCTGATACCCAGGGTGCACGTCGATCCGCTGATGGGCGACGAGCCCGCCGCTGGACACGTCGATGAGATCGGCCCCGCGGGCCACCGCCCAGTCGGCCACGATCGCCGCCTCGTCGGGGGTGAAGCCGCCGGGAGCGTGGTCGGTGGCCGAGATCCGCACGAAGACGGGGACCTCCTCGCCCGCGACCGCGCGCACGGCCGCGGTGACCTCGAGCAGCAGCCGTGCGCGATTCTCCAGGGTCCCGCCGTAGGCGTCCTCGCGGTGGTTGCTCAGCGGCGACAGGAACTGGTGCAGCAGGTAGCCGTGCGCGCCGTGGATCTCCAGCACGTCGAAGCCCGCGTCCAGCGCGCGGCGCGCAGCGTCGGCGAAACCCGCGACGACGGCGGCGATCCCGGCGTCGTCGAGTGCCGCAGGCTCCGCGAAGCCCTCGAAGGCGATCGCGGACGGGGCGACCGTCGGCCATCCGCCCTCGGTCGCGGGCACGGATCCGGACTCCCCGGCCCACGGCCACCACGTCGACGCCTTGCGTCCGGCGTGGGCGAGCTGCACGCCGATGTGCGCGCCGCGGGCGTGCGCGGCCGCCACGATCGGCGCCCAGGCGTCGCGCTGGGCGTCGTTCCACAGACCCGTGTCGCGCGGGCTGATCCGGCCCTCGGGCAGCACCGCGGTGGCTTCGGCGACGATGAGGCCGGCGCCGCCCGAGGCGAACTGCGCGAGGTGCGTGTGGTGCCACTCCTGCGGCAGGCCGTCGACGGCGCTGTACATGCACATGGGGGAGACCCACAGGCGGTTGCGCAGGGTGAGGGAGCGGATGGTCATCGGGGAGAACAGAAGGCTCACGCGACGACGCTACCCGCCGTGGAGGGGGTGCGGATCCGTCGTCGTCGTTTCCGTGCCTCGAGGCGATGCGACGGCGCGCACAGCCGCGGCCCAGTACCGTGGATCCCATGCCTTCTCCGTCCGCCGGCGTCCTCGACGCGCACGGCCGCCTCGTGTGGACGCGCCGGGACGTCCGCCGCCTGCTGCGCGTGCCCGGCCGGACCGACGACAAGCGCAGTCGCGGCGTCGTCGCGCTGCGCACCGGATCCGATGCGTATCCCGGTGCCGCCGTGCTCGGCGTCGAGGCGGCATGGCGCGCCGGATCGGGCTATGTGCGCTACGTCGGACCGCGCCGTGCCGTGGATCTGGTGCTCGCACGCCGCCCTGAGACCGTCGTCTCCGAGCCGGCAGCGGGGGAGGAGGCACGGGCCGACGCCTGGGTGATCGGATCCGGTACCGACCCCGCGCTGCGCTCCGCCGAGGAGACCGCTGCGCTGCGCCGCGTGCTCTCCGGTTCTGCAGCGGTCGTCGTCGACGCCGGCGCGCTGGGGCTGCTCCCGTCCTCCGCCCCGGTGGTCGCCACCCCGCACGCCGGGGAGTTCGCCCGGCTGCGCGAGACGCTGGGCCTGGCCTCCGCCGGGCCGGAGATCCTGGACGACCCCGTCCGGCGCGCGGCGGCCGTGGTCGAGACGGCGGGCGCGCTCGGCGGCGCCGTGCTGCTCAAGGGCGCGACGACCCTCGTCGCCGAGTCCGGGGCCGGGTACGCGATCGCGGTGGACGCCGGCACCGCCTGGCTCGCCGCGGCGGGCACCGGAGACGTGCTCGCGGGTGTGCTCGGCGCACTCGTCGCCGCCGATCGGGCCGCCGGGCGTGGGACTCCGCTGGCCGATCTCGCCGCGAGCGCGGCGTGGCTGCACGGAGCGGCCGGACGGATCGCCGCCGAGGCCGACCCGGCGGACGGATCCCCGGGGCACCCCCTCGTCGCCCTGGACGTCGCGGAGGCGCTGCCCGCCGCCATCGCGGGGGTGCTCGCCGGCGACGGCGACCCCGACGAGAACGAACACCACGAAGAGACCGAGGAGGGCCGCGCGTGAGCGGTGCCGAGCCGACGGGCGCGACCCGTGCCGAACCGACCCGAGGCGGCGAGCGTCGCGCATCCGCGGCTCTGCGCCGGGCGGGCCTGCCGCTCTCGGTGCTCTGGCTGGCCTTCGTCGTCGCGCACCTGTACGTCGCGATGATCGGGTGGTGGATGCCGGCGCTGCCGATGGGCGACACCGTGTTCGTGTACGAGCCGTGGGCGAGGAACGCGCTCAGCGGGGGAGCGATCGTCGGCGTCACCGAGAGCTGGGTCTACCCGCAGCTCGCGCTCGTGCCCATGCTGATCGCGCAGGGGATCTCGCAGCTGATCCATCCGCTGTTCCCGGGGGCGTACGCGGTCGGATCCGCGAGCTACGTCGTCGCCTGGTCGATCCTGGTGACGGCGCTCGACGCGATCGGCTTCGCGTTCCTGCTGCGCGGCACGCGGGCTCGCCGCAGCCGGGGCCGCAGGACCGCGGCCCTGCTCTGGATGCTCGCGCTCCTGCTGCTCGGTCCCATCGCGATGTTCCGGATCGACGCGATCACCGTGCCGCTCGCGATCATCGGCGGACTGTGGCTGTTCTCCCGGCCGGCGGTGGCGAGCGCCCTGTTCACGATCGGCGCCTGGATCAAGATCTGGCCTGGCGCCCTGTTCGTGGCCGGTCTCGCGCTCCTGCGCGGGCGGATCCGGATGATCGCCTCCGCCGCGATCGTGACCTTCGTTGTCGTGCTGGGCCTCGTGCTGCTGGGCGGATCCAAGAACCTCCTCGGCTTCCTCAGCCAGATGAGCGGCCGCGGCCTGCAGATCGAGGCGGTCGGCGCGACGCCGCTGCTGTGGCTCACCCAGATCGGCGTGACGCGGATCGAGTACAGCCGCGACATCCTCACCTTCCAGCTCACCGGGCCCGGAGTGGATCTCGTCGCCGCCGTGCTCACCCCGCTGATGGCGCTCGGCGTCGTCGTCATCGCCGCGCTGGCGCTGTGGAAGCTCCGGGCCGGAGCCTCCGCGCGGCGCCTGCTGCCGGCGACCATGCTCGCCCTGGTCGCCGTGCTGATCGCGTGCAACAAGGTCGGCTCGCCGCAGTTCCAGGTGTGGATGCTCGCCCCCGTCGTGCTGTGGTGCCTGCTCGACGGCCCTCGCGTGCGGATCCCCGCGATCCTCCTCCTCGTCGACTACGCGCTGACCCAGGCGGTCTACCCGGTCGTGTACGACCAGCTGCTGGCGGCGCAGGCGCTTCCGATCGCTCTGCTGAGCGCGCGCAACATCCTCGTCGTGGTCATCTGCGTGGTCGCGATCCGCGCGATCGTGCGCACGCCGGTGCGCCGCCCCTCGTCCCTCACCCCCGAGCTCCCCGAAACCAGGAGGTCCTGATGCTCGTCGCCTTCTCCGTCGCCCCCAGCGGATCCGCCCCCGATCGCCCCGAGAGCGCCGACGCCTCGGTGCACGACGCGGTCGCCGCCGCGGTGGCCGTGGTCCGCGCCTCCGGGCTCGCGCACCGCACCACGAGCATGTTCACCGAGATCGAGGGTCCCGACTGGGACACGGTCATGGACGTCGTCAAGCGCGCCACCGAGGCCGTGATGCCGTTCGGATCCCGCGTCTCGCTCGTGCTCAAGGCCGACATCCGCCCGGGCTACACCGGCGAGATCGACGGCAAGATCGCGCGCCTCGAGCGGGCGATCGACGACTCCGGCAGCCTCTAAGCTGGACGGATGAAACCCTCGAGCCTCTCGAGGGGTGCGGCGATGCGGGCGCTCCTCTCCCTCGCCATCGGCAGCTTCGGCATCGGCATGACCGAGTTCGTCGCCATGGGCCTGCTCCCCAACATCGCGCAGGACCTGCTGCCCGAGCTGTGGGCGCAGAACCCCGACGAGGCGATCGGCCGCGCCGGCCTGCTGGTGTCGCTCTACGCGCTGGGCGTGGTGCTCGGCGCTCCCACCATCGCCGGCCTCGTCGCGCGCTTCCCGCGCCACCGCGTGATGGTCGGGCTCGCGATCGCGCTCACCCTCGGCAACGGCCTGGCCGTGGTGCTGCCCACGTTCGAGACCGTGGGCCTCGCGCGCTTCATCGCGGGTCTGCCGCACGGAGCCTACTTCGGGATCGGCGCCCTCGTGGCCTCCGACGTGCTCGGCCCGGGCAAGCGCGCCAAGGGCGTGGCGTTCATCCTCACCGGTCTCACCATCGCGAACGTGGTGGGCGTGCCGGCGGGAACCTACCTCGGGCAGCACGTCGGCTGGCGCAGCGCGTTCCTCGTCGTCACGATCGTGTTCGCGCTCGCCACGGTGTGCATCGCCTTCTTCGTGCCGCAGCACGAGGGGGATCCCGGACGCACGTTCCGCGCGGAGCTGCGCGTGTTCCGGCGTCCCCAGGTCTGGTTCGCGCTCGCGACCGGCGCCATCGGCTTCGGCGGGTTCTTCGCCGTCTACAGCTACATCGCCCCCGTCGTCACGGAGCGGGCGGGGGCTCCCGAATGGATGGTGCCGATCACGCTCGTGGTGTTCGGGCTGGGGATGACCGTCGGCAATCTGCTGGGCGGCGTCTTCGGCGACCGCAATCTCCGGCTCACGCTGCTGGTCGGCCTCGGGGCGATGGCCGTCGTGCTCGTGCTGCTCGCGATCCTGTCGTTCTCGATCTGGCTGCTCGTGCCGCTCTCGTTCATCATGGCCCTGCTGTCCTCGATCCTGAGCCCGGCGATCCAGACGCGGCTCATGGAGGTCGCGGGGGACAACCAGTCCATCGCGGCGGCGCTGAACCACTCGGCGCTGAACATCGGCAACAGCCTGGGCGCCTTCCTCGGCGGGCTCGTGATCGCCTGGGGCTGGGGTTTCGCCGCGCCGTCCTGGGTGGGCGCCGGCCTTGCGGTGCTCGGTCTCGGAATCGCGATCGCGTCCTACGCGGTGCAGCGCCGGTACCACACCGAGACCGGATCCGTGCGGGTTCGCGACCTGGCCTGAGCCGGCCGGATCGGTCCGTCGTCGCGCACCGCGTCGTGGGTGCGTCCTAGCATGGGCGGATGAGCTCCGCCGAGGACGACGACCTGCCCGTCGCGGGCACCGCGGTGATCCTGCGCGACGCAGCGGACGGCATCGAGGTGCTGCTGCTGCGGCGACCGGACAGAGGGTCGTTCGCGGGCGCATGGGTGTTCCCCGGGGGCATGGTGGAGCCCGAGGACCGGATCGCGGGCGCGGACGAGAGCGAGGACGCCGGGCGCGCCGCGGTGCGCGAGACCGCCGAGGAGGTCGGGCTCGCCCTGGAGCGCCTGGCGCTGCTGTCGTGCTGGGTGCCGCCGCCCGGCATCCCGAAGCGCGTGCGCACCTGGTTCTTCGTCGCCGCGGATCCCGGCGGGGCGATCCGTCCGGCCCTGGACGAGGTCGTCGAGACCCGCTGGCTGACCCCGGAGGCGGCGCTCGCCGCCCGGGACGCGGGGGAGATCGCCCTCATGCCGCCGACCTGGCGCACCCTGCACGCGTTGCAGGGGACGACCCGGGTGGAGCATGCCCTGGCACGGGTCGGCGACGCGGTCCTGTTCCGCACGCGGGCCACGCCCACGAAGGCGGGCATGCTGCTCTTCTGGGACGGCGACGAGCTCGCCGGAGCGCCGCAGGGCGCCCGCGAGCGGTTGGTCGCCGAGGATCCGGTCTGGCGGTTCGAAGGTCCCTGATCGCACCAGGGCATCAGGACGAGAGCAGCCTCGTGAGGTGCCGGCCGACCTCGTCGGTCTCGATGAGGAAGCCGTCGTGGCCGAAGTCGCTCGCGAGCACCACGGCCTCGGCTCCGTCGAGCGTCCGCGGGATGCCCCGGGCGATGCGGTGCTGGCCGTCCACGGGGAACAACCGGTCGGTGTCGATGCCGAGCACGAGCGTCGTCGCGCTGACCCGCTTCAGGGCGTCCTCGACACCGCCGCGGTCGCGCCCGATGTCGTGCGAGTTCATCGCCTCCACGAGCGTCAGGTAGCTGTTCGCGTCGAAGCGGCGGGTGAACTTGTTGCCGTGGAAGTCGAGATAGCTCTCCACGGCGAACCGGCCGCCCTGTCCGAGGGGCGACACGTCGGACTGCCACGACCGCTGGAACCGCTGGTTCAGCTCGATCGGGCTGCGGTAGTTCAGCAGCGCCATGCGGCGCGCCAGCGCGAGGCCGCGGTGGGGCCCCTCGCCGACGGGCGCGTCGTAGTACTCGCCGCCGGCGAAGCGCGGATCCATCCGCACCGTCTCGAGCTGCACGAAGTTCAGTGCGAGCTGGTCGGCCGTCGTCACCGGGGGAGAGGACAGGATGGCGAGACGCTCGACGCGGTCGGGGTGCCCGACCGCCCACTCCAGGGCGTGCATGCCGCCCATGGATCCGCCGATCACGGCCCCCCAGCGCTCGATGCCGAGGGCGTCGGCCAGCAGCACCTGCGCGGCGACCTGGTCGCGGATCGTGAGGTAGGGGAAGCGCGAGGCCCACTCGTAGCCGTCGGGCGCGATGCTGGAGGGGCCCGTGGACCCCTGGCATCCGCCGAGCATGTTCGGCGCGATCACGAACCACTCGTCGGTGTCGATCGCGCAGCCGGGTCCGACGATCTCGCCCCACCAGCCGCTCGTCGCGTGTCCGCGGCCGGCCTCGCCCACCACGTGGCTGTCGCCCGTGAGCGCGTGCAGGATCAGGATCGCGTTGTCCCGCGCCTCGTTCAGCTCGCCCCAGGACTCGTAGGCGAGCCGGATGAGCGGCAGCTGCTCGCCGCCCTCGGTGCGGAACGGCCCGAATGCCTCGAACCGGCGGTCTCCGGCGGGATCGCCGTCGCGCCAGGCGCCCGTGGCCGGCGGACGCGCACGCAGCAGGCGGGCATCCGCCTCCGAGACGCGCGCCGAGGGCACCGTGTCCTCCGAGGTCGTCTGCCAGTCCATGGATCCATTCTCCTGGGTGCGGGCGGCAGAGCGCGGAAGGTTACGGATCCTCGTGCGTCGCGGGGATCGCGGTGCGGTTGTCGCGGTGCGGGGATCGCGATGCGGGCTTGTTGCGTCGGCGCCTGCCCCGTGTCCTCGCCTCATTCGTGTTTCCCTCCCTCCGTCGCCTTTCCCTCCCCGGAGCAGCGCAAATCAGGCGAGGGAAAGGCGGCCGAGGGAGGGAAACACGATCCTGCACCCGGCAGAATAGGTGCCCGAGCGCGGCACATGCGAACCCAGGCGTGGCGCAGGAGCGGGAGAGTGAGCGCGACTCATCCCGGCGGGCGCACGCCGAAGCGGGCGAGGCGTCGGCCCAGGATCTCCGCAGTGCCGATGTGCGTGCTGTCCCAGCGCGCGAAGCGCCAGCCGGTCACGCCGCGCACGTCATCTTCACGCCGCTTCTCATCGAGGACGACCTCTTCCGCGGCACGCCCCTCGCGAAGATCATCGTCGAGGTACTTGCCCCGGCCGTCGAACTCTCCGAACACCTTCGCACGCGGAAATCCGAAATCCAGCCAGTATCGATCGCCGTCCGCACCGGTGACCGGCACCTGGAGGAGCAGACCGCGAAACCCGAGACGATGCAGCTGCAGCCTGCTGACGCTCTCTCCGGGCAGCTGCGCGCGGCCGTCGGCGAACGCGAGCAGTTCGCGAGCGCCCCGGATGCCCCACGCCCGGCTCGCTGCGGCGCGGTCGGCCAGGCGCGCGTGCCAGAGTGCGGCGCGATCCGCGGGGACTCGTTCCCCACGACCGTCTCGCGGCGCTGCGCGGCGTCGGCGGCGCACACGGCCGCCTCGGCCGGGACCGTGCAGGCGAGGTCCAGGATCGTGCGGTCCAGCGAGGTGCACAGGATCCCGTCGATGTCGATCACGTCTCCGACGCCGAGAGACACCTCGTGCTGCCGGACGCCGGCCCGTACGCGGCCGTGGTGGCCGCCGAGGATCACCGTGTGCACGCTCGCCGGGCGGAGGCGGTAGAGCGGCAAGCCGTGCAGCACGGCGGCGGACGGACCCCAGAACACTGCGCTGTGATCGTCCAGGTTCTTCGCAGCGGCGACGGTCTGGACGAGGTGGCGGCCTTCGCTCCACAGCGCCTCGTACGCGGCTGCATCGACATATCGATCGCGTCGCAGCCGCAGCAGCTCGCCCGCCGCGAGGGCCGCGTCGATCGCGCGTTCGCTCGTCCCGGCCGAACGCAGCTGCGCACGAGTGCGCAGGAGCGCGCGGGCGTCGGAGATCCCGAGAGGGTTCGTCATCATGCGATCGTGCGTGGGCGGCACAGCTCAGGGGACGTCGTTCACGAACCCGGTGGAGAGCCGGCCCGGCTGCAGCCGTGTGCGGAGCGACACCCGTCCGTCCCCGCCCCTTGCCCCCCGAGCCCCTGTTTCCCTCCCCGCAGCTTCTTTCCCTCCCCTCAGCGACGCGAACCAGGGGAGGGAAAGGCGACAGGGGGAGGGAAACGCGGCGATGGAGGGGGCGTCGACACCAGGCGCACGCTCACGAAGACGGGAGCGCCCCGGATCCGAAGACCCGGGGCGCTCCCGTCTCTGAGGAGGAGTCGTCAGGCGCGCGCGGCCTCGGAGACCTTGCGCGCGGCGGCGAGGGCCTGGTCGAGGTCCGCCTTGAGGTCCTCGATGTTCTCGAGGCCGACCGACAGGCGCACCAGGCCCGGCGTGACGCCCGTGGTGAGCTGCTGCTCCGGGGTGAGCTGGGCGTGCGTGGTGGAGGCGGGGTGGATGACCAGCGAGCGCACGTCGCCGATGTTGGCGAGGTGGCTGAACAGGGTGAGGCTGTTCACGAACTCGCGGCCGGCGTCCACGCCGCCCTTCAGCTCGAACGAGAGCACGGCGCCCACGCCCTTCGGCGCGTAGGTGTTCGCCGCGGCGTACCAGGGCGAGGTGGGCAGGCCCGAGTAGTTGACGCTGGCGACGTCGTCGCGGGCGTCGAGCCACTCGGCGATCTCCTGGGCGTTCTGCACGTGGCGCTCGATGCGCAGGGACAGCGTCTCGATGCCCTGGATGAGGTTCCAGGCGCTCTGCGGCGCGATCGCGGAGCCGAGGTCGCGGAGCAGCTGCACGCGCGCCTTGATGACGTAGGCGAGGGCGTCGCCGACCGCGGTGGTGTAGCTGGCGCCGTGGTAGGAGGGGTCGGGCTCGGTGAGGCCCGGGAACTTCTCCACGTTCTGCGACCAGGCGAACTTCCCGCCGTCGATGATCGCGCCGCCGATGGTGGTGCCGTGGCCGCCGAGGAACTTGGTGACGGAGTGCACGACGATGTCGGCGCCGTGCTCGAACGGGCGGATCAGGTACGGGGTCGCGATCGTGTTGTCGACGATGAGGGGCACGCCGGCCTCGTGCGCGGCGTCGGCCACGCCGCGGATGTCGAGCACGTTGATCTGCGGGTTGCCGATGGTCTCCGCGAAGAACAGCTTCGTGTTCGGGCGGACGGCGCGGCGCCACTCGTCGATGTCGTCCTGGTTCTCGACGAACGTGACCTCGATGCCGAGCTTGGCGAGCGTGTACTTGAAGAGGTTGTAGGTGCCGCCGTAGATCGACGAGCTCGACACGAAGTGGTCGCCGGCCTGGGCGATGTTGAGGATCGCGAACGTCGAGGCCGCCTGCCCGCTGGAGAGCACGAGCGCACCGGTGCCGCCCTCGAGCGCGGCGAGGCGCTGCTCGAGCACGTCCTGGGTGGGGTTCTGGATCCGGGTGTAGATGTTGCCGAACTCGGCGAGCGCGAAGAGGTTCGCCGCGTGGTCGGCGTTGTCGAAGACGTACGACGTGGTCTGGTAGATCGGCGTCGCCCGGGCCTTGGTGACCGGGTCGGGCGCGGCGCCCGAGTGGATCTGCTTGGTCTCGAAACGCCAGTTCTCGGCAGCGGTCATGATGTCTCCTTGGGGGTGAGCGACACCGAACCGCGTCGCAGGGTAGGTGGGCCGCTCCCGTCGACGGGCTCGGGGGCCGCGGCATTGCATCGAGAGTACGAACCGCGGGCACCTGTCAACAAGGCGCGGGAAATGTGACGTAACAGGGGGATCCCGTAGCGTGGTCGCATGACCACCAGCATTCCTGCGGCAGGAGAACGCCGACGAGCAGTCGTGACCGGGGCGAGCACCGGGATCGGCGAGGCGACGGTGCGGGCCCTCCGGGCCGGTGGCTGGGACGTCGTCGGCGTCGCCCGTCGCGAGGACCGCCTGCAGGCGCTGGCCGCGGAGACCGGATCCACCGCCTACGCCGCCGACCTCACCGACCCGGAGCAGATCGCCGGACTGGCCGCGCACCTGGCCGAGACGGGACCCGTGCACGCCGTCGTGCACGTCGCCGGCGGCGCCCGCGGCACGGACCGCGTGGAGGACGGCTCCGCCTCGACCTGGCGCTGGATGTTCGAGGCGAACGTGCTCGCGGTGCAGCAGCTCACCGCGGCCCTGCTGCCGCAGCTGCGGGCGGCGGCGGGCAGCGGCGGTCATGCCGATCTGCTGTTCCTGACTTCGACCGCGGCGCGTCAGGCGTACCCCGGCGGAGCGGGGTACAACGCCGCCAAGGCCGCCGAGGCGATGATCCCGCAGGTGCTGCGCCAGGAGCTCAGCGGCGAGCCGATCCGGGTGACCGAGATCGCGCCGGGTCTCGTGCGCACCGAGGAGTTCGCGCTGCGCCGTCTCGGCGGCGATGCGGTCGCCGCCGAGGCCGTTTACGCGGGCGTCGAGGCTCCGCTTCTGGCCGAGGACGTGGCCGATGTGATCGCGTACGCGCTCAACGCGCCGGGCCACGTGAATCTCGATCTCGTCGTGATCCGGCCCGTGGCGCAGGCCGCGGCGCACCTGCTCGCGCGCGGTCCGCTGCGTCCGCGCGGGGAGGACTGACCGTGGGGGTGCACCTGGTCGGCGGCGGGTTCGGCCGCGCCGCTTTCGCCGCGTTCACGGCGGAGGTCGTCGCCCTCGCCGCCGCGGACGGGCGGCAGCGGCCGTCGGTCGTGGTGGTGACGGTGCGCGAGGACGCGTCGGCGAAGCACGCCGGCGACCTCGTCGACGCGCTCACGGACGACGGCGCGATCCCCGTCGACGCGAAGGTCGTCGCCGTGGGGGAGAGCGACCTCGTCGATCCGGGCGTCTTCGCCGGCGCTGACGGCATCGTCATCGGCGGCGGACTCACCCCCGCCTACCATGCGGCGCTGGAGGGCGGCTACGACGTCATCCGCGCCGCGGTGCAGGGCGGAGTCCCGTACCTGGGCTTCTCGGCGGGCGCGATGATCGCCGCCGAGCATGCGATCCTCGGCGGCTGGCGGATCGGCGGCGTCGCCGTCGCGCCCGAGGAGACCGCGGAGGACCTCGACGAGGTCACCGTTGTGCCCGGCATCGGCCTCGTCGACGTCTCGGTCGACGTGCACGTCGCCCAGTGGGGCACGCTCACCCGCCTCATCGCGGCGGCCGAGTCCGGGGCCGTGGACGGCGGCGTCGGCATCGATGAGAGCACCGCCCTCATCGCGGACGCCGAGGGGCTGCGCATCGCCGGTGCGGGCAGCGTGTGGCGGGTCTTCGCCGGATCCGACGGCGTGACCGTCTCGAGCGACCGGGCCGCACGCTGATGCCGAAGTCGCTGGCCGCGCTCGCGGCCGAGGGACAGCTCGATCCGGGCTGGGCGAAGGCACTGGATCCGGTCGCCCCGCTGGTGGCGGAGCTCGGCGACCGGCTGCGCGCCGAGACCGCCGCGGGCCGCGGCTATCTCCCCGCCGGAGCGAATGTGCTGCGCGCCTTCTCTCGGCCGCTCGCCGACGTGAAGGTGCTCATCGTCGGCCAGGATCCCTATCCGACGCCGGGGCATCCGATCGGCCTGTCCTTCGCCGTTGATCGCGAGGTGCGGCCGCTGCCGCGCAGTCTCGGCAACATCTACCGCGAGCTGGAGAGCGATCTCGGGATCCCGCCCGCCGCGCACGGCGACCTGTCGAGCTGGAGCGATCAGGGCGTGCTGCTGCTGAACCGGGTGCTCACGGTGCGACCGGGCGCGCCCGCATCGCATCGCGGCTGGGGGTGGGAGAAGGTCACCGAGCTCGCGATCCGCGCGCTCGTCGCCCGGGACGCGCCGCTCGTCGCGGTGCTCTGGGGGAGGGACGCCGAGGGGCTGCGCCCGATGCTCGGCGACACGCCGGTGATCTCCTCGGCCCACCCGTCGCCGCTGTCGGCGAGCCGTGGCTTCTTCGGATCCCGTCCGTTCTCCCGTGCGAATGCGCTGCTCGAGGAGCAGGGCGCCGCGCCCGTCGACTGGAGGATCGCATGAGCGACACCGGGACCGCGTCGTCCGCCGAGGGGGGTCAGGGGGTCCGGATCCGGCCCACCCGATCCGACGATCTCGCCGCGATCCGCGACATCTACAACCACTACGTGCGCACCAGCACCGTGACCTTCGACGAGGAGGAGACGGAGCAGGCGGTCTGGGAGCACAAGCACGAGCTGCTCGCGGAAACCGGGTTGCCGTTCCTCACCGCCGAGGACGCGGACGGCACGGTGCTCGGCTTCGCATACGCGCAGCACTGGCGCGCGAAGTCGGCCTATCGGTTCAGCGCCGAGAACACGATCTACCTGAGCCCCGAGGCGGCGGGGCGCGGGCTCGGCAAGGCCCTGCTCGAGGCGCTGCTGGACGCGAGCGCCGCGGCCGGACTCCGCGAACTCATCGCGGTGATCGAGCCCACGGCGGCCGGAGCGTCCATCGCCCTGCACCGCCGCTACGGCTTCGTGGACGCCGGGCACCTGAAGAACGTCGGCGTCAAGTTCGGCCGCTCCCTGGACGTGCTGTTCCTGCAGAAATCGCTGCCGCGCACGGGGGACGACGCCGCAGGGAACCCGGAGTGAAGACGATCGGCGTTCTCGGCGGCATGAGCTGGGAGTCTTCCCTGGAGTGGTACCGCCTGGCCAACGAGCAGGTGAGGGCGGAACACGGGGGATATCACTCCGCTCCGATTCTGCTCGACTCCCTCGACTTCGCCGAGATCGAAGCGCTCCAGGCCGAGGGGGACTGGGAAGCGGCGGGGCGAATCCTCGCAGCGCACGCCGTCCGACTGGAACAGGCAGGGGCGGAGCTCGTCGTGCTCTGCACGAACACGATGCACATCGTCGCCGACGAGATCGAGGCGGCGCTCGGCGTGCCCTTCCTGCACATCGCCGACGTCGTGGCCACGGCGATCGCGGGAGCCGGCGGCATCCGTACGATCGGCCTGCTCGGCACCGCTTTCACGATGGAGCAGCCGTTCTATCGTGACCGGCTGGCCCAGCACGGCTTCGACGTGCTCGTCCCCGATGCGGAGGGCCGTCGCGACGTGCACCGGATCATCTACGACGAACTCGTTCAGGGCGTGGTCCTCGAGCAGTCGCGGCATCGCTATCGGGAGGTCATCGCGGACCTCGTGGGCCGGGGTGCTGAGGGGATCGTCCTGGGCTGCACCGAGATCGAACTGCTCGTGAAGGCTACGGACGTCTCGGTGCGTGTGTTCCCCAGCACGGCCCTGCACGTCGCCGCGGCGCTGCGGGCCGCGGCGGGATGACCGCGCTCCGGTCCGCCCGGCTCAGCGCCCGGGGATGACCGGGATCGCCGCGAGCAGCCGCTGGGTGTACGCGTGCGCCGGGTGGTGCAGCACCTGCGCGGTCGGCCCGTGCTCGACGATGCGGCCCTCGGTCATCACGGCGACGTCGTCGCACAGGTTCTGCACCACGCCGATGTCGTGGGAGACGAGCACCAGCGTCATGCCGTCCGTGCTCAGCTCGCGGAGCAGATCGAGGATCTGCGCGCGCACGGTGACGTCGAGCGCCGACATGGGCTCGTCGCCGACGAGGATGCGCGGCCGGTGCGCGATCGCGCGGGCCAGGGCGACGCGCTGACGCTGGCCGCCGGAGAACTCGTGCGGGTAGCGGTCGGCCATCGCCGGGTCCAGCCCCACGCGCCCGAGCACCTCGGCGACGCGCGCGCGATGATCGCCCGCGATGCCGAGCGCGCGCAGCGGCTCGGACACGATGCGGCCCACCGACTGCCGCGGATCCAGCGATGCATAGGGATCCTGGAACACCAGCCCGGTCTCGCGGCGCAGCCAGTGCAGCGCCCGCGCCGAGGCCGAGGCCTCGACCGGGCGGCCGCCGACGCTCACGGTGCCCGCGGTGGGCCGGTCGAGGCCGAGCAGCAGCCGGATCAGCGTGGACTTGCCGGATCCGGACTCGCCGATGATGCCGAGCGCGCGGCCCGCGGCGACGTCGAGGTCGACATCGTCGAGCGCGACCGTGCGTGTGCGCCGGGCGAACGGCTCCTTCCGTGCGGCCAGATACTCCCGGCGCAGCCCGCGGGCGCGGATCAGCGGCGGGGCGGAGGCCTCGTCGGAGTTCGTCGTCACGTCGCTCATGCCTCCTCCTCGCCGCGCCACAGCGTGGCAGTGGCGTCGCGCAGCAGCCCTTGCGTGATCGGCGAGGTCGGCGCGGTGAGCAGCGCCTCGAGGGGCCCGGACTCGACCACGCGGCCGTGTGCGAGCACGACCGCGTGCGTCGTGACCTGGGCCAGCACCGCGAGATCGTGCGTGATGAACACCAGCGACATGCCGTCCGACTCCACGAGCGACAGCAGCAGCCGCAGCACCCCCGCCTGGATCGTGACGTCCAGGGCGGTGGTGGGCTCGTCGGCGATGAGCAGCCGCGGACGGGCCGCGAGCGCGATCGCGACCGCCGCCCGCTGGCGCTGACCGCCGCTGAGCTGGTGCGGGTAGCGGTCGATGATCCGCTCGGGGTCGGGCAGCGCGACGCGCGCGGCCTCGGCGACGGCGCGGGCGCGGGCCGCGCGCCGGTCGACCCGCTCGTGGATCCGGATCGTCTCCGCGATCTGACGGCCGATCGTGCGGATCGGGTTGAGGGCGGTGCGCGGCTCCTGGAACACCATCCCGATCTCGTCGCCGCGGATGCCCGCGAGCTCGCGGTCCGGCATCCCCAGGATCTCGCGGCCGTTCCAGCGCACGCTGCCGGATGCGGTGGCGCCGTCGGGAAGCAGTCCCATGACGGCGAGGGCGGTGAGCGACTTGCCCGACCCGGACTCGCCGATGAGCCCCACGCGGGCGCCGTCGGGAACGGCGAAGGACACCCCGTCGACGACCCGGCGGCCGTCGATCTCGACGACCAGGTCGGTCACCTCCAGGCTCATGCGGTCACCTCCGGGAGCGGTGCGGGGCCGCGACGTCCCTGCCGGGCCGACCGCTTCCCCGTGCGCAGGGTCGGATCCGTGGCGTCGCGCAGGGCGTCGCCGAGCAGGTTGAAGGCGAGCACCGTGACCGTGATCGTGAGACCGGGCCACACGACCGAGAGCGGATGCACCTGGATGTAGCGCTGCAGGTCGGCCAGCAGGATCCCCCAGGACGGATCCACGACGGAGGCGCCGAATCCGAGGTAGGAGAGCCCGGCCTCGGCGAGCACGGCGGTCGCCATCGCCCAGCTCAGCTGCACGATGAACACCGGTGCGACGTTGGGCAGCAGGTGCTGCACGAGGTTCTGCGCGGGGGTCAGCCCGGAGGCCCGTCCGGCGACGACGAAATCGCTGTGCTGCACGCGACGCAGCTCCGGACGGGTCACCCGGGCGACGTTGACGCCGAATCCGATCCCGACCGCCCATACGACGACCCACAGGGAGCCTCCCTGCACCGTGGAGATGAGCATCGCGATGATCAGCACGGGGAAGGCGATGAGGATGTCGACGAACACGGCGACCGTCTCGCGCACCCAGCGCGCCGTGAGGGCGCCCAGCGCGCCGAGCGCGATGCCGATCAGGGTGGCCACCAGGCCCGCCCCGGCCGAGACGAGCACGGTCGTGCGCGCGCCCGCCATGAGCAGGCTCAGGATGTCGCGCCCGGTCAGATCGGTGCCGAGCAGATGCGGCCAGCCGGGCGGCAGCCAGCGGGACGTGACATCCGTCGCGCGGGGGTCGAACGGCGTCCAGAACAGCGACACCAGGGCCGTGACGAGGATGAGCACCACCACGATCAGACCGAACAGTCCCGCGGCAGAGGAGCAGAGCCGTCGCAGCGCGGTCATTCGTCGGCCTCCCGCTGCCTCGGGTCGAGGGCGCGGTGCACCAGGTCGACCACGAAGCCGATGATCAGCACCATGCCGGTCAGCACCAGCAGCTCGCCCTGCACCTTCACGAGGTCGCGTGTGCCGACGTCCGCGACGAGCATGCGCCCGATGCCCGGCAGGGTGAACAGCTGCTCCACGACGACCGAGCCGACGATGATGCCCGCGACCTGGATGCCGAGCACGGTGATGACGGAGAGCCCGACGGCGGGCAGCCCGTGCAGCAGCAGGGCACGGTTGCGGGTGAGGCCCTTCGCCGCCGCCGTGCGCACGAAGTCCTGCGAGGCGGCCTGCAGCGTCGCGCTGCGCACGAAGCGCAGCAGCAGGGCGCCCTCGACGACGCCGATGGTGAGCGCCGGCAGGAGGAGCGCCTGGAACGCCGCGCCGGGATCCGCCCAGCCGTCCCGCGGGAAGCCCTGGGCGGGCAGCCAGCCCAGCCAGACCGCGAACACCACGACGAGCATCATGCCGGCCCAGACGACCGGCACCGCGGCGACGGCCTGCGCCGCGACGTTCAGCGCGGTGCCGGCGGCCCGGCCGCGCAGCATCGCGGATCCGATGCCCGAAGGCACAGCGATGAGCAGGGCGATGATCAGCGCGAGCGCGGCGAGCGGCACAGTCACCTGCGCCTTCTGCGCGAGCTCGGCGGCGACGGAGGCGCCGTTGAGCTGCGACGTGCCGAGATCGCCGCGCAGCACCCCGCCGATCCAGCCCAGATACTGCAGCGCCAGGGGCTGATCCAGACCGAGTCCCTGACGGATCGCCTCGACCTGCGCCGGCGTGGCCTTGTCCCCGGCGAGCAGCTGCGCCACGTCGCCGGGGAACACCCGCAGCGCGAGGAAGATCAGCACGCTCGCGACGAGGAGCCCCACGATGAGCAGGGCTCCCCGGGTGAGCGCGTAGCGGAGCACAGGGCCGAGGTTACTTCGTGACGGTCACGCCGCGCAGATCCAGCCGCGAGTTGATCGACTCCTTCGGGAAGCCGTGCACCCCGGGGCGCACCGCGGTCAGGGTCTCGTCCTCGTACAGCCAGTCGGCGGCGGCGTCCTTCGCGACGATCTCGGCCGCCTGGGAGAGCAGCTGCGCCGACTTCTTCGCGTCGAGCTCGGTCTGCGACTGCGCGTACAGCTTCTGCACCTCGGGGTTGTCGTAGCCGAAGTAGTAGTCGGGGTTGGCGAAGTTGCCGAAGTCGCGCGGCTCGACGTGCAGCACGAAGCTGAGGTCGTAGTCGTGCTTCGTGTACACCGAGTCGAGCCAGGCGGGGAACTCGACCGAGTTCACCGTGAGCTTGACGCCGATCTTCTTGAAGTCGCTGGTGAGCAGCTGCGGGACAGTGGATCCGTAGAACGACGGGATCGTGAGGGTGAGGGCGAGGTTCTCCTGGCCGGCCTCCTTCAGCAGCGCCTTCGCCTTGTCCGGGTCGTACGGCGCGGTGCCGGAGAGATCCTGGTAGCCGGGGTCGAGCTGGGGGATCGGGCCGTACAGCGTCGTGCCGATGCCGCGGGCCTCGATGATCGCCTTGTGGTCGATCGCGAGGCGCAGCGCCTCGCGCACGCGCTGATCGTCGAGCGGCGCCTTCGCGTTGTTGAACGCGAGCGTCCCCTTGTCGGTGGTGCGGCCCTTGGTGAGGGTGAACTTCTTCTCCAGCTGCGGGGCGAGGTTCGCGTCGACGGCGGTGAGCACGTCCAGGGTGCCGCTCTGCGCGGCGTTGACCCCCGCGGTGAAGTCGGGGATGTAGTCGAACACGATGCTCTTCACACCCGCCTTCGTGCCCCAGTACTGGTCGTTGCGGGCGAAGGTGAGCGAGTCGCCCTTCTTCCACTGGGTGAGCGTGAACGGCCCGGTGCCGTTCTCCGCGGCCTGCAGGTCGGTGGTGTCGCCCTTCTGGAACACCAGACCCGCGGTGCCCGTGAGGCTGAACAGGAAGTTCTGGCTCGGCTGGGTGAGCGTGATGGTGACCGTCTTGTCATCGGTCGCGGTGATCGATGCGACGCCGGCGAGGTCGGCGTGACCCTGCACGGTCGGGTCGTCCTTCGCCGTCTGCAGCGAGGAGACGACGTCTGCGGAAGTGAGCTTCGCGCCGTCGTGGAAGGTGATGCCGTCGTTCAGCACGAACGTGTAGGTGAGTCCGTCCGCGGAGATCTCGTGGCTCTTCGCGAGGCGGTCGACGATCTTGTTGTCCTGCGTGCGGGTGACCAGGCCTTCGTAGATGTTGTCGACGAGCACCTGCTCGAGCGCCGCCCCGGCGGTGTGCCGAAGGTCGAGGCTCGACGGCTCGAGCACGAGACCCACGGTGAGAGTGGCGTTCTCATCCGCGGCGCCGGTCGCACCGCTCTTCGAGGGCGAGGCGGATCCGGAGCAGGCGGTGAGCAGCAGGGCGGCCGCGGTGAGGCCGGCGAGCACGGCGCCGACGGTGCGGCGGCGCGGGGTGAGAGCAGCGCGGGTGCGGTGCATGAGGGGATCCTCTCGGGCGGGGGCTGTGTGGTGCGGTGGGTGCTGTGCGGTCGAGCCTAGGCGGGGCCTGTGCCTCGTCGACGCGGGTGCGGAACGCGGCGTCACAAACCGTTCAGGGACGGGCGTCGACGGCGGTGCGGATGATGTCGGCGAGAGCCGCGGGGGCGGTCTCCTGCAGGTTGTGGCTGCCGTCGAGGTGCAGTACCTGCGCGGAGGGCACCCGGGTGCGGAACTCGGTCTCGGCATCCTCCGAGACGAAGCCGTGCGAAGCGCGCACCAGAGCGATCGGTGCGGTGGCTGCCCCGAGATCCGACCAGCCGTGCTCGCCGAGGATGCCCGTCGTGGCGGCGGGCGAGGCGGCGTCGGAGGGAGCCGCCGTCAGCAGCTGCGCGGCGATGTGCGCGAAGTGGTGCTTCCACTCCACGCGGCCGTCGGGGCGCACCCGCGTGTTGAGGAACACGCCGCGGGCGGTGTCGTCCCGGGAGCCGCCGAACCCGAACTGCTGGGCG
Organism: Microbacterium sp. MMO-35; assembly: GCF_037147555.1. Classification (NCBI taxonomy): domain Bacteria; kingdom Bacillati; phylum Actinomycetota; class Actinomycetes; order Micrococcales; family Microbacteriaceae; genus Microbacterium; species Microbacterium sp. MMO-35. The sequence goes on from NZ_JBBCVH010000004.1 coordinate 218,377, forward strand.
CGGTCGACGAGCTCGTCGCGGGAGGCGCCGTCGACCACACGGTAGAACTCCCGGAGCGCGGCGGGACCGACGCTCTGATCGACACCCGGCGTGATGTCGATGACGATGAGATCCCGCACGAGCTCCGGGGCGTGTGCGGCGACGGCCGCGGCCGTGAGGCCGCCGAGCGACTGACCGACCAGCACCTGCGGTCGGTCGGTCCAGATGCGCAGCGCCTCGATGACATCGGCGGCGAGCGTCCGCCCGGTGTAGTCGGCGTCCTCGCGCCACGAGGAGTCGCCGTGCCCGGCGAGGTCGATCGAGAGGGCAGGGCGGCCGAGCGCGAGCACGGTGGTGTCCCAGGTGTGCGCGTTCAGTCCCGCGCCGTGCAGTAGGGTGACCTCGACGGGGTCGTCGCCGTAGCGCAGCGCGCTCAGCGTGCGGCCGTCCGGGAGGGGCAGCGACACGCGACGCACGGGCGGCACCTCGACGTCCAGGGCGCGGGCCTGACCGGCGAGGAAGGAGAACTCGGAGGTCTCTTCTGATGCGAGGGAGGACACGCCTTCATTGTGCTCCCGTCGCGCTGCCGACGCGACTCGCGAGATCAATATGATCAACTGTTGCCGTCCAGGGCTGGCTCTTTCCCAATGAAGTGGCGTCCATGAGTGGACATATCGATCCCGAGAGGACTCCGCACCCGACCGTGCACGCGTCCTGCGGGCGACCCAGGCGCCGGTGGGCACACCCTAGGCTGGAGCCATGATCCGGATGCAAGGAGCCGAGGTGCGCGGATGACGGTCCTGACGGTGCCGGGGATCACGAACCTGCGCGACGTCGGAGGCATCCCCGTCGGCTCCTCGCGCGTCCGGGAGGGCGTGCTGTTCCGCTCCGGCAACCTCGCGCACGCCGGCGCGGAGGCGGAGGAGTTCCTCGCCGCCCGGGTCGCGCGGGTCATCGACCTCCGCGACGACAGCGAGGTCGGCGCCGAGCCGTGTGCGCTGCCGGGACTGCGGATCGACCGCGTGCCGCTCTTCTCGGGTTCGGTGGCCTCCTTCCTCCTCGGCGACGTGAGCCTGACCGGGCTGTACCGCCACATCGTCACCGGCGGCGCGGATCGCATCGTGCAGGTCGTCCGGATCCTCTCCGAGGGGGAGTCCACGCTGGTCCACTGCACGCTCGGCAAGGACCGCACCGGCGTGAGCGTCGCACTCGCGCTCGCCGCGGTCGGCGCCGATCGCGATGCGATCGTGGAGGACTACGCGCTGACCGCGTCGCAGCTGCCGGAGTCGCGCAATCGGGCGATCGCCAAGTGGCTGGAGGAGCGCCTGCCGATCGCGCACGACGCCATCGCCGTGGCGACCCAGTCTCCGGCGCCGGTCATGCGCGAGCTGCTCGAGACCATCGACGCCGAGCACGGATCCGCCGCCGACTACCTGCTGGCATCCGGCCTGACGAGGGCGGAGCTCGAGGCGCTGGGGACCGCGCTCGTCGGATGATCACGGTGAGCGGCCCTCGGGCCGTGCGGGGGTAGGTTAGGCAACCCTTCATCCGGTGGTATCCTGGAGGCATCATGACCACCGCGATCCGCACCACAGCGCGCGCAGGACGCCGCGCCCAGCGCCGCTCGTCGAAGGCCCAGCACCTCGTCGTCGCCGACGAGGCCTCCTTCGCCGAGCTGGAGGCGGTGCTGGCCACCCTGCCGCTGTGCGCGACCGGCCGCGTGTTCATCGAGGTGCCCGATGCCGCCTCGATCTCCGCGGTCTCGGTCCCGCCCCGGATGACGGTCACCTGGCTGCCGCGTGCGACGCGCAGCGGTGCGCCCGGGACCGGACGCCGCTGCACCCCGGGGGCGGCGGCATCGCGCGCTGCGATCGCCTGGGCCGACGAGATGCTCTGCGACGGGGCCGAGGATCACACCACGGTCACGCTGCTCGGCGGCTTCCTCGGCACGGCCGACATCGCCGAGCACCTCACCGAGCGCCTCGGCATGGCTCCCGAGCGCATCACCGCTCCGGAGCGCTTCGGCCTGCTCTGAGTCCACCCGTCCCGGCGCGCGTCGGAAGGCTCCGCGGTCCGTGTCCGGGGCGCGGGTCACCGGCGCGGCAGGTAGTGCCCGTCCTCCAGGCCGGCTTCGATCTCGAAGCGGTTGCGCAGCGGATCCCGCCCCGCGAACAGGTACAGGAACGGCATGAGGAAGCCGTAGCGCAGCCATTGCCGCTTGTGCACGGCTTCGTGCCGCAGCACCCGGTCGTCCGGCACGTGGTCGCCGGTCAGGTAGCAGCCCGCCACGCAGACGCCGCCCCGCGCGAAGGTCCACGCGGGCATGCCCCGGAAGATCCACAGGCCCTCGCGTCGTTCCACGGGACCGGTGCTCCACAGGCCGCCCCAGATCCAGCCCACGGCCATTCCCCAGGCGTAGCCGATCCGGCTGACCGGCGAGCGCAGCAGCACCGTCGGCAGGCGCAGGTCCTGCCGACGTCCGCGCTCCAGGATCTCGGCGGCCTCGGCCTCGATCGCGGCGATGCGGGCGGCGTCGCCCGCCGTCACGCGAGGGCGCCGATCAGGCGCAGGATGGCGCCCAGGTCCTGCACGGCATCGCCGGGGGAGCGCGGGGCGAAGCCTGCGATGGTCGCTCCGGCGAGCGGCAGCCGCTCGCGCAGCGCCTTCACCGCGCCGACGACGTCGGCCGTGCGCAGGCCGAAGGGCACGGCGGAGGAGACGCCGGCGAGCTCCGACGGATCCAGCACGTCGACGTCGATGTGCACGTACACCCGCGCGGCGCCGGTCGCGGCGACCGCCTCGGCGAGCGCTTCGACGTCGTCGAGCCCGTCGATGCGCACGATCTCCGACGAGCCGAGGTACTCGGTCTCCGCGTCGTCCTCCGAACGCGCGCCGACGAGCACCGTGCGCTCGGCGCTGAGGCCCGGCGGCCCCTCGAGCGGGAACGAGTCGTGGCCGAGCAGGGCGCGCAGGGCCATCCCCGCATAGGCGCCGGAGACCGACGACTCCGGGGTGTGCAGATCCGGGTGCGCGTCGAACCAGACGATCGCGACGTCGTGCAGGGCGCCCGGGAGGGCGGCGACCGCGGCCACGCTGACTCCGCAGTCACCGCCCACCACGAGCGTGGGCTCGGCATGCGCCGTGATCGCTTCCTCGATGAGCTCCCGGGTGCGCCGCAGGCTGCTGAGCCTGTGCACGCCGGTGCCCTCCGCGTCTCCGGCCTCGAGCGGGACCTCCAGCACGGTGGTCCGCGCGCTGGGGAGGTCGCCGGCGATGGCGGCGGCCCCCTCGGTGAGCAGCATCGCCCGCGGGGCAGGGGAGCCCTGCCACTGCGGGACGACGAGGAAGCGGGTCATCTCAGCCCTCGAGGGCTTCCTGGGGCTTCGTGGATCCGGCCTTCAGCTCCGCCAGGCGGGCTTCGACCTCGGTCAGCTGGCCGATGTCCTCGAGGCTCTCGAACTGCGCGTCCAGGCTCGACGCCGCAAGCTCCGCCTTGCCCTGGGCGAGGGCCTCCTGACGGCGCACCTTGTCCTCGAAACGCCCCAGCTCGCTGGTCGGGTCGAGCACGTTGATCGACGAGACCGCGTCCTGCACCTTGGTCTGCGCCTCGGCGACCTTGGCGCGGGCGAGCAGCTCGCTGCGCTTGTTCTTGAGCTCGCCGAGCTTGTCCTTCATGCCGTTCAGGCCGGTCTTGAGCTTGTCGACGATCTCGGTCTGGGCCGCGATCTGCGGCTCGGCCGTCCGCGCCTCCTGCTCGGAGCTGATCTGACGCTGCAGTGCGACCTTGGCGAGGTTGTCGAACTTGTCGGCGTCGGCGGTGTTGCCGGCCCCGCGCAGCTCGTCGGCCTTGCGGCTGGCGGCGAGGGCCTTGTTGCCCCACTCCGCGGCGGACTGCACGTCCTCCTGGTGGTCGCGCTCGAGGAGGCGCAGGTTTCCGATGGTCTCGGCGATGGCCGACTCGGCGTCCGCGACGTTGTTGGTGTAGTCGCGAACCAGCTGATCGATCATCTTCTGCGGGTCCTCCGCGGAATCGATGAGCGCGTTGACGTTGGCCTTCACCAGGGTGGAGATGCGGCCGAAGATGGACTGCTTGGTCATGGGATGTCCTTTCCAGATGTCCGGTCGATGGGTCGTGCACGTGTAAGGGATCAGGATCCGGCTGTCAGAAGCGACCGCCCGATCCGCCGCGGCTGCCGCCTCCGAAGCTGGAGGGACGGAATCCGCCGCCTCCGCCGCTGGAGCGCCAGCCGCCGCCTCCACCGCCCCAGCCTCCGCTGCTCCTGCCTCCGCCTCCGCCGGACAGGATGCCGCCGATGATGCCGCCGAGGATCGCGTCGCCCATGCCGCTGCGGTTTCCGCCGCTCCAGCCGCCTCCGCCGCCGCCCGAGCCCCACGAGTCGATGGAGCCCGCGGCGAGCTGCGTGGCCTCGCGGGCGAGCGCGATCGCGCGCTGCGCGTGCTGCAGCGCCGCGTTCGGATCCGCGACGCGGGCGGCCTCGGCCTGGTCGTACTCGGCGGACGCCTGCGCGGCCCTGGTACGGGCGTCGGGGCCGATCGCGCCTCGGTGGGTCGTGATGTAGCTGTTCGCCGTCGAGATCTCGGCGCGGGCCTGGGTGAGCGTCTGCTCCAGCACCTGCTGCGCGCGCTCGGCCTGCTGCTGGGCGTTGCGGATCGCGTCCACCGTGCTGTCGATGCGCGAGTTCGCCGCCGTGAGCGACTCCAGCACCGCCTGCGGACGACGGCCGGTGCCGGTCGCGTCGGTGCGGGCCTGGTCGAGGGCGGTGCGCGTCGCGGCGACCGCGGCGTTCAGCTCGGGGGAGGCCGGCAGCGCCGCGGCGCCCGCGAGATCCTGTTCCAGGTTCGCGATGAGCGCCTGAGACTGCGCCTCGGCCGCCGCGAGGTCGGCCTGCAGCGTCGTGATGGCGCCGGCCAGCTGGGCGGCCTGCAGCACGCCCTCCTCGCCGGTGCGGATCGCGAAGGCCGCCTCGCCGTGCTTCCCCTGGGCGATGAGGTCGCCGGCGGAGGCGATGTTCGCGTCGGCGAGCTCGAGCCGGCTCGCGGCTTCGGCGGGGTTGCCCGCGACGGTCTGCAGGGCGGTGGGGTCGTAGACCGCCGACAGCGTCTGGAGGGCCGCGGGGGCGGCGGCGACGGCGGCGGCCGCGGCCTCTCGATGGGCCTTCAGCTGGGTCAGGGCCTGCTCGGCGTCCTGCTCCAGCTTGCGGAGCTCGTCGAAGGCGGTGACGTTCGCGTCCAGCGCGGTGTCGGCGCTCTCGCACAGCCGGATGATCTGGAGAAGCCAGTCGCGGCGCTGCTGATCGGTGTCGGGGATCTCGTCGTCGAGCTTCTGCTTGAGCGAGAACGCCTCGTCGAGCTTGGCCTTCGCCTTGTTCACCACCTCGGTGAACGAGCTCGTGGCGGTCTCGCCGAACTGGGCCGTCGCGAAGCCGAGGTCCTCGGTCGACGAGGTGATGGCGTCGTCGGTGTGCACGAGGGCCAGACCGGCCCGGCGGGTCAGCTCCTCATCGCTGATGGCATCGAGGGGATCGCCCGTCGGGGTCGGTGTCGCCCGCCTGACGCGGGCCGCCGCACGGCGGCGCATCACGACCAGGACGATGATCGCCCCGATCACCGCGAGCACGCAGAGGACGATGAGCAGGATGCCGCCGATGTCCGAGGAGCCGGATCCGGAGAACCCGTCTGCGGCGGTGCGGACGGCGCCCGCCCAGTCTTTCGTGCGCAGGTCGTTCACGAGCGACTGCGAGATCTGGTCGACGCGCGACAGCGGGACCGGGCCGGCCTTGTCGGCGGAAAGATAGAACTGCCGCGACTGCGTCGCGACGGCCAGGAGGTACTGCTGCTGGCCGAGGCCGTTGTCGATCGCGACCTGGTTGGTCCACTCCTGGCTGTTGGCGGGGGTCGTGAACGTGTCGACGAAGACGACGAAGAGCTGGATGTTCTGCGTGCGGCTCAGCTCTTCGAGCCGGCCGTTCAGCTCCTCGGTCTCCGAGGATCCGAGCGCGCCCACGAGGTCCGTGACGAAGTCCGAGCCCAGGGTCACCGGAGCGGTGGCGGGGACGGAGGTCGTCAGCGGCGCACGAGGTGCGGCGGATGCGGGGGAGACGGCGAGCGACAGGCCCAGCACACCCAGGATCACACCCACGACGACAGCCCAGCGCGCCCGCATCTTCGCTCCTCCCGGGGCCCGGAAAGCCCCTGGGAGCGAGTCTAGGGCGTGTCTTCCTGTGTTTCCCCTGCCGCGGACCGGAGCTCATCGGGGCCGGGGCGTCCGCTCGGTAGGCTGAAGCCGATGGACGACAGGTACGGATCCGATGTGCTCGCAGCCGGATGGCGGGAGCGCGGCGCCAAAGTCGCCGTGGACGTCCCCGCCGAACGCGATCTCGTGGTCGAGGTCGCCGTCGACGGGTTCTGCGGGGCGGTGACGCGCATCGAGTCGGGACAGGTCGAGCTCGAGGACTACAAGGGCCGTCGGCGGCTCTTCCCTCTCGGCGCAGGTTTCATGATCGACGGCGAGCCGGTGCGGCTCGTGCATCCGTCCAAGGCCTCGGGCGGCGGCTCCCGGCGGACCGCCTCGGGATCGTTCGCCGTCGCGGACTCCCGCGCGCGCACCGCTCTGCCGAGCCGGATCCTCGTCGAGGGCCGGCACGACGCCGAGCTCGTCGAGAAGGTGTGGGGCGACGACCTGCGGGTCGAAGGCGTGGTCGTCGAGTACCTGCAGGGCGTCGACCTGCTCGAGGAACTCCTCGCCGAGGCTCCGCCGCGGCGCGATCGCCGGTACGGCGTGCTCGTGGACCACCTCGTCCCGGGCTCGAAGGAGACTCGGATCGTGGAGCAGATCCTGCGCGGACCGCACGGTGCGCACCTGCGCATCGTCGGTCACCCCTATATCGACGTGTGGCAGTGCGTCACGCCGGCGGCGATGGGCATCCGCGCGTGGCCGCAGATCCCGCGCGGCACCGACTGGAAGACCGGGATCTGCCGCGCGTTCGGCTGGCCCGCGGACTCGCAGGCCGACATCGCGCACGCCTGGAAGCGCATCCTGTCCCGTGTGTCGAGCTACCGCGACCTGGAGCCGTCGCTGCTGGGCCGCGTGGAGGAGCTCATCGACTTCGTGACGGAACCGATCGCCGCCGCCCCGGGGGCAGGACGATGAGCGGCCGGTCGGCCCGGGGCGCCGGGAGAGCCGGGAACGCGAGGGACGGCGGATATCCTGGAGGGATGCCCGAACCCCGTACCTTCCGCGACGAGCCCGTCTCCTTCGTGCGCCGCAGCGGCCGCATGTCCGAGGCGCAGGAGCGGGCCTTCGCCGAGCTCGCGGAGTTCTACGTGCTGGACGTGCCCCGCGACGTCGCCTGGACCTCGGTGCACCCCGAGGCGCGGCTCGATCCGGCCGCCGCGTACGGACGCGAGGCCCCGCTGACCGTGGAGATCGGCTCGGGGCAGGGGCACGCGATCGTCTCCGCCGCCGCAGCGCATCCGGAGCGGGACTTCCTCGCGGTCGAGGTGTTCCGCGCCGGCCTCGCCCGGACGATGCTCGATGCGGATCGCGACGGTGTGCGCAATCTCCGGCTGATCGAGGCCAACGCCCCGGAGGTGCTCGCGACGTACCTTCCCGCGGGCGCGGCCGACGAGGCGTGGATCTTCTTCCCCGACCCGTGGCACAAGAAGCGGCACACGAAGCGCCGCCTCGTGCGCCCCGGCTTCGGCGCCACCGCGGGCGCCGCGCTCCGCGACGGCGGGCTGCTGCGCCTCGCGACGGACTGGGAGGACTACGCCCTGCAGATGCGCGAGGTGCTCGACGAGGCGCCCGAGTTCGAGCGCGCCTTCGAGGGGGAGTGGGCCGAGCGCTTCGACGGGCGGGTGATGACCGCGTTCGAGCGCAAGGGCATCGCGAAGGGACGCGACATCCGCGACCTCGCGTACCGCCGCGTCGCGCGGGCCTGAGGCGCCGGGTGCGGGACAATCGCACCATGTTCCTGCTGATCGGATCCGTCTTCGCGGGGCTCGCCGCCCTGGTCCACGTCTACATCTTCGTGCTGGAGTCGGTGCGCTGGACGCATCCCTCCACGCGGCGCGTCTTCGGCACCTCCGCCGAGGACGCGGAGATCACCCGGCCGCTGGCGTTCAACCAGGGCTTCTACAACCTGTTCCTCGCCGTCATCGCGGTGATCGGCATCGTGCTCGCCGCGGCCGGCTCCGCCACCGTCGGCATCGTGCTGATGCTGGCCGCCACGGGGTCGATGCTCGCGGCCGCCCTCGTGCTGATCCTCTCCGATCGGTCCAAGGCCCGCGCCGCGAGCGTCCAGGGGCTGTTCCCCCTGATCGCGGTGGTGCTGCTGGTCCTCGCGCTCGTCTGACCGGCGCGCGGCGGGACGGAGGGCGCTCGGCGGTCAGGCGATCGTGCCCAGTCCCGCGCGCATGACGTCGAACATCGCGAACATGAGCCAGAACGTCCAGCCGAAGCTGACCAGGAGGCTCGCCGCGGTCGCCGCGAGGGCGATCCACATCGTGGCCGAGCCCGCCCCCGCCTGCCGGCGCACGACGACGGCGCGGCCGATCGGATACACCGGGGAGAGGAAGCTCCACGCCCAGTGGAAGCGCTTCGGATAGCCGAGACGGCCGAGTTCGACGTAGTCACGGTACCCGGCGACGATGGCGAGCGCGTAGAGGGCCCAGCTCAGGAGAGTGCCGACCAGCGACGCCGTCATGAGACCCGGCATCACATCGGACAGGATCGAGAGGATCACGCCGGGTGGCACGCTCGTTCCCGTGGCGGACAGGGTGCTCAGCTCGACGATACGTCGCACGTAGTCGAGCATCGGCCCGGTCATCAGCCACATCATGAGGGCCGAGGCGACGACCGCCGCCACCGTCGTCCAGGCGGTCACCCATCCCCAAGCGGTGTAGACCGGCGTTCCGCGGGGGACACGGGGCTCCGCGGCGACGGCGGGCGGCCAGGGGGAAGGGGGGAACGGAAGCGCTCACCGGGTCCTCATCGATCGGTCGGCTCCTCGCGACACTACCGGGATCCCCCACGGTCGGAGAGGAGGCGGATCCGATGCTAGGCTCGTCCGGTACGCCTCCGTAGCTCAGCGGATAGAGCGCCGGTTTCCGGTACCGTAGGTCGCAGGTTCGATTCCTGTCGGGGGCACGAAGAGAGAAGGCCGCCCATCCGGGCGGCCTTCTTCGTCTTCCGGCGCTTGTCGACGCGTCGCGCTCCTCAGCGCTCCGGACGCCACGGCGTCGCGCGAGGAGCGGCGACCGAGTCCCGCACGATGAGGCGGGTGCCGACGATGATCTCGCCGTCGGCGTGGCGTCCGAACGCGTCGTCGGTGCGGCTGAGGGCCAGGCGGACGCTCTCCCGGCCCATGTCCTCGAGCGGGACGTGCACGGTGGTGAGCTTCGGCGTGAGCTCGCTGGACTGCGGGATGTCGTCGTAGCCCACGAGGGACATGTCCTCGGGCACGCGGATCCCGCGCGCGGTCATCGCGTCGAGGGCGCCGGCGGCGACGAGGTCGTTCGCAGCGAACACGGCCGTGAAGTCGGGCTGCCCGTCCAGGATCTCGCTCATCGCCGCGTGCCCGAACCGGCGTCCGAAGGCGCCCTGGTGCACGAGCTCCGGCGGCACCTCGAAGCCGTGGGACTGCATCGCATGACGGAAGCCGGCGAGCCGCGCGACGCTCGTGGACAGGCCGACCGGGCCGCCGAGATAGAGGATCCGGCGATGCCCCTGGGCGATGAGGTGCTGGGTGACCGCGAAGGCGCCGCCCTCGTTGTCGTAGCCCACGATCTTCGTCGGCGCCTGCTCTCCGACCGAGGGGCGGCCGCAGAGCACGAGGGTGGAGCCGATGCCGGCGAGCGTGCGGGCGCGCTCCGCCATGCGGCGACGGGCGCGCGGATCGTCGTAGCCGCCGCCCACCACGATCACCGCGTCGGTGCGCTGGCTGATCATGCGATCGATGAGCTCGATCTCACGATCGACGTCGCCCTGCGATGCCGCCACGATGCACAGCCGGCCGGTGGTCGATGCCTCCTGCTCCACGCCGCGCACGATGTAGGAGAAGAACGGGTCGACGAGGTCGTTGACGATGATGCCGACGCTGTGCGTGGCCGAGCTGGCGAGCGCCCGCGCGTGCGCGTTCGCGGTGTAGCCGAGGTCGTCGATCGCCCTGTTCACCGCGTCCCGCGTGGCTTGCGCCACGGGGTAGTTGCCGTTGAGCACCCGGGAGACCGTCGCCGAGGAGACGCCGGCCCGTTCGGCGACGTCGGACATCGTCACGGTGTGCCCCGAGCCCGCTCCCGAGCGGTCCTCCTGCGCCCTCATCCCAGCCTCCGTTCGTGGACCCGAGGTCCGCTCCGTCTCATCGCGCGTTCCACCGGTCAGGCGGTGTACGCCAGCTCGTCGGCACGGAGTTCGTGCGCGAGGATCCCTCGACCAACGTACTGCTCGACCTCGCGCACGGCCGAGTCGCCCAGCCGGTGGATCTCGTTGCCCAGCGCGCCCGCGATGTGCGGCGTGAGCACGACGTTCGGCAGCGCATAGAGGGGGGAGCCCCCCGGCAGCGGCTCGGGATCCGTCACATCCAGGTAGGCGTCCAGACGGCCGCGGACGAGCTCGGCGGTGAGCGCCTCGGTGTCGATGAGGGCGCCGCGGGCGGTGTTCACCACGACGGCGCCGTCGTGCAGCAGCGCCAGCTCCGCCGCTCCGATGATGTGCCGCGTGTCCGGCGTGCTCGGGGCGTGGAGGGTGAGGACGTCGCTGCGCCGGCACAGTTCGTCGAGCGGGACGGCTTCGACGCCGAGCCGCGCGGCATCCGCGGCGGACAGGTACGGATCGCAGACGAGGATGCGGGCGTCGAGGCGCGAGACGAGCCGGATCACCTCGCGTCCCACCCGGGAGGCGCCGAGGATGCCGATCGTGACGCCGTTCGCGCCGACCTGCGGCATGCCGTCCACGGAGCGATGACGTCGCGTGGTGCGCAGCTGGTGGGCGAACCGGCTCGCGCGCTTGAGGCCGAACACGATGGCGGCGAGCGTGAACTCCGCGACGGGCGTGGCGTTCGCCGCCGCGGCCGTGCTCACCCGGATGCCGCGGCGGAACGCCTCCGCGTCGAGGAAGGTCTTGACCGTGCCGGCGGTGTGTACGACGGTCTCCAGGCGCGGGGCGGCGTCGAGCACGGCGGCGTCGATGCGGGGGGCTCCCCAGCCTGTCAGCATGACCCGCGCGGCGCGCAGGGCGTCCCTGCTCGCGGGGGAGTCGAGGTCGGTGATCGGCAGGGGTCCCACGAGCTCGACGACCGCGGTCAGCCGGGCGAGCGCGGTCTCGGAGAAGACCTCCCGGAACGACTGCTCCGCCATGACGATCACGGCGGAAGGACGGGAGGACGGGGCGGTGTGATCCACGGCGATCCTTTCTTTCTGCATCCAGATAGTAAGCGCATACTATGCCGTGCGTCCACCAGGGTTGTGGAACTTGCGGGATCCGATGCTCTGAAAATCAACGTTTCAACGAAATCTCGCGTGATCGTTGACAGCCCGGATCCCGTCGGGTACGTTCGCAGCACAGCAAGCGCTTTCTAGCTCTTGCGGACAACGATGAAGTTTCCCGTCGCAGGTCGAGGTCGAAGATGAGCAGTTACAGCGAGCCGCTCGTGCAGAGCACGACGACTCCGGGCGAAGGCGCCGCGGACATGCGCCCCGCGCACCCCGCACGTCCCGCGTCGAAGGGCCGCCGCCGCACCGCCGCGACGGACGGCGTGCCGGCGCACCGCAAGCGCAGCCTCTGGGAACGGATCAAGCGCGACCGGGTGATGCTCCTGCTCATCGCCCCGGGATTCCTGTACTTCGTTGTGTTCCACTGGCTGCCGCTGCCGGGCAACATCATCGCGTTCGAGGACTACCAGCCCTACCTCGGCTTCATCGACAGCGCATGGGTCGGATTCGACAACTTCGTGAAGATCTTCGGGGATCCCACGTTCTGGCAGGCGCTGCGCAACACGCTGGTGATCACGGGTCTCCAGCTCGTGCTGTTCTTCCCGATCCCGATCGTGCTGGCGCTGCTGCTGAACAGCATCATGTCGAACCGGATCCGCAAGTTCGTGCAGAGCGTCGTCTACCTGCCGCACTTCCTCGGCTGGGTCATCATCGTGTCGATCTTCGGACAGGTGCTCGGTGCGACCGGGGTCGTGCCGCATCTCATGCAGGCGATGGGCCTGCAGCCGTTCGAGGCGATGACCACGCCCTGGTTCTTCCCGTTCCTGGTGTCGATCCAGTCCGCCTGGAAGGACGCCGGCTGGGGCACGATCATCTTCCTCGCCGCCCTCATGAACATCGACCAGGAGCTGTACGAGGCGGCCGCCGTGGACGGCGCGGGTCCCTGGCAGCGCATGAAGACGATCACGATCCCCGGGATCATGCCGGTCATCATCCTGCTGCTCATCCTGAACCTGGGCAGCATCCTCTCCGTCGGCTTCGAGCAGATCGTCCTGCAGCGCGACAACGTCGGCGCGGGCGCGGGCGAGGTGCTCGACACCTGGGTCTACTACCACGGCATCCAGAACGGGCAGTGGGGCCCGGCGGCCGCCGTCGGTCTCGTGAAGGGCGTCGTGGGCCTCGCGCTCGTGCTCGGCGCCAACAAGGTCGCGCATCTGTTCGGCCAGGAAGGGGTGTACTCCCGTGGCAAGTGACGCTCAGCTCACGACCAGGGCGGTCGTCATGCCCCGCACGCGACGCGGGCGGCGCAGGACCGAGTCCGCGCGGCCCGCCTGGATGGAGAAGCCCAGCCGCCTCGGGACCGCGGGCAAAGCACTCGTCGTCGTGCTCATCTGCATCGCGACCATCTACCCGTTCCTCACGGTGATCTCGACGAGCCTCTCGGACAGCACCGACATCGCGAACGCCAACGGCCTGGTGCTCTTCCCGCTGCACCCGACGTTCGCGGCCTACGAGACCATCTTCTCGGGCGGCATCGTCACCGCTGCGCTCGTGCGCAGCATGCTCATCACCGTGATCGGCACGCTGTGCTCGCTCGCCGCGACGGTCGGCATGGCCTACGGGCTCTCCCGCCGCGATCTCGCCTTCGGCCGGTTCATCCTGCTGACGGCGCTGTTCACGATGCTCTTCACGCCGGGCATCATCCCGAGCTTCCTCATGGTCAAGCAGCTCGGCCTGCTCGGCAGCTATGCGGCGCTCGTGCTACCGACGCTGATCTCGGCGTTCAACCTCGTCGTCGTCCGCTCGTTCTTCATGGGGCTTCCGCAGGAGCTCTTCGAAGCGGCGAGGATCGACGGCGCCGGCGACTTCCGCATCCTCGTGAGGATCGTGCTACCGCTGTCGAAGGGCGTCCTCGCGGTCGTCGGCCTGTTCTACGCGGTCGCCTACTGGAACGCGTTCTTCAACGCGATGCTCTACCTCGACAGCGACATGTGGCCGCTGTCGATGATCCTGCGCCAGTACGTGCTTCTGGGATCCCCGCTCGACACCGCCTCGGTCGGCGAGATCTCCGCGCCGTCCCAGGCGATCCAGATGGCCGTCGTCGTGATCAGCGTCATCCCGATCCTGCTCGTCTACCCGTTCCTGCAGAAGTACTTCACCAAGGGCGTCCTCACCGGCGCCGTCAAGGGCTGAGGCCCGCTCCACCCGATCGATCCACCCCGTACAGAAAGGAGCCCCTCGTGGCTCTCGAAACGAACCGGCGGACCTTCCTGTCCTTCGCCGCCCTCAGCGTCCTCGGCGTCGCCACCGCGGGCTCGCTCGCCGGCTGCGGCACGAAGGGCGCATTGAACGCGTCCGCCGCCTCGGCCTCCGTGCTGCCGAAGTACATCCCGCTGAACGGCGCCACGCCCGACCTCGCCGGGACCGCGGAGGGCGTCCCCGCGGCCTTCTTCAACTACCCGGCGAAGCCCTTCCGCTCGGTGCCGGCGCCGTTCCTGAAGGGGCAGAAGATCACCGCGATCACGAACATCTTCGGGCCGCCGCCGACCCCGATGGCGTCGAATCCGGCCTGGCAGGAGATCGACAAGCGCCTCGGCGGGACGGTCGACATCACCGCGGTGTCGAGCGACGACTACGACACCAAGCTCAACACCGTGATCGCGGGTGGCGACATGCCCGATCTCATGCTCAACGACGGCGCCGCGATCGCCGACATCATCGGCTTCCTGGAGTCGGCCTGTCAGGACCTCACTCCGTTCCTCGCAGGCGACAAGTCCAAGGACTACCCGAACCTCGCCAACATCCCGCAGGCGTTCTGGAAGCCGGCGGTGCAGAACGGAAAGCTCTACGGCATCCCGATCCCGCGCGGAATGACCGGCGGATCCGGTTTCATCAACCAGACGTTCTTCGAGGCCGCGGGCGTCACGGACACGTCGGCCATCAAGAACGCGGACGACTACCTCTCCCTCGCGAAGCAGCTCACCGGCGCCAACCGCTGGGCGCTCGGCAGCACGAAGTTCGGGCTCGTCCCGTTCGAGCACATCTTCCACGTCCCGTTCAACTGGACGATGAAGAACGGCAAGCTGGTGAAGGACATCGAGACGCCGGAGTACCTGGAGATGGTGTCCTTCGTGCAGAAGCTCTACGCAGCCGGCTGCTTCGCCCCCGGCAGCGAGGGCTGGACGAAGTCGCAGATGTCGAACGCGTTCATCTCCGGCCAGGTCGCGCAGATCTACGACGGGCTGCCGGCGTTCGGCAAGCCGGGCGGCTATCAGCAGACCGTGCCCGCGGCGAACCCCGCGAACAAGGTCGTCCCGTTCATCCCGTTCAGCGCCACGGGCGGCAAGGCCACGGTCTGGCTCGACAACATCGACTTCGCCTGGACGATGGTGAAGAAGGGCAGCGCCGACCACATCAGGCAGGTGCTGCAGGTCGCGAACTTCCTCGCGGCGCCGTTCGGCAGCGAGGAGTATCTCCTCATGAATTACGGCGCCGAGGGCACCGACTACACCCGCGACGACAAGGGCAACCCGATCCCGACTCCCGCGGCGGCCCTGAACACCGCCGTGCCGTGGAAGTACCTCGCGGCGGGCCCGAACACGCTGTACTCGCCGCAGTTCCCGGACGCCATCAAGGTGCTCCACGACGCGTATGCGAAGCTCGTGCCGATCGGCGTCGCGGATCCGACCCTGGGCCTGTTCAGCCCGACGAACGCGAAGCAGGGCCTCACGATCGCGAAGCCCGTCTCGGACGCGGTGACCAACTTCATCGCCGGGCGTGGTTCGCTGAACGATGTGAAGAGCGCGATCTCCACGTGGAAGAGCGCGGGCGGCGACACCATCCGCTCCGAGTTCCAGAAGGCGCTGAGCGGCGCGACGGCCAGCCCGTCCCCGAGCGCCTGAGACGCAGAGGATCCGTGGACGCGGGAGAGGACGACAGAGGAGTGGGAACCGTGAGGGAAGACATCTCGACGACGATCGCGATGGATCCGGTCCTCTCCCCGTTCACGGGCTGGGGCAGGGCGCGCTGGGAGGCGGTGGCGGACGACTGGCTGGGCCAGGTGCGCCGGCACGCCAGTGCGGAGGGCGCCCTGCCGCGCCTGCCGGGACGCATCACGGGCGACGGGGTCCGCCGCGAGGGGATGGAGGCCGTCGGCCGGTCGTTCCTGCTCGCCGCCCCGCGGATCGCCGGCGCCGCCGACCCCGCGGAACCCGCGGTCCAGGAGCACCTGGAGTACTACTCCCGGGCGCTCCTCGCCGGCACCAGGCCCGGCGGTGCGGAGGAGTGGCCCCGGGGCGTCAGCTGCCGGCTGCCGCTGACCGGGATCACGAACTCGATCGTCGAGGCCGCGAACATCGCGTTCTCCCTGCACGTCAGCCGGGATCGGCTGTGGGCGGGGCTCACGCGTCCTGAGCAGCTCCAGATCGCGGAGTGGCTGCGTCATCACGCCCGCTGCGAGGTGTGGCAGAACAACTGGCAGCTGTTCCCCGCGATGGCAGAGGGGTTCCTGCGCTCGGTCGGCGAAGACGTGCGCGGTCTGCAGACGCACCGCAACGTGGCCCGGGTGGAGAGCTGGTACCTCGGCGACGGCTGGTACACCGACGGCCCCGAGCACGCGGTCGACTACTACAACGCCTGGGCGATCCATCCCTACCTGTGGGCCTGGTACCGCATGACCGATGCCGTGCACACGCCCGAGGGGCAGCGGCACCTCGAGCGGCTGCACGACTTCACCGCGTCGCAGGCGCACATGGTCGCCGCCGACGGCTCGCTCCTTCATCAGGGCCGGTCGCTGACCTACCGCACGGCCGCGCTCGCCGCCTTCTGGTGCGCGGACGCGTCGGGGGCGAGCGCGCTCACCCCCGGGCAGACCCGGCGGCTCGCCTCCGGCGCGCTCGCGCGCTTCACCGCCCACGGGGTCGGCGTCGACGCGCCGCTGACCCTCGGGTGGTACGACGCGTTCGAGCCGATGTGCCAGGACTACAGCGGCTTCGGATCCCCGTACCTGGCGGGAATCGGGTTCCTCGGGCTCGCGCAGCCCGCGACCGCATCCGTCTGGACCGCGGTGGAGGAGGCGCTGCCCGCCGATCGCGGCGCGTTCACCGTGCCCGTCGAGCCCGTCGGCTGGGTGCTCCGCGCCGCGGAGGACGGCATCGTGCGGATGGCGAACCACGGGTCGGACCACGCCACGCTGCCCGTCGGCGAGGACGAGGACCGCGACGACCCGCACTACGCGAAGTTCGCCTACTCGACGCACACGGCGCCGGGGACGGGAGCGGCCTGGGAGGACGCGATCGACTCCCATCTCGCGCTCCTCGACGACGAGGGAGCCGGCAGCCGGCGCAGTGCGCTGCGCGCCATGCGGGTCGAGGGAGAGCTCGCCGGATCCGTCCACGTGCCCCAGCTGCACCGCCGCGCCCTGCCGGGGACGGCTGTGACGACGGTGACCGCGGGCGACGGCACGGCGGAGGTGCGCGCGCATCTCGTGCAGACCGATCGGCCGTGGCCGATGCGCGAGGGGGGCTGGATGGTCGCGGACGACCGCGGACTCCCGGCCGGCGTCTTCGAGGACGGGGCATGGGCCCAGGGCCGCGACGGTCTGCTCGCCGCGGTCATCGGGCTGCACGGCTGGGACGCCTCCGAACCGGGTGCTGCCGGGGGAGAGGCTCCGGAGCGCGCTCAGGTGTTCGCCTACCGCGACGCGAACGCGATGGGACCGCACTCCGCGACCCCCGCGCTGCGGGGCCGGACCGGCACCGGCGACACCGTCGTCGTGACGCTTCACGTGCTGGAGCGGGGCGGCGCCGTCGATCCGCAGGGCTGGCGCGACCGGGTCCGCGTCCATGTCGACCGCACGCACGTCCGCGTCGACTGGGCCTCGGGCCGCCGCGCGGAGTTCGACCTCGCGACCTTCGTCCCCTGGGACGGTCATCCCGGGCTCCCCGGTCCGAGAGGGGAGGCGCGGTGATCCCGCTGCAGTACGGCGCGGACGGCCTCGGGCGCCGCGAGGACCCGACGATGCGGGCCTTCCGCGCTGATCGGCTCGGTCAGTTCGTGCACTGGGGCCTCTACGCGCTCCCCGCCGGCACCTGGCGGGGGCGCACGATCGAGTTCGCCTCCGAGTTCCTCATGCAGTCCGCCGACGTGAGCCGCGAGGATTGGGCGGCGCTCACCGCGGACTTCACCCTCGAGGGGTTCGATCCCGGTGAGTGGGCGCGCACGGCGAAGCGGATGGGCGCGCGCTACATGACCGTCACGACCAAGCACCACGACGGCTTCTGCCTGTGGCCGAGCGCCTACACCGACTTCTCCGTCGCCGCCACGCCCTCCGGTCGGGATGTGCTCGGCGAGATCCTCGACGCCTATCGCGCCGAGGGACTCTCCACGCACCTCTACTACTCGGTGCTGGACTGGCATCACCCCGACTGGCACTCCGCCCTCGAGTCCGACGAGGACCGCGAGGCCTTCGAGCGCTACCTCCGCTTCGCGACCGATCAGCTTCTCGAGCTCGCAGAGAGGTATCCCTACGTGCGCGGCTTCTGGTTCGACGGCACCTGGGACGAGTCGGTCAAGGCGAACGGCGGCTGGACGCACGAGATCGAGCGGCTGCTCAAGGAGCGGATCCCGGGGGCGATCGTGAACAGCCGCCTGCGCGCCGACGATCGCGGGGCGCGGCACTTCGACTCGAACGGCGTCCTCATGGGCGACTACGAGAGCGGCTACGAGCGGCGCCTCCCCGCACCCTGGGACCTGTCCGTGACCGCGCACGACTGGGAGGCCTGCGCCACGCTCACGCAGGCCAGCTGGGGCTTCCACGACTCCGCCTGGGCCGAGCACGGACGCAAGACCCCGGCGCAGGTCGTGGAGCAGCTCGCGCAGACCGTGAGCCTCGGCGGGAACCTGCTGCTGAACTTCGGGCCGCGCGGCGACGGCTCCCTCGCCCCCGTCGAGGTCGCCCTGGCCGACGAGGTCGGCGCGTGGATGGCGGCGAACGGGGCGGCCGTCCACGACAGCGGCCCCGCGGACGGGTGGGCCTACCCCGGATGGGGCTTCTACACGGCGCCCCTCGGGACGGGGACCCCGGAACGAGGACCGGCAGGCGTCGTGCATGCGATCGTCGTCCGCATCCCGGTGTCCGGTCTGGTCACCATCGCGCTACCCGCCGGCATCGCCCTCCGCTCCGTGCGCGCCCTGGCCGACGGCGCGGAGCTGCCCTTCACCCCGCTGGACCGCCACACCGTCCAGCTCCCGGCACCGGCATCGACCGGCATGCCGTCCGTGCTCGTGCTCGAGACGGCGCCTGCGGGCCCGCCGAGCGGCCCGATCGAGCCCAACCCCGACGTCGCGCTCGTGTGAACGCATGAGCGGGCGCCTTCCCGTTCCGCGCTTGCGACGTGGGGAACGGGAAGGACACACCCCAACCCTCCGCTTCGAAGAGGAAAAGGAAAGGGCATCACCATGAAACCGCACCGCACCGCACATCGCAAAGCCCGCTGGCGGCGGATGACCCCGGCTCTCGCCGCCGGCGCCGTCCTCGCGCTCGCTCTGCCCGCCGCCGCGCAGGCCGACACCGTCCCGTCCCCGCCGCAGTACGTCGCTGCGGGCAGCACGACGATGAAGGGCGGTCTGACCAGCGACATCGCCGGATCCGCCTACCTCGGCAGAGACGGACGGTTCCACTGGACCAACGCGCTCACGGCGTACAGCACGAACCCCGCCAGTGCGTGGGCCCGCACCTTCACGAACACCGACATGAGCGCGGTGTCCGCCGGCATGGGCACCACGACGCAGAAGGCGGAGGCGCCCGCGTACTACGCCGACGCGGGCACGATCTGCTACCAGCTCGACAAGGATCCGGTGTTCCCCATCCCGTCGCCGCAGCAGGACGACCACTGCGACGTCATCGGCGTGTGGGTGGATCCCCAGGGCACCTGGCATGCGCTGCTCAACGACGAGTACCAGTTCGACCCCTGGCAGACCAAGGGCGCGAACGCCACGATCGCCGACAAGGTCTCCACCGGCCACCACAACAACCGGATCCTGCTGGCGACCTCGAAGGACGAGGGCGGCACCTGGCAGTACGCCGGGCCGGCGCTCACGTCGGCGTGGGATGACGACCAGGTCATCGACGCCACCGCGTCACCGGGCCAGTCCTACCCGTTCGGGAACTCCGGGTGCCGGCTGTTCATCGACTACTCCACCGGCTACTTCTACATCACCTACAACGTGAAGATCTACAAGAAGCCGGCGTCGTCGACCCTGGCCAGCTGGACCGAGATGGCGCGCGCGCCGATCAGCGGCGGAATGGCCAGCGGCACCTGGCAGAAGTGGCACGACGGGTCGTGGTCGCAGCCGGGGATCGGCGGCATCGACGGGAACGTCAACTCCATCGGCGGCCTGAACGTGTCGTACGATCCCACGACCGACGTCATCGCCTGGCGCGGCTCGGGGGAGCACGCCGACGCCTCGTACCAGGCGGCGAAGGTCGGCGCCGACCATCTGATCGCGTTCGCCGACGCCTCCGGCGCGACGTACACGGCGAACACCCTGGCGCACACGATCGTGATCGACGCGACGGGGCAGTCCGCGCCGGATCGCACGGTCTCCTACCGCGACCCGGTGACGGGGCAGGACATGACCCTCAAGGCCGTCGACGACAAGTACGAGAACGGCGTCAAGGTCGTCACGGGCGGCATCTACGTCACCCAGACGGACCCGTCCTCCGGCGCCGCGCAGACCGTCGACCTCATCACGAACAGCGCGTACTACAAGGATCCGGTCTCGAAGCATCTGTACCTGCCGTCGGCGAACAACGAGTCGGCGATCTCCTACAACGCGTTCTCGGGGCTCTACCGGATCGTGGGGTACGACGGAAACGTGTACGAGACGGCGGATCTGGGCGATCCGAACTCCTGGAAGGTCGTCGGGCTCATGCCCGCCGGCTCCAACGGCGGCTATCTCACCTCTCTCGACAACGGCAGCCTGACGAACCAGAACGTCACGGGGCGCTCCTTCCTGACGATCTCGGATCTGAACGGCAAGGTCGTGGACATCGCGCAGACGGCCGGCGACGGCAGCGCCGCCGTGAGCACGGAGTACGCGCCGCGGGACACTGCCGGCGATGCCGTGACCGCGGACTCGGCCTACGTGCTGCGCGTCGGAGGCAAGGCGGTGACCGCGAACCGCGGGCCCGGTCTGGACGGCGGAAACGGTGCGGCGACGGGTGTCTCCACCTGGAAGCTCCAGCCGGTCGAGGACACCAGGGGCGACGGCGGGAACAGCGGGTTCTATCGGCTCGTCGACTCGTCCACCGGCCGCACCCTGCAGGTCGCCGGCAGCACCCCGGCCGCGAAGCGCGCGGTCGACGCCGTCGTCACCGTGGGGGCGCGGGAGGCCGACGCCCAGCCGCTGACCTCGGCGGGCCTCGGCACCCCGGGCGGCAGCGACCAGTGGTACCTGCAGCGGGTGGCGACCGACGGCACCTCGCTCGACGGCTCCACCACCTATCGCCTGGTCAACCGCAACAGCGGCCTCGCTCTGCAGTACGTCAACGAGCGGATGCGGCTGGAGCAGCAGGCACAGGGTGACACGACGCAGTACGTGACGCTGACCGTGCGATAGTCCCCTCGCGGGAGGCCGGACCGGGACCGCCGGTCCGGCCTCTCCGAACCAGATCCGAAAGGAAAGACATGACAGAACCCGACCAGACCCCGTCGGCCGAGCCGTTCCGCGCGGCGGTGGTCGGCGTGGGGGCCCGGGCCGGGGTCGCCCGGCACGTCGAGGCCGTGGACGGCCGTGTGGTCGCTGCGGTCGACCCCGCACCGCAGTCCCGTGCGCGGGCGGCGCAGCTGTTCGGCGACGTGCCGGTGTTCGCCTCCGTGACCGAGCTGCTCGCCTCCGGCGTCGTGCTCGACGGAGCCTTCGTCACGACGCCCGACTTCACGCATGCCGACATCTCTGTCGAGCTCCTGGAGGGCGGCGTCCCCGTCTACCTGGAGAAGCCCCTCGCGATCTCGATCGAGGACGCCGATCGGATCCTGCAGACCGCGTATCGGATGGGATCCAAGCTCTACGTGGGGCACAACATGCGGCACATGCGAGTGGTGCGCATGATGAAGGACATCGTCGACCGGGGTGAGATCGGCGAGGTCAAGGCGATCTGGTGCCGCCACTTCGTCGGCCACGGGGGCGACTACTACTTCAAGGACTGGCACGCCGAGCGGGACAAGGCCATGAGCCTGCTGCTGCAGAAGGGCGCCCACGACATCGACGTCATGCACTGGCTCGCGGGGACGTCGTCCCGCACGGTGGTCGGGGTCGGCGACCTCGCGGTGTACGGGGATGTCGAGTCCCGGCGCGACAACGCCGACCGGCGCATGGGGGACTGGTTCTCGATGGACAGCTGGCCGCCGCGTGCGCAGCAGGATCTGAATCCGGTCATCGACGTCGAGGACATCTCGATGATCATGATGCGGACGGACTCCGGTGTCCTCCTGAGCTACCAGCAGTGCCACTTCACGCCGGACTACTGGCGCAACTACACGGTGATCGGCACCGAGGGGCGCATCGAGAACTTCGACGACGGCACGGGCGGCGAGATCCGCCTCTGGAACGCCCGCAGCGACTACCTCGAGAAGGGGCACGTGCGCTATCCGATCGAGGACGGCGGCGAGGGAGGGCACGGGGGAGCGGATCCGCTCACGGTCGCCGAGTTCGTCGCCTTCGTGCGCCACGGCAGCCCGACCGACACCAGCCCGGTGGCCGCGCGCGACGCGGTCGCCGCGGGGATCGCCGGCGCGATCTCGATCCGATCCGGATCCCGTCCGCAGGAGATCCCTGCGCTGCCCGACGAGGTGCTCGCCTACTTCGCGGCGCACCAGCCCGCGCGCCGCTGAGCGGGCTCCGGGCCGAGACGACGAAGGAGGGCCGTCCCCAGGGACGGCCCTCCTTCGTCGTCGAGCGCTGCTTCTCGCAGACCCTGCGTGAGCTTTCGTGACGAGGGTCACATGAGGATCATGTCCCCGTCGGCCGCGCGGTACTCCTCGACGGAGGGCGGAACGGGGATGCTCTCGCTCCCAGTGCGGAAACCGCGTACCGAGGTGAGGACGGGATCGGGCCCGGTCAGCTCGATCTCGACCTCGGACAGCGTGAGCGCGGGGAACGCGTGCAGTCGTCCGGCGCCGATGGTCTGACCCGCGGCGATCTCCGCGCCGGACGCCACGATGCGGTGCGCGGCGACGCGTTGACCGCCCTCGAGATCCTCGACGAGCTCGAGGTGATCGAGCGTGACCTCGGAGCCGAAGTCCGCCCGCCACCGACCGGGCGCGACAGCCGTGAGAGCGGCCGTGCGCGGTGCCGCGAAGCGGCGTTCGAGCTCGTCCGAATACTCCTGCAGGCGGGTCAGGTCCGCATCGTCGATGAGCCCGTCCCGGTTCGGGGGAACGTTCAGCAGCAGGTTGGCGCCCAGCCCCACGGACCGGTAGTGGATCGCCAGCAGGTGCTCCAGGGTCTTGGGGGCGTCGTCGGGGTGCCAGAACCAGCCGTGGCGCAGCGAGACGTCGCACTCGGGAGGCAGATAGCGCTCGCCGAAGTCGAGGACCTCGTCGGTGTGGACATCGTTGCGTGTCACGTCGACCACGTACTCGACGGGATCCGCGGCGAGGCCGTCCTCGTTGCCGACCCATCGGATGTCGGGATCGCCCATGTTGAAGACCACGGCGCCGGGCTGGTGGGTGCGGACCACCTCGATGATCTTCTTCCAGTCGTAGCTCCGGCCGGCGGAGCCTGCGCCGTCGAACCAGATCTCGACGAGATCGCCGTACTGCGTGCACAGCTCGGTGAGCTGCGCGCAGTAGAAGTCGTCATAGGCCGCGGCGTCGGGGTAGCGGGGCTCGTGACGGTCCCACGGCGAGAGATAGAGCCCGAGGCCCATCCCCGCCTCGGCGCACGCATCGGCGAGCTCCCGGACGACGTCGCCCGCCCCGTCGCGCCAGGGGCTCGAAGCCACGGAGTAGTCGGTCGTGGACGTGGGCCACAGGCAGAAGCCGTCGTGATGCTTGGCCGTCAGCACGACGTAGGTCGCGCCCGCCACCCGCGCTGCCGCGACCCACTGCCGGGCGTCGAGCCGTCGCGGGTCGAAGCTCGCCGGGGACAGCGTTCCGTCGCTCCACTCCACACCGGCGAAGGTGTTCAGCCCGAAATGCAGGAAGACCCCGATGCCGCCGCGCTGCCAGCGCAGCTGTGCGGGGGTCGGGCGGTGTGCAGCGGTGTCTGCGGAAATCGACATCGTTCTCCAGTGGGTGCGCCGGCGGCGGCGCGGCGGGTGCGAGCGCTCGGCGCTGCGGACGAGGGGGTGGGACGGATGGCTCCAGGCCATCCGTCCCACGGACTACTTCGAGGTTCCCTGCGAGACGGATCCCTGCAGCTGGCGCTGGAACAGGATGTAGATGATCAGCACCGGGATGATGGTGATGATCACCGCGGCGAACATCGCGCCGAAGTCGAGCGAGTAGCCCGCCGACGAGGCGAACGACGCCATGCCCTGGCTGAGCACGTAGTTGTCCTTGTTCGGGTTCAACGCGATCGGGAGCAGGAACTGGTTCCACAGGCCGAGGAAGTTCATGATCGCGATCGCGGCGAGGCCGGGCTTGGCCATCGGCAGCATCACCTGGAAGAACGTGCGCCACTCGCTGGCGCCGTCCAGGTAGGCCGCCTCCTGGATCTCGTACGACAGCGACTTGAAGAACGAGTACAGGAAGAACACGGTGAACGGCAGCGCGTAGGCCACGTACACGACGATCAGGCCGGGCAGGGTCCCGAGCAGCCCGATGTTCTGCAGGATCCCGAACAGGGGCACGATCGCGAGGAACACCGGGAAGGTGAGCCCCGCGAGCATCAGGTAGTAGACGACCCGGCTGCCCGGCACCTCGAACCTCGCGAGCACGTAGGCGCACATCGCGCCCAGCAGCATCACGAAGAAGAGCGAGAAGCCGACGACGATGACCGTGTTCAGGAACATCCCGCCGAAGTTGTTCCCGACCCAGGCGGTGACGTAGTTGTCGAAGTTCCACTGCGCAGGCAGACCGAACGGCGACTTGAAGATCTCTTTCGTGGTCTTGAACGAGCCGATGATCGTCCACACCAGGGGAAGGATCACGACCAGCGACCAGAGCGCCAGCACCACGTGCGAGACGCCGCCGACCACCTTGTCGCTCGTCGTCGACTTCGTGATGTGGACGTCGTTGGTCTTGCGTCCGACCGTGACCGCGGCGCGCGTGTCGAGGCTCATGAGCGTCCCCCTTCATCCTTGCCGCCGATGAGGCGGAACACCAGCATGACGATTCCGGCGAAGGCCAGCGAGAGCACGGCGAGCACGACGCCCATCGCGGTCGCCAGACCGAACTGGCCCTTCTCGAAGGCCGTGCGGAACAGGTACTGGCTCATCACCAGGGTCGAGTTGTTGGGACCGCCTGTCGAGTTCAGGCCGGCCATGTAGACGAAGGCATCCAGTGCGGCGATGCCCAGGTAGATGTACGAGGTCTGCACGTTGTCGCGGATCTGCGGCAGCATGATCGACGTCACCGTACGGAACCGTCCGGCGCCGTCGATGCGCGCGGCCTCGAGGGTCTCCGCGGGGATCCCCTTGATGGCCGCGATGAAGAGCACCATGTAGAAGCCGACCATTCCCCAGACCATGACGAAGATCGAGGCGGCCATCGCCGTGCGCTGATCGCCCAGCCACGCGAACTGGTTCGTGTCGATGCCGAAGACGCCCAGGACGCCGTTGAGCAGTCCGCTGGGGGCGTAGATCATGTTCCACAGGATCGCGATGACGATCGCGGGGATGACGTACGGGAAGAACGACACCACGCGGTAGAAGGTCGAGCCTCTCAGCCCCCGGACCTGGCCGTGGCTCGGGCCGCCGACGGTGATCAGGCTGGCGAACAGGAGCGCGATCACGATCGTGACGAGCGGGACGACGACGGCGAGCAGCGCGTTGTTCGCCATGGCCTGCATGAACGCCGAGTCCTGGAACAGCCGGACGAAGTTGTCGAGCCCCACGAAAGACATGTTGGGCGAGAAGCCGGTCCAGTTCGTGAGCGAGACATAGACCGCCTGGATGAACGGCCAGATGACGAACACCAGGAAGAGCGCGACCGGGAGGACGAAGAAGACCGCGAGGAACGAGATGTAATCGGGGGTGAGTTTCCGGGGAAGCCCCGCACGGGGCGCCTTGCGGCGCCCCGTGCGGGGAGCGGTCACGGCTGCGGTGTCCAACTCCGCGCCGGACACTCCCGGACCGCTTATGGTCATTACTTGATCTCGATCTTCGTGACAGAGCTGTCGTTACGGACCTTGTCGACCAGGTCCTGCAGCGCCTTGGTGATCTCGGCCACCGTCATCTTGCCGTCCAGGAACGAGTTCCAGATCGGCAGCTGGTCGGAGTTCATGCCGTAGAGGTTGGTCGACTTGATGGTGAAGACGTTCTCACCCGCAGCGTCCAGCATCTTGATCTGAGAGGCCAGCGCCGTCGAGCCGAAGGCGTCGTCCGGGACGGTGCCCTTGACGATGGTCGGCGCGAACTTCGACTTGGCGGTCCAGGTCGCGGCCTCCTTCGACAGCATCGTGCGCAGCAGCTCCTTGCCGCCGGCGGCGTTCTTCGCCTTGGTCGGGACGACGAACGGCTCGCCGGCCTCGGCACGCATGGTGCCCTTCGGCGTGGTCTGCTTGTCGTCGAGGGGGAGCTCCGGGATGCCCATCATCTTGAAGCCGTCCGCGGTCTGCTTCTTCATCTCGTTCTCGATCCACGAGCCCGAGGGGTAGAGCAGGGCGGCCTCGTCGAGGCTCCACTGCGACTGCGCCTGCGTGAACTGCGTGCCGGATCCGCCGGGCTTCATGTAGCCCGCCTGGATCAGGTCGTACAGGATCGTCAGGATCGACTGCAGGGTCGGGTGCGACCAGCAGTTCTCCTTCAGGTTCTCCAGCGGCAGGCGCACGTCGTCGCCGGACTGGATCACCGCGGAGTCGATGACGAGCGTCTGGTAGTACGTCGCCGCCTCCTTGCCCCAGACGAAGAGGTACTTGCCCTTCGCCTTGGCCGCTGCGCCCAGGTCCTTGAGGTCCTGCCAGCTGGTCGGGACCTTGTAGCCGTCCTTCTCGAACAGGCTCGACGAGTACCACAGTCCGAACACGGTCATGAAGTAGTTGATCGCCACGAACTTGCCGCCGAAGGTACCCGGATCCTTGACGCCGCCGTAGAGCGTGTCGCTGATCTTGGTGCCCTCGAGGTTGTTCGACTCGAGCACGTCGGTCAGATCCTCGAGCTGGTCGAGGATCGTGTTCCAGCCGATCGAGTTCGCACCGGAGTTGTCGATGAGGTCCGGCGGGTTGCCGCCGACGAACCGCGGCTGCAGCTCCTGGGCGATCTTGGTGGAGGGGGAGATCTTGGCGGTCGCGCCGTCCAGCTTCTTGTTGCCGCCCATGATCTTCGCCGCGTTCTCGACGTAGTCCACGCCGTAGCCGCCGTCGAAGATCACCGCGTCGACCTTGGAGTTCGCCGCGACGCCGAACGGGTTGTCCGCCGACTTCGTGCCTCCGGCGCTGCCGCTGCCGGAGCCGCCGCTCGGACCGGCGCAGGATGCCAGGCTGACGCCGAGCGGCACCATGACCGCCGCGAGCGCCGCACCGCGAAGCAGCGAACGCCGGCTGATGATGGAAGCGTCCTTGGTTTCCATGTGATTGTTGCCTTCCTAGTGGGTGGTGAGGGTGAGGATGAGTCTGTGGGCGCTCAGGCGCCGCGGCGGAGCCGGTCGAGGTAGCGCGCTTCGAGCGCGGAGTTGTGCTCGTCGCCGCCGGGGATGTTGGCGGAGATGTACATCGGCGGAACCTCGCCGGCCTCCGCGAGGGTGCGGGCGACGCCGAGCGTGAGCAGCTGCGCGATGAACGCGGCGGTGATCGACGAGATGGCCCCGGCCGAGATCGTGTCGGTGACCTGCAGCGTGGAGTCTCCGTAGGGAGCCAGGTTGTCGATCACGACGTCGGCGATCTCGCTGAGGCGCTTGCCGCTCGGGTGCTTCGGCTCGACCCGTGCGGTGTGCTCGAGGCTGGTGACGGCGATGACCTTGTGACCGTGCTCCTTCGCCCACAGGGCGACGCCGACGATGGATCCGTTCACGCCGGAGTTGGAGGCGATCACGAACACGTCGTTCTCCGTCACCGGGGAGACGGCCATGAGCTCGTCGACGACCCACGGCTCGCGCTCGAGCGAGCCCGTCAGCACGTCGGCGCTGCGCTCGCCGTGCAGCACGATGTCGCGCAGGGCGATGCGGTTGGTGGGGATGAGCCCGCCGGCGCGGCCGGCGATCTCCATCGCGAAGGCCTCGGAGTGCCCGGTGCCGAACGCCTGGATCACGCCTCCGTCGCGGAGCGCGGCGACGAGCAGCTCGATCGCGGGATCCAGCCGTCCGTCCTGCGCGTCGGCGGCGAGTCGCTCGAGGCGGGTCTCGGCTTCGCGGAGCAGATCCTGGGGGGAGGCGCTCATCGGTGTGACTCCTTCTGACGGTTCGTGCCGTGCTTGTCCTGGGCGGACAGTCCGCGGCGGTGGGCGGACACGGCCATGGCGCTGGCCGCGAGTCGGGTGGCGGCCTCGCCGAGCGTGCGCTGCGCGACGAGCACGTAGAGCAGGTCGATGACGAGCAGCTGGGCGTGCTTGATCGAGAGGTCGTCGGGGCGCTGGGCGGGGTTCTCCGAGGCCGTGATCAGGGCGACGTCGGCGCTGGAGGCGAGCCAGGAATCCGCGTCGGTGGTGATCGCGACCGTGAGTGCGCCCGCCGCTCGCGCGTGGGACAGCATCTCGATGGTCTCCTCGGTGCGGCCGGTGTTCGAGATGCCGACGGCGACGGAGGAGGCGTCCTGCAGGACCGCGCTGGTGAGGCCGTCGTGCACGTCCGACCAGGAGTGCGCGTTCACGCCGATGCGGTAGAGCCTGCCCCGGAACTCGTCGGCGATCACGCCGCTGCCGCCGACGCCGTAGATGTCGACGTGCCGAGCCTCGGCGATCGCGCCGGCCACGAGCTGGACGTCGTCGAGGTCGAGCAGGCTGGTGGTGACCTCCATGCTGCGCGTGTGCAGGCCGAGCAGCGTCAGCAGCACTCGGTCCGCCGGGTCATCCTGGCCGATGTCCTCGGCGATGTCGGTGCGCCAGGTGGTGCCCGCGTCGCCGCGCCCGGACTCGGCGGCCACTCCGACGCGGAACTGCGTGTAGCCCTCGAAGCCGATCGCCCGGCAGAACCGGGTGACGGTCGCGGCGGAGGTGCCGGCCTGGTCGGCCAGCTCGGTGATGGTGAGCTCGACGGGGGCGGTGGGGTGGGCGGAGATCACGTCGGCGATCTTGGCCATGGCCCTGGGCATCGCCGGACGCCGCAGCGAGATGCGCTGCGTGATCGACAACTCGTTGCCGACGTCCTGCATGAGTGGCACCATTGCCTCCGGTGAAAACGCGTCGTGGATCGACATGGTTCGGGTGAAAAACATTCTCATCAGGTCGCGGATGAAAAATCAAGTAGGACAGATAACAAATTGGGGTTCAACATGCTCGTGATGGGTGTGGACGCGGGTGGGACGTCGACCAGGGCGGTGCTCGCGACGGACCGGGGCGAGTGCGTCGGGTTCGGTCGCGGAGCCAGCGGAAATCCGACTTCATCGGGAATTCCCGTGGCGCTCGCCGAGGTTCGCCGTGCGATCGCCGGCGCGCTGGACGAGGCAGGAGCCACTCTCGCCGACGTGTCGTGGATCGTCGTCGCCATGGCGGGTCACGATGCGCGCGGCGGCGCGTCGGACTGGATCCTGGATCCGCTCACGCAGGACGGCTTCGCGGGAACGCTGACCTTCGAGTCCGATCTGCTCGCGATGTACGCGAGCGGCGCCGTCGCCCCCGTGGGCTATGGACTGGTGTGCGGCACCGGGGCGAGCGCGGTGCGCGTGGAGGGCGGCCGGATCGTGGCCACGGCGGACGGCCTGGGCTGGCTGCTCGGCGACCGCGGCAGCGGCTTCTGGATCGGACGCGCCGCGGCCGCGGCGGCGGTCGACGAGCTCGACGGACTCGGACCGGCGACCGCGCTGACGCCGCTCGTGCTGCATGCGACTGGCGCGACCGGGGCGCGCGACGCGGACGGCGGCGAGGACGGACGATCCGTCGCCCTCGAGCAGCTCGTCCGCGCGCTCTACGCCCGGCGCCCGGTGCAGCTCGCGGCCTTCGCCCCGCTCGTGTTCGACGCGGCCGATGCGGAGGATCCCGTGGCCAGGCGGATCCTCACCGAAGCCGGAGACCAGCTGGTGCGGACGCTCGAACTCGTGAGCGGAACGCCGGGACCGGTCGTCGCCGGCGGCAGCATCGTCTCCCGCGGCGGGATCCCGCAGGACCGGCTGCGCGCGCACCTCGACGCGGCTTTCGGCGGGCAGCCGTTCGTGCTCGTCGACAGCGGCGCAGCCGGGGCGACGATGCTCGCGCTGCGCCACGCGGGCATCGAGGTCGACGAGGAGACGCTGCGCCGGGTCAGGGCCGGGATCCCCGCCTGACGGCGGGAGTCCGGCGGCGCATCCGGATCGGGCACCGGACGGTCGGCCCGCCGGGCGCGGGGACGGCGGTGGGAGCGAGGCGCACGCCGTAGAATCGGAGTCCTATGAACCCCGAAGCCCTCGCCGCAGCGATCCTGTCCGTCCTCGCCCCGATCGCGGACGAGCGACGACCGGGGGAGCCGCTGGCGCTCGACGCCGCCGACATCGTGCTCGAGCGTCCCCGCAACCGGGATCACGGCGACTGGGCGACCAACGTCGCCATGCGCCTGGCCAAGCAGCTCGGCGCGAACCCGCGTGAGCTCGCGCAGCAGATCGCCGACGGTCTCGCCGCGGTGGACGGCATCGCCTCCGCCGAGGTGGCCGGCCCCGGCTTCCTGAACGTGCGTCTCGAGGCCGGCGCCGCCGGCGCCCTGGCCAAGGTCATCGTCGACGCGGGCGAGGCGTACGGGCGCAACGACTCGCAGGCCGGGCGCTCGATCAACGTCGAGTTCGTGTCGGCGAACCCCACCGGGCCGCTGCACATCGGGCACACCCGCTGGGCGGCCCTCGGCGACGCCATCGCGCGGCTCCTGGACGCGAGCGGCGCGAACGTCGCCCGCGAGTTCTACATCAACGACGCCGGCGCGCAGATGGAGCGCTTCGCCGGGTCGATCGTCGCCTCGGCGAAGGGGGAGCCGACCCCGGAGGGCGGCTACGCCGGCAGCTACATCGCCGACATCGCGCAGCGCGTGCTCGCGGACCGGCCGGACTTCCTCTCCCTCGATGACGCCGAGCAGCAGCTCGTCGCCCGCGAGCTCGGCTACCGGTACCAGCTCGCGGAGCAGAAGGAGTCGCTCGCGAAGTTCAACGTCGTCTTCGACGTGTGGTTCTCGGAGCGGATCCTGCACGCCAAGGGCGAGGACGGCGGGCCGAGCCTCGTCGACCAGGCCGTCGACCGCCTGCGCGCGCAGGGGCACGTCTTCGACCAGGAGGACGCGGTGTGGGTGCGCACCACGGACTTCGGGGACGACAAGGACCGCGTCATCCGCCGTTCCAACGGCGAGTACACCTACTTCGCCGCGGATGCCGCCTACTACCTGAACAAGGGCGATCGCGGCTTCGAGCACAAGATCTACCTGCTCGGCGCCGATCACCACGGCTACGTCCATCGCCTGAAGGCGCTCGCCGGCGCGGCCGGCGACGACCCGGACAAGGACGTCGAGGTGCTGATCGGCCAGCTCGTCTCCGTGGGCGGCGCGCGGCTCAGCAAGCGCGCGGGCAACATCATCGAGATGGACGACCTGCGCGAGTGGCTCGGCACCGATGCGCTGCGGTACTCGCTCGGGCGCTTCCCGGCCGACTCGCCGCTGTCGCTGGACCCCGAGCTCCTGCAGAAGCGGACGAACGACAACCCGGTGTTCTACGTGCAGTACGCGCACGCCCGCACGCACAACGTGGCGCGCAACGCGGCCGACTCCGGCGTGGACCGCTCGGCGTTCGCCCCGGAGCTGCTCACCCACGAGACCGAGTCCGCGCTGCTCGGCGCGCTGCAGGAGTTCCCGCGGATCGTGGCCTTCGCCGCCGAGGTGCGCGAGCCGCACCGCGTCGCGCGCTACCTGGAGGAGCTCGCCGGGCTCTACCACCGCTGGTACGACACCTGCCGGGTGATCCCGCAGGGCGACGAGCCGATCGAGGACGTGCACCGCACCCGCCTGTGGCTGAACGACGCGACCGGCCAGGTGCTGCGCAACGGGCTCGGCCTGCTCGGGGTGTCCGCTCCGGAGCGGATGTGACGTGAGCGGCGCGGAGGAGGGCATGCACCCGACCGAGCCGTATCCGCGGAACCTCGGGTCCGAGCACCCCGTCGTCGTTCCGCCGGCTCGCGCCGGCGGGCCGCTGCCGTCCGCGCCCATCGCCGTTCCGCCGCCGCGACGACGGGCTCGCTGGCCGTGGGCGGTGGGGATCGTCGTGGTCGTGCTCGCGGCGCTCGCCGTCGGCGGGGAGTTCGTGGCGCGCGCGGTCGTCGCGCAGCAGATCCGCTCGCAGGTGATCACGGCGCTGAAGCTGCCCGCCGATCAGCAGCTGGACGTCAACGTGGGCGGGATCGTGCTGCCGCAGCTGGTGGCAGGGCGGCTGGACGACGTCCGGCTCTCCTCGAAGAGCGTCGCGCTCGGGCCGATCACGAGCGCCGTGCAGGTCGACGCGACGGGCGTGCCCATCCGCGGAGGCGAGCTGGGCAGCGCGAAGGGCACCTTCCGGATCACCGCGGATCAGCTCGAGAAGGCGATCACGGCCGCCGCCGGATCCACCCCGATCGAGTCCGTGACACTCGTCGGCGCCGACGTGAAGGCGACCGGATCCGTGACGCTGTTCGGTGCGAGCGTCCCGCTCTCCCTCGCGCTCACTCCGGGGGCGGCGGACGGCGAGCTCACCTTCACGCCCACCTCGGCGACGATCGGCGCCATGACGCTCGATGCCTCCGACACCTCCTCGCCCTTCGCGAGCGCCCTCAAGCCGCTGTTCGCCACGCAGAAGCTGTGCATCGCCGACCGGCTGCCGGCGGGCGTGCACCTCAGCGGACTCCGGGTGGACGGCGACGCCCTGGTCGCGACGTTCTCTGCGGACAGCGCGATCACGACCGACCCGAAGCTGCTCGAGAACGGCACCTGCCCGGCGAACTGACTCAGCGCGGCGGGCGCCGCTGCGCGGAGACCGCCTCGCGCGCGGCATCGCGTTCGGCGGTGGTCGCCGCGAGCAGTCGCTCCGCCCGGTCCAGCCGCCGCTCCTCGAACGTTCGCGGTCGCCCGGACGTGCGGTCCTCGTCGTCCTCCACCCCCGTGATGATCCAGGCGCAGGCCAGCAGCACGACCTGCGCGGACAGGTTCAGCCACAGCAGCAGCGCGATGAGCGCGGCGAACGACGCGAGCAGGGGATTCGACGCAGCGCCTCCGACGAACAGGGTCGACAGCTGCTGCAGCACGAGCAGGCCGAGGCCGCCGAGGAGGGATCCCGCCCAGAGGGTGCGCGCTCGGGCGCGCACTCCGGAGAGCACGGAGAAGAGTCCCGCGATGAGCGCGGTGTCCAGCGCGAACACGATGAGCAGCGACAGCAGTCGCTCGATCCAGGCCGTCGCGGGGGAGTGCCGGAAGCCGAGCAGGTCGGCGATCTGGTCCAGCCCCACGGATCCGATCACGGTGGCCGCCGCGCTCAGCGCGAAGCCGATCCCGATCCCGAGCGCGAGTCCGAGGTTGCGTGCGATCACCCAGTACCACTGCACGTCGTCGGCGAGGGCGCCGGCGAGCGTGCGCAGGGCGATGCGCAGCGACCCGATCGCGCCGAGCGCCGCGCCGATGAGCCCGGCGAGCGACACGATCCCCGCGATCGAGAGTCCGGTGGGTGCGGTGATCTTCGCGGGGTCGATGAGTCCGCCGGATCCGACGAGCCCCGGCACCGCGGCGTCGACCGCTCGGGCGAGCGCGGCGAGAGCCTCGGGGTTCCCGGCCAGCCACAGTCCCGCGGCCGAGAAGCCGAGCAGCACCGCGGCGAACACGCTGAAGAGGGCCCGGTAGGTGATCCCGTCCGCCAGGGCGGGGCCGTGCTTCTCGGAGTAGAGCAGCCAGGCGCGTGCGACACGCCAGCTCAGAACGCGGCCGAGCACGGCCTCGAACCCCTTCTGGATCCGCGTCTTCTCGGCCGGTGCGTGCTCGGAGTCGGTGCGGGTAGCCATGCTTCGAGCGTAGCGAGAGGAGAGTGGGGGGACGGAGGCGCTTGACGCGGGGGCCGCTCCGTGTCAGCTCGGCCCAGAAGCGCGGTGCAGGGCGGGGCGCACCACCGGCCCGCGCGGAGAGAGGCGTGCGCCTCGCGCGGAGTCGTGCATCTGCTTCGGAGGAAATCGCCGGATCCCTCCGACGGAGGCGTACATCTCCGATGGAAGCGCACCGTCACACCCGTCGGGGCGAGGCGGTGCGGTGCCTTAGAATTCTCAGAACCCGGCCCGCTCTGGGTCGGGCTCGAAACCCGAGTCCCCCACGACGATTGGTGCCCTGTGCTTCCCGCATCGCCCGACGACGCGCTCGCCCCGGACTGGCTGCAGGAACCGGCCGATCCGAACGATCTCGCCCCGGGGGTGTGGCCGGCTTCCGCCCGGCGGGACGCCGACGGAGAGCTGGAGCTCGGCGGCGTCGGCGTCGCGGAGCTCCGGGCCCGTTTCGGCACCCCCCTCTACGTGCTGGACGAGGCCGAGGTCCGCGCGCACGCCATCCGGATCAGGAGCGCGTTCGACGCCGCGGCGGCCGCCCACGGGACGAAGGCTCGCGTGTACTACGCGGGCAAGGCGTTCCTCAGCACCGAGGTCGCGCGCTGGGTGACGCAGGAAGGGCTCCGGGTCGACGTCTGCAGCCGCGGCGAGCTGGAGACCGCCCTCGCCGCGGGCGTCAAGCCTTCGCGGATCGGCTTCCACGGCAACAACAAGAGCGTCTCCGAGCTGGAGCGTGCGGTCGAGGTGGGCGTCGGCACGATCATCCTCGACTCCGCGATCGAGATCGAGCGCCTCGGAGCGATCGCGGAGCGCCGCGGCGCCGTGCAGCGCGTGCTGCTGCGCGTCAACAGCGGCGTGCACGCGGAGACGCACGACTTCCTCGCCACGGCGCACGAGGACCAGAAGTTCGGGACGCCGCTGGAGGCGGCGCCCGCGCTCGTCGAGCGGATCCGCGAGATCCCCAGCCTCAAGCTGCGCGGCCTGCACTGCCACATCGGATCCCAGATCTTCGGATCCCGCGGCTTCGCCGAGTCGGCCTCCCGGATGATCGAGCTGCACGCGGCGTTGCGGGAGGGCGGCGAGCTGCCCCTGCTCAACCTCGGCGGAGGCTTCGGCATCGCCTATACGTCGGCCGACGACCCGACCCCGATCGAAGAGCTCGCGGACGCGATCGTCGACGCGGTCGCGCGCGAGTGCGAAGTGCGCGGCATCCCGGTCCCGACGCTGGCCTTCGAGCCCGGCCGTGCCGTGGTGGGCCAGGCCGGAGTGACGGTCTACGAGGTCGGCACGACCAAGGAGGTCTCGCTCGGCGACCGCGGCGAGCGGCTCTACGTGAGCGTGGACGGCGGCATGAGCGACAACGCACGGCCGGCCCTCTACGGATCCCAGTACTCGGCACGCATCGCCTCGCGCGAGGGCACGGGCGCTCCCGTGCTCGCCCGCGTCGTGGGCTCGCACTGCGAATCGGGGGACATCGTCGTCGATCACGAGTACCTCCCCTCCGACGTCACCCCGGGCGACCTGCTCGCGGTGCCGGCGACCGGCGCATACTGCTACGCGCTGTCCAGCAACTACAACCACACCCCGCGCCCCGCGGTCGTCGCCGTGCGCGACGGCCAGGCGCGGGTGATCGTGCGGGGGGAGACCCTCGCCGACCTCCTGTCCCGGGACGCCGGCATCGCCGCGTCGGGGGCGGAGCGCACCGGTGCCCGCACCGGAGAAGGAGAAGCATGACGGAACTCGCCGGCCACCGCCGCACCCTCCGCGTCGCCCTGCTCGGCGCCGGATCCGTGGGATCCCAGGTCGCGCGCCTGCTGCTCGAGCACCAGGCCGACCTCGCCGAGCGCAGCGGGGCGACGCTCGAGCTCGCCGGGATCCTCGTCCGCGACGTGGACGCGCCGCGCGACGCGGAGCTGCCGCGCGAGCTGCTCACCACCGACGCCGATGCGCTGATCCTCGGCGCCGACATCGTGATCGAGCTCATGGGCGGGATCGAGCCGGCACGCGGCTATGTCCTCCAGGCGCTGCAGAGCGGCGCCGACGTCGTGACCGGCAACAAGGCGCTGCTCGCGACGCACGGCGCCGAGATCTTCGAGGCCGCCGACCAGGTGGGTGCTTCCGTCTCGTACGAGGCGGCCGTCGCCGCCGCGATCCCGATCATCCGGCCGCTGCGCGACTCCCTCGCCGGCGATCGCATCGAGCGGATCTTCGGCATCGTCAACGGCAGCACGAACTTCATCCTCGACTCGATGGACCGTCAGGGTCTGAGCGCCGAGGAGGCGCAGCGGATCGCGACCGAGCTCGGCTACCTCGAGGCCGACCCGACACTGGACCTCGAGGGCTACGACGCCGCGCAGAAGGCCGCGATCCTCGCGAGCCTCGCGTTCCACACCCAGGTCTCGATCGACGACGTGCACCGCGAGGGCATCTCGTCGGTGACCGCCGACATGATCGACGACGCCCGGCGCGCCGGGTACGTGATCAAGCTGCTCGCCGTGTGCGAGCGCCTGTCGGAGCCGGAGGGCGATGCGGTCTCGGTGCGCGTCTACCCGGCGCTCATCGATCGCGAGCATCCGCTGGCCAGCGTGCACGGCGGCAACAACGCCGTGTTCGTCGAGGCGGAGGCGGCGGGGCCTCTCATGTTCTACGGGGCGGGTGCCGGCGGCGTGCAGACCGCGTCCGCCGTGCTCGGGGACGTCGTCTCCGCGGCGCGCCGGCACATCGCGGGCGGCGTGGGCGTGGGCGAGTCGGCACGGCAGAGCCTGCCGATCGCGCCGTTCGGTCACATCACCACGCGCTACCAGATCACCATCGAGGTCGCCGACGTCACGGGCGTTCTCGCGACCGTGGCCGGAACGCTGAGCGACCACGGCGTCTCCATCGCCACCGCGTTGCAGACGATCGAGCGCGGCGAGGACAGCACGACCGCGCGCATCGTGATCGGCACGCATCGCGCGACCGAGCAGGCGCTCAGCGACACCGTCGCCCGGCTCGCCGACAGCGAGGCCGTCACCCGCGTGGTGTCGGTGCTGCGCGTCGAGGGGGAGTGACGTGAGCGCTGCGGCAGGCCCGATGCCGGGCCCTGAGGCACTCGAAGGGCGCACCGTCGAGGTGCGCGTCCCGGCCACCAGCGCCAATCTCGGTCCCGGGTTCGACACCCTCGGGCTCGCGCTGAGCATGTACGACGAGCTCGAGGTGACGGCCCTGGAGCCGGGGGTCTACGAGATCGAGGTCAGCGGATCCGGCGCGGAGGAGATCGCCCGCGACGCGTCGAACCTCGTCGTCCGGTCGATCGCGCACGTGTTCGCCGATGCAGGGGTCGCGATGCCCGGCATCCGGCTCGTGGCGCGCAACGGCGTGCCCCACGGACGCGGACTCGGGTCGTCCGGGGCCGCGGTGGCGGCGGGCGTCCTCGCCGCGCAGGGACTGCTCGAGGGCATCGTCGAGCTCGACGACGCCGCGCTCCTGCGCCTGGCCACCGAGCTGGAGGGACACCCCGACAACGTGGCTCCGGCCCTGTTCGGCGGCCTCACGATCGCCTGGACCGGGGAGCGCGGTCCGCAGCACAAGAAGCTGCTCGTGCACCGCGGCGTGTCGCCGCTCGTGCTCGTGCCCGGGTACACGATGTCGACGAAGGCGGCGCGCAGCCTGCAGCCGGATCAGGTGCCCAGCGAGGACGCGGTCTTCAACGTCTCCCGCTCCGCCCTGCTCATCGCCGCCCTCACCCAGAGCCCCGACGTGCTGCTGGACGCGACCGACGACCGGCTGCACCAGGACTACCGCGCACCGGCGATGCCGGAGACGAACCGGCTGGTGCGCGCCCTGCGGGCCGAGGGCTTCGCGGCGGTCGTCTCGGGGGCGGGCCCCAGCGTGCTCGTGCTCTGCGATGGGCCCGGCAGCCGTCTCGACGCGGTCCGGATCGCCGAGGCCGCGACGGACACTCCGTGGATCCCGCAGATGGTCGCCGTCGATGTGCGAGGTGGTACAGTGAGGGAACGAGCGGAGGGTTCTTCGTCACAATCGTGATCCCGGCCCGCGACGCACTTCCTGCGTCAGCCGCACAGCATCCGAAACCGCACCGCGAGCCGGTCATCGAGCTCGTCGAGAGCGTGTTCTCCGGGTGGCATGCAGGGGACAGCCTGTTCTCGGCATGATCGTGCGGTCGCGCCCCGGCATCTGCCGTGTGCGCGTCGAAACACCCACGACTTACAAGAGGAGTACTCGTGGAGACCATCTCCGAGACCCAGATCGAGACCTCGGCCCCGGCCGAGACCGCGTCCGCAGCGGACGCCCCGAAGGCGCCGCGCAAGCGCGCCCCGCGTCGCGCGACCACCGCGAGCGCCGCCCAGGCCGCCGAGGCGGGCGCTGCTGTCGCGGCTCCCGCAGAGGCGGCTCCGGCCGACGCTCCCGCGGAGGAGGCGCCGAAGGCGAAGGCGCCCCGGCGCAGCCGTGCCAAGAAGACCGAGGAGGCCCCCGTCGAGGCCGCGGCCCCCGCCGAGGCGGCGGCTCCGGCCGATGCCGCACCTGCGGCGGACGCCCCGGCCGAGGAGGCGCCGAAGGCGAAGGCGCCCCGGCGCAGCCGTGCCAAGAAGACCGAGGAGGCTCCGGCCGACGCGGCTCCCTCCGAGCAGCCTGCCGCGGAGCCGGCGGCCAAGGAGGCTCCGGCCGACGCGGCTCCCTCCGAGCAGCCCGCCGAGGCGCCCGCGGAGGGCGGCGAGGAGCCGACCGGCCGCAGCCGCAGCCGTTCCCGCTCGCGCAGCCGCAACCGCAACGGCCAGGACGGCCAGGCCGGCAACCAGAACAACGGCGGCAACCAGAGCAACGGCCAGAACGGCCAGAACGGCAACGGCGGCCAGGCCGGCCGCGGCGGTGCCGCGCTGGACGCCGACGAGGACGGCGGCAGCAGCCGCAGCCGTCAGCGCAACAAGCGCCGCGGTGGCGGCAACCAGAACGTCGACGAGTTCGAGACCGAGATCGGCGAGGACGACGTCCTCATCCCGATCGCGGGCATCCTCGACGTGCTCGACAACTACGCCTTCGTGCGCACCACCGGTTACCTCTCCGGCCCGAGCGACGTCTACGTCTCGCTCGGTCAGGTCAAGAAGTACAACCTGCGCAAGGGCGACGCCGTCGTCGGCGCGATCAAGCAGCCTCGCGAGGGCGAGCAGCAGGGGCGCCAGAAGTACAACGCGCTGGTCAAGGTCGACTCCATCAACGGCCTGAGCACCGAGGACGCCGCCGCTCGCGTCGAGTTCTCCGCGCTGACCCCGCTGTACCCCCAGGAGCGCCTGCGCCTCGAGACGGCTCCCGAGAAGCTCACGCAGCGCATCATCGACCTGGTCGCCCCGATCGGCAAGGGCCAGCGCGGCCTCATCGTCGCGCCGCCGAAGGCCGGCAAGACCATCGTCCTGCAGCAGATCGCCAACGCGATCGCGCAGAACAACCCCGAGGTGCACCTCATGGTCGTGCTCGTCGACGAGCGCCCCGAAGAGGTCACCGACATGCAGCGCACGGTCAAGGGCGAGGTCATCGCCTCGACCTTCGACCGTCCGGCGGAGGACCACACCACGGTCGCCGAGCTCGCGATCGAGCGCGCCAAGCGCCTGGTCGAGCTGGGCCGCGACGTCGTCGTGCTGCTCGACTCGATCACCCGCCTCGGCCGCGCGTACAACATCGCCGCTCCCGCCTCGGGCCGCGTGCTCACGGGTGGCGTCGACGCGTCTGCG
Organism: Microbacterium sp. MMO-35; assembly: GCF_037147555.1. Taxonomy (NCBI): domain Bacteria; kingdom Bacillati; phylum Actinomycetota; class Actinomycetes; order Micrococcales; family Microbacteriaceae; genus Microbacterium; species Microbacterium sp. MMO-35. Next base: position 257,845 of record NZ_JBBCVH010000004.1, read on the forward strand.
CTCTACCCGCCGAAGCGCTTCTTCGGCGCCGCGCGCAACATCGAGAACGGCGGATCCCTCACGATCCTCGCGACCGCGCTGGTCGAGACCGGATCCAAGATGGACGAGGTGATCTTCGAGGAGTTCAAGGGCACCGGCAACAGCGAGCTGCGCCTGAGCCGTGCGCTGGCCGACAAGCGGATCTTCCCGGCGGTCGACGTCAACGCGTCCTCGACCCGCCGCGAGGAGATGCTGCTGAGCCCCGACGAGGTCAAGATCACCTGGAAGCTGCGCCGCGCCCTCGCCGGGCTCGACCCGCAGCAGGCCCTCGAGGTCGTGCTGGGCAAGCTCAAGGAGACCGACTCCAACGTCGAGTTCCTGCTGCAGATGCAGAACGCGCAGCTGGGCAAGCCGACCGCGGGCACGGGCCACAGCCACGCCTCCGAGAACAGCATCCGCTGACCCGCTTCTGCGGGACAGCCACTGCTCCGGGATCCGGTCGTCATGTTCGAACAGGTCGAGGCGCTGCGCGACGAGCATCGCAGGGTGGAGAAGGAGCTCTCCGACCCCGAGGTGCACGCCGACGCCGCGCGCGCGAAGCGGGTCAATCGCCGCTACGCCGAGCTGAGCCGCATCGTGAAGGCGCATGACGACTGGATCGCCGCCGGAGAGGATCTCGAGACCGCACGCGAGTTCGCCCGCGAGGACGAGTCGATCGCGGCCGAGATCCCGGGCATGGAGGAGGGTCTGCAGGCCGCGCAGGAGAAGCTCCGGCGCCTGTTGATCCCTCGGGACCCCGACGACGCGCGCGACGTGATCATGGAGATCAAGGCGGGGGAGGGCGGAGCCGAATCCGCCCTCTTCGCCGCCGACCTGCTGCGCATGTACGTGCAGTACGCCGCGTCGAAGGGCTGGAAGACCGAGCTCCTGGAGCGCACCGAGTCGGATCTCGGCGGGTACAAGGACGTGCAGGTCGCGATCAAGGGATCCTCCACGGATCCCTCGCAGGGCGTCTGGGCGCACCTCAAGTACGAGGGCGGCGTGCACCGGGTGCAGCGGGTCCCCGCGACCGAGTCGCAGGGGCGCATCCACACGTCCACGACCGGGGTCCTGGTGTTCCCCGAGGTCGACGAGCCCGATGAGATCGCGATCAACCAGAACGACCTCAAGATCGACGTGTTCCGCTCCTCCGGCCCGGGCGGGCAGTCCGTGAACACCACCGACTCGGCCGTGCGCATCACGCACCTGCCGAGCGGGATCGTCGTGTCGATGCAGAACGAGAAGTCGCAGCTGCAGAACCGCGAGGCCGCCATGCGCGTGCTGCGCGCCCGGCTGCTCGCGAAGCAGCAGGAGGAGCTCGATGCGGCGGCTTCCGACGCCCGGCGCTCGCAGATCCGCGGCATGGACCGCTCGGAGCGGATCCGCACCTACAACTTCCCGGAGAACCGCATCGCGGATCACCGCACCGGGTTCAAGGCGTACAACCTCGACGCCGTGATGGACGGCGCCCTCGAGCCGCTCATCGAGTCCGCGATCCATGCGGACGAGGAGGCGCGGCTGGCGGCTCTCGGCTCCGAGGGCTGAGCGCACGCCCGGAGGCGCCGGCGGCTCAGGCCAGGGCGGCTCTGCGCTGCTCGAGCTGATCGAGCACGAGGTCGAGGCCGTAGCCGAACTCGTTCCCGTAGTCGTAGTCGTGCCCGACGACCATCTGCTCGAGCATCTCGGCGAGATGCGGGTACTCGGAGGCGGTGAGCTCCAGCCCCTCGGCGAACTCCTCCGGACCCGTGTCGGGGGTGAACGGTAGGCTCAGCTCTGTGAGCACGAAGCCGTAGATGTACGCATCGAGCGCGGAGTACGCGTGGGCGGCGAGCACGAGGTCGAAGCCGTCGCCGCGGAGCAGCCCGAGCACGCGGTCGTGGTGCCGCATCACAGCCTCGCCGGGGTTCGCGCGTGATTCGAGCAGGGTCAGAGCCCAGGAGTGCCTCTTGAGCACGGCACGCATGGCGTGGGCGCGCGAGGTCATCGCGGCGCGCCACGGTGCGCCGATCTCGGGCAGCGGGATCTGCGTGAAAGCCGCGTCGGCGAGCAGGTCGAGCAGCTCCTCCTTGCCGGAGACGTGGTGGTAGAGCGACATCGCCTCGGCGCCGAGCTCCTTGCCGACGTTGCGCATGCTCACCGCGCCCAGACCGCCGTCATCGGCGACCTGCATCGCCGCGGTGACGATGCGCTCGCGGCTGAGCGGGGTCTTCCGGGCCACGCGGCCTCCCTTCGGGGCGCGGGTTGCGCCCTTACCGGTGTAAGGCTATCGTAGCGGCACAGAGACTTACAGGCGTAAGGGGACAGGATGCGTGCAGGTGTGGTCGAGCGATACGGACCTCCGTCCGTCGTGCGGATCGAGACGGTGGCCGACCCGGTCGCGGGACGCGGCGAAGTGCTCGTGCGCGTGATGGCGTCGACCGTCAACTCGGGCGACGCGCGCATCCGGGGCGCCCGCTTTCCGCGCGGGTTCGCGCTGCCGGGAAGGCTCGCCCTCGGGCTGCGGGGCCCGCGGGCGTCGGTGCTCGGGGTGGTCTTCGCCGGTGTCGTCGAGGCGACCGGCGCGGGAGCGGACGGCGTCGCCGTGGGCGATCGCGTCTGCGGGATGACCGGGGCGCGCATGGGCGCGCACGCCGAGCTCGTCGCGGTGTCCGCCTCGCGGATCGTGCGCATCGCCGACGAGGTCTCCTTCGATGATGCCGCCGGGGTGCTCTTCGGCGGCACGACGGCCCTGTACTTCCTGCGGGACAGAGCCGCGGTGCGCTCCGGCGAACGGGTGCTCGTCGTGGGCGCCTCTGGCGCGGTGGGCACGAACGCGGTGCAGCTCGCGAAGCACCTCGGGGCCACGGTGACCGCCGTGACCAGCGCGGGCAACGCCGAGCTCGCCAGGGAGCTGGGGGCCGACCGGGTCATCGACTACCGGGTCGATCCGATCGCTGCCCTCGGTGACCGCGGTGAGCGCTTCGACGTCGTCTTCGACACGGTCGGCGTGCTGAGTCCCGCGACCGGACGACCGCTTCTCGCCGAGGGCGGCAGGCTGCTGCTCGCGGCCGCGACCCTCGGCGAGATCGTCACCGCCCGCGGCCCGGTCAAGACGGGCACGGCTCCGCAGCGCACCGAGGACTTCACCACCCTGCTCGAGCTGGTCGGCTCCGGGGCGCTCCGCGTCGTCCGGGACGGAGCGCTCGCGCTGGATCGTCTCGCCGAGGCGCATGCACGCGTCGACGCGGGCCGGAAGGTGGGCAACCTCGTGCTGCATCCCCAGGAGGCCGCCGACGCGAACGCGGCCTGATCACCACGCCCCGCGGGTCGGAGTGCGTCCGTCGCGGGCGTCCTCGGGCAGCGTCATCTCCGCCCGCACGCCGAGCAGCCGCACGGCACGGTCCGGCGCGATCCGCGCGATGAGCTCCCGCGCCCTCTCGACGATCACGGCGCGATCGGCGGTCTCCGGGATCCGCTTGGTGAACGTCTTCGTCGTGAAGGGCGCGTAGCGGACCTTCAGGCCGAGGCCGATCACGCCGCGTCCGTCTTCGGCCACATCATCGAGCACCTGGTCCAGCAGCGCCAGAGCGGCCCGCTCGATCTCCGCCGGGTCGGCGAGGTCGGTCTGATACGTGGTCTCGCGGCTGTGTCCGCGCGGAACCCAGGGCGTATCGTCGACGACCGCGGAGCTCCCGCCCTGTCCGAGCTCGCGATACCAGAGACCCATCCGCGGACCGAACTCGGCGGTGAGCGCATCCGCGGGCGCGGCGGCGAGCTCCGCCACCGTGCGGATGCCCAGGGCGAGCAGCCGCTTCGAGACCTTCGGGCCGACGCCCCACAGGTCGATGACCGCGTGCTCGCCCATCACCGCGTCCCAGTTCGCCGCGGTGAGGCGGAACACGCCCCGCGGCTTGCCGAACCCCGTCGCGATCTTCGCGCGGACGAGCGTGTCGCCGATGCCGACGCTGCAGTGCAGCCGCGTGCGGGTCAGGACCGCCTGCTGCAGACGGCGCGCATACGCCTCGGGGGAGTCCGTGTCCACACCGACGAAGGCCTCGTCCCAGCCCAGCACCTGCACCACGGCCCCGGGCTGGGCGCGCAGCTCCGCCATCACCTCGGCCGACGCCTCCAGGTACGCCGGCGCGTCGACCGGCAGGATCACCGCCTCGGGCGCCTTGCGCGCCGCGATGCGCAGCGGCATGCCGGAGCCCACGCCGAACGCGCGCGCCTCGTAGGACGCCGTGGACACGACGGCGCGCTCGCCCGGATCCCCGCGGCCGCCCACGATGACCGGTAGTCCGGCGAGTTCGGGACGACGCAGCACCTCGACGGCCGCGATGAACTGGTCGAGGTCCACATGGAGCACCCAGTGCATGCCCTCGACACTACGCGGGGCGCATGCAGCGCGGCACCTGTCCCGCGCTATGCTCCGGCCATGGGCCTCTTCTTCACGCGCACCCTGATCTTCCTGGCTTCCTCGGCCGTCGGCCTCATCGTGGCCGACCTGCTGCTCACGGGCTTCACGATCGAATGGAGCAAGTGGTGGGGGTTCGTGCTGTGCGTGCTGATCTTCACGGTGCTGCAGAGCCTGCTCGCTCCATGGATCACCTCGATGGCGAACCGCTACGCGCCCGCGCTCTTGGGCGGCATCGGGATCATCTCCACCTTCGTCGCGCTGCTCATCGTCGTCCTGCTGCCGATCGGAGGCCTGCGGATCGCCGACGCGCTGGCCTGGATCCTCGGTCCCGTCGTCGTCTGGATCATCACGGCGCTGTGCACGGTCGTGCTGCCGCTGCTGCTGATCAAGCGCGAGGTGCGCGAGGCCGCGGCGCTGAAGGCCGCGGCGAAGAAGCGCTGAACCCGCTCGCGGATCCGGTGGCGAGATCCGCGAGCGAGCGTCAGATCGAGTAGTCCGGCACGGAGAGGATCCGTGCCGTGCTCTCGCCCTCGATGCGGGGCCGGGCGCGCGCGGGGACGCCGGTGAGCACGGAGTCGGCGGGGGCGTCCTTCGTCACGACCGCATTGGCCCCGATCGCGGATCGCGCCCCGATCACGACGGGTCCCAGGATCTTCGCGCCGGCGCCGACGACGACACCGTCCTCGAGGGTGGGGTGGCGCTTGCCGGCGTCGCGCGTGCGGCCGCCGAGCGTGACCCCGTGGTAGAGCATTACGTCGTCGCCGACCTCGGCGGTCTCTCCGATCACGACGCCCATGCCGTGGTCGATGAAGAAGCGCCGCCCGATCTGCGCGCCCGGGTGGATCTCGATGCCGGTGAGCCAGCGAGCGACCTGCGAGCCCATCCGTGCCGGGAAGCGCAGTCCGCGCTTCCACAGCGCGTGGTTGAGCCGGTGCGCCCAGATGGCGTGCAGGCCGGGATAGAGCAGCGCGATCTCGAGCCCGCCGCGCGCCGCGGGGTCGCGCAGCCGGGCGGACGCGACGTCTTCGCGCATCCGCCCGGCCCACGACATGTCGGACCCCCGGGGAGTCTCGGAGACGGTCATCAGTCTTCGCGCAGGTCCTCGAAGAGGGCGGTCGACAGGTAGCGCTCGCCGGTGTCCGGGGCGATGACGACGATGGTCTTGCCGGCGCTCTCGGGGCGCGCCGCGACCTTCAGCGCCTGGGCGACGGCGGCGCCGGCGGAGATCCCGACGAGCAGGCCCTCCTTCGCGGCGAGGTCGCGCGCGGTGGCGAGGGACTCCTCGAAGCCGGCCGTGATGATCTCGTCGATGACGTCGCGGTCCAGGATCGCGGGGACGAAGTTGGGGCCGATGCCCTGGATCTTCGCCGGTCCGGGGTGGCCCTGGCTGAGCAGCGGGGAGTCGGTCGGCTCGACGGCGATCACGGTCACCTCGGGGTTGACCGCCTTGAGCGCCTGACCCGTGCCCGTGATCGTGCCACCGGTGCCGATGCCGGCGACGAAGACGTCGACCTTGCCCTCGGTGTCGCGCAGGATCTCCTGCGCGGTGGTCTCCCGGTGGATCTGGGGGTTCGCGGCGTTCTCGAACTGGCGGGCCCACACGGCGCCCGGGGTCTCGGCGATGATCTTCTGGAGCTCCTCGATCGCGCCCTTCATGCCGAGCGTGGGGTCGGTGAGCACGAGCTCGGCGCCGAACGCCTTGAGCAGCACGCGCCGCTCCTTCGACATGGACGCGGGCATGGTGAGGATCACGCGGTAGCCGCGGGCCGCGCCGACCATCGCCAGCGCGATGCCGGTGTTGCCGCTGGTGGCCTCGACGATGGTGCCGCCCGGCTTCAGCTCGCCCGACGCCTCGGCGGCGTCGACGATGGCGATGCCGATGCGGTCCTTGACGCTGGACGCCGGGTTGAACGACTCGAGCTTGACGAGAACCGTGGCGTCGAGGCCCTCGGTGACGTGGTTCAGCCGGACGAGCGGGGTGTTGCCGAACGTGCTGGTGATGTCGGAGTGGATGCCTGCCATGACGGACCTTTCGATGGGCGCACTGCGTCGGGTGGAGCGACGGGTCCCGTCCCGCTAGTCGACGAGGACACGATCGTGCACAGCCTAGGCCGGGGTCGTGTGCGCACGGTGAATGTGACGGCCGCATTACGCTGGAGGTCTATGTCCGCGCCCCTCGCCGAAGCCCTCCGCCGTGCCGCGACCGTCCTCGGCGAGGCCGGCGTGCCCGACCCCGTCGTCGACGCCGAGCTGCTCGCGGGCCACGTCCTGGGAATGGGGCGCGGCGCGGTGCAGGCGGCGACGATCCGCGGTGATGCGCTCGACGAGACCCAGACCGACGCGCTGGAGGCGCTGGTCGCCCGGCGGGCGGCGCGCGAGCCGCTCCAGCATCTCACCGGAACGGCTCCGTTCCGCCACCTCGAGCTCGCCGTCGGTCCTGGCGTCTTCGTGCCACGGCCGGAGACCGAGATCGTCGCGCAGTTCGCGATCGACGCGCTGCTGGCCTCCGCATCGCCCGAGCCTGTCGGCGTCGACCTGTGCACGGGATCCGGCGCGATCGCGCTCGCACTCGCGACCGAGGTGCCGCATGCGCGAGTGCACGCGGTGGAGCTGTCGCCCGAGGCGCACGCGTGGGCGCAGCGCAACACCGCGATGCAGGGCAACCTCGCGCTCGTGCTCGGGGACCTCCGCGAGGCTCTGGGCGAGCTGGACGGCACGGTGGACGTCGTCATCTCCAATCCGCCGTACGTCCCGGACGACGCGATCCCGCGCGACCCCGAGGTGCGCCTGTTCGACCCGGCGCTCGCGCTCTACGGCGGCCCGGACGGGCTCGATGTGGTGCGGGCGATCAGTCGCCGAGCCTGGGCGCTGCTGCATCCCGGGGGCACGCTGGTGCTCGAGCATGCCGAGGTGCAGGGAGCCGCGATCCGGGAGCTGCTCGCGGCGGACGGCTGGCGCGCGACCGCGACGCATCAGGACCTCACCCGGCGCGACCGGGCCACGACGGCGATCCGTCCGTAACCCGTTCCGCGCCGCCGTCGAGCCGGCTCGCATCGCGCCCACAGCAGGGCGGGACGCTCCGCCCCGTAGACTGGGTCGGTCATGTCCTCCCTCTTCGATAGCCGCGACGCGGATCAGATCCTCACCGGCATGCGCCAGGCCCGTCTGGCGATCGGCCGCGGCGAGCTGGTCGTGCTCCCCACCGACACCGTCTACGGCGTGGGCGCCGATGCGTTCAGCCCCGCCGCCGTCCAGCGCCTGCTCGACGCGAAGGGGAGAGGTCGCCAGCAGCCGCCTCCCGTGCTCGTCGGCAGCACCGCCACCCTCGCCGCTCTCGTCGAGAGCGTGCCGGAGCCGGTGCAGCGTCTCGTGGACGCGTTCTGGCCGGGCGGCCTGACGATCGTGCTGCCCTCGCAGCCCTCGCTCGTCTGGGACCTCGGCGAGACCCACGGCACGGTCGCCGTGCGGATGCCCGACCACAAGGTCGCCCTGGCGCTGCTCGAGGAGACCGGGCCGCTCGCCGTCTCCAGCGCGAACCTCACCGGCCGGCCCGCCGCGGTCGAGGCGCAGGGCGCGCAGGACATGCTCGGCGACAGCGTCGCGGTCTACCTCGATGCGGGGCCCGCGACCGGCGGCGTCGCATCGACGATCGTCGACGCCACCTCCCTCGTGCGCCCGGGCGGCGACGATGCGAAGGTCCGCGTGCTCCGCGAAGGCGCCGTGTCCCGCGACGACCTCGCCCGCGTGCTCGGGGATCTGCTCGAAGAGCCGTCCTGACGGTCTTCGGATGAGAGCGACGACGTGAAGCAGTACCTGTTCACCGTGATCCTCACGGCCGCCGTCACCCTCGCCTGCTCCTGGGCGGTGTGGCAGCTGAGCCTGCGCTTCAAGCTGTACCCCGGCATCCGCGAGCGCGACGTGCACACGACTCCGACGCCGCGGCTCGGCGGGGTGGCGATGCTCTGCGGCATCCTCGCGGCGTTCGCCGCAAGCGCCGCGAGCCCGTTCTTCCACATCATCTGGGCGCAGCCGCAGACGATGTGGTCGGTGCTCGGCGCCGTGCTGCTCATCGCGGTCGTGGGCGTCATCGACGATCTGTGGGATCTGGACTGGATGATCAAGCTCGGCGCCCAGTTCCTCGCCGCGGGCCTGGTCACGATCGTCGGCGGACTGCAGATCGCCTCGCTCCCGCTGCCCGAGCCGGTGATCGCCTCGAATGCGCTGAGCATCGTCATCACGATGTTCGCGATCGTCATCGTGATGAACGCGGTCAACTTCATCGACGGCCTGGACGGCCTCGTCGCGGGCGTCTGCCTCATCGCGAACGGCGTGTTCTTCGCGTACTCGTACATCATCGCCAGGGACATCGGGCAGTCCAGCTACTTCAGCCTCGCGCCGTTCATCGCCGCCGTGCTGATCGGCGCCTGCATCGGCTTCCTGCCCTTGAACTGGAGCCCGGCGAAGCTGTTCATGGGCGACTCCGGGGCCCTCGTGATCGGTCTGCTCATGGCGACCAGCGCCGTCGCCATTACGGGGCAGCTGAACCCGGCGGTGCTGACCAACGCGCAGATCGGCCGTTCGCAGCTGCTCGGCGCGTTCATCCCGATCCTGCTCCCGGTCGTCGTGGTGCTGCTGCCGCTGCTCGACTTCGGGCTGGCGGTGCTGCGCCGCATGCGCGCGGGCAAGTCGCCGTTCTCGCCCGACCGCAAGCACCTGCACCACCGCATGCTCGACCTCGGTCATCGGGGCCGCGACGCGGTGCTCATCTTCTACGCCTGGACCGCGGTCATCTCGATCGCCGTGCTGCTGATGTACATCGGCTCGCGGGAGGGCTGGTACGGCGAGTACGCCGCCGGCGTGGTCTTCGGCATCGTCGGCGCGGGAGCCTGCCTCGTCGTCACCCTCATCCCGTCGCGCCCGCGCGCCCCGCAGAAGGAATCGAAATGAGCTCCGCGAGCCCCCACCCCGTCACCAGCACCCCGATCCTGCGCACCGCGCTGGTCGCGTCCGGCGTCGCCGCCGTCGTGCTCGGCGTGGTCGCCGCAGTCGTCGGGGGAGCGGTCAAGGGCGCCCCCGGCGTGTGGAGCGGTCTGATCGGCGCCCTCATCGCGGTGGTGTTCGGCGCGATCACGGCCGGCAGCATCCTCATCGCGAACCGCTGGTTCGGTCAGGAGCTCTACGTGCAGCTCTTCTTCGCGATCGTGATGGGCGGCTGGTTCCTGAAGCTCGCGCTCTTCTTCGTGCTGATCCTCGTGCTGCGCGGGCAGCCCTGGCTGGAGCCGGTCGTCTTCTTCTGGGCGCTGCTCGCGGGGGTGCTGGTCTCGCTCGGCATCGATGCCGTCGTGTTCCTGAAGATGCGACTGCCCGTCGTCAGCGACACCTCGCTGCCGACCGTCGCCCCCGAGGACGTGGCGCCGTCGGCAGGGGAGCGTAGTCCCTCTGGGCGGGATCATGACGCGGATTCAGGGAACTCACACGTCTGATAGGCTGGAACCCGAGCCCGCTCGTCCCGCGAGCGCTGCGCTGTGAAGCACATCGACCGACGCCCCGGTAGCCCCCGGTGCCCCGAAGTTGGAGCCCGCGCTGTTTAATCTTGCTGCGACCATGATTCCTCGACTGGCCGACGACAGCGGTTTCCACGGCCCGTCGATGGACGAGTTCTTCCCCGAGATCCTGTTCAACGTCTTCGGCGTCCCGATCCACAGGATCCACCTCGTTCAGTTCGTCTCGGTCGTGGCCGTGGTGCTGATCCTGGTGCTCGGAACCCGCCGGATGAAGATCGTCCCCGGCCGCTTCCAGAGCGTCGTCGAGATGGGCCTCGGCTTCGTCCGCGGCGGCATCGCGCACGACCTGCTCGGCCGCAAGGACGGCGACCGGTTCCTGCCGATCCTCACCACGATCTTCTTCATGACGCTGTTCATGAACATCACGGGCATCATCCCCGGCCTGAACATCGCCGGTACGAGCATCATCGGCGTTCCCCTGCTGCTCGCGGTCATCAGCTACATCACCTTCATCTACGCCGGTATCAAGAAGAGCCCGAAGAACTTCTTCAAGAACGCGCTCTTCCCGGCCGGTGTGCCGTGGCCGGTCTACATCATCGTGACGCCGATCGAGTTCATCTCGACCTTCATCATCCGCCCGGTGACCCTGACCCTTCGTCTTCTGATGAACATGGTCGTCGGCCACATGCTGCTCGTGCTGTGCTACTCGGCCACCGCGTTCTTCTTCTTCACGGCGGGCGGCGGCTGGGCTGCGCTCGGCGTCGGAACCCTCGCCTTCGGCGGCGCCTTCTCGGTCTTCGAGATCCTCGTCGCCGTCCTCCAGGCCTACGTCTTCACCGTCCTCACCGCGGTCTACATCCAGCTCGCGGTCGCAGAAGAGCACTGACAACCCCTGCGGGCGGCGAACCTGCCGCCCACAACGAAAGGAAAAACCCGTGGACGCTACTACGGTTCTCGCAGCAGTCAACGGCAACCTCGCGGCGATCGGCTACGGCCTCGCCGCCATCGGCCCGGCCATCGGCGTGGGCATCGTCGTCGGCAAGACGATCGAGGGTGTCGCCCGTCAGCCCGAGCTGGCCGGTCGCCTGCAGGTTCTGATGTGGATCGGCATCGCCTTCACCGAGGCGCTCGCGTTCGTCGGCATCGCCGTCGGCTTCATCCCCTTCCCGTAATCCGCACCCGAATCCCGAAGGAGACAGGATGCTGAACGCTCTTGTCACGAACCTCGCGGCAGAGGGCGAGGCGGCTCACAACCCGCTCCTGCCGGCGTGGTACGACCTGGTCTGGTCGGCGCTGTGGTTCGTCGTGATCCTCGCCGTGGTGTGGTTCTACGCCCTTCCGCGGTTCACGAAGATGCTCGACGAGCGCTCCGCTGCCATCGAGGGCAACATCGCCAAGGCGGACGAGGCCCAGAAGCAGGCCGAGGCCGCGCTGGAGGAGTACACCCGTCAGCTCGCCGAGGCGCGCACCGAGGCCGGCACGATCCGCGAGACCGCCCGTGAGGACGGCAAGAAGATCGTCGCCGAGGCCAAGGAGACCGCTGTCGCCGAGGCTGCGCGTCTGACCGCCGCCGCCCACTCGCAGATCGAGGCGGAGCGCCAGACGGCGTTCGTCTCGCTGCGCAACGAGGTCGGCGGCCTCGCTCTCGACCTCGCCGGTGGCGTGGTCGGCGAGACCCTCTCCAACGACGCACGCGCGACGGCCGTCGTGGACCGCTTCCTGGCGGACCTCGAGGCCTCCGAGGCGGCGAAGTAATGGGCAGCGCGACCGCTCAGGCCCTCACGGCGTCGAGCAGTGCTCTGACCGCCGCGCAGGGGATCACCCTCGACGTCGCCGGAGAACTGTTCTCCGCCACGCGCCTGATCGGTGAGTCCACCGCGCTGAGCGGCGCGCTCGCCGACCCGTCCGCCCCCGTCGAGGCCCGCGCCGCCCTGGTGTCGCGCGTGTTCGCCGGAGCGTCTCCGATCACGGTGAGCCTGCTCACCACGGCCGTCTCCCAGCGCTGGTCCTCCGCCGCCGACCTCGTCGACGGTGTGGAGGAGCTCGCGGTGCGCGCGGCGGCGATCTCCTCGCCGGACGCCGACATCGAGGGCGAGCTGTTCTCGGTCTCGCGTCTCGTCGCGGACAACGCCGATCTCGAGCTGGCCCTGGGCGGTCGCCTCGGTGGCGGCGAGGGCAAGGCCGCGCTCGTGCAGAAGCTGGTCGGATCGAGCCTGCACCCCGCGACGTCGCTCATCGTCACGTCGCTGGTGCGCGAGCCGCGCGGCCGCCGCGTGCGCCGTCTGCTGAGCCGCGCCATGCGGATCGTCTCGGCGCAGCGCGACCGGATCGTCGCGACCGTGCACACGGCTGCTCCGCTCAGCGCGCCGCAGCGCGACCGTCTCCGCGCCGTGCTGACGGGCCGTTACGGCCGTCAGATCGCGCTGAACGAGGTGCTCGACTCCGCCGTCGTCGGAGGCCTGCGCGTGCAGGTCGCGGACGACGTCATCGACGGCAGCATCGCCGCCCGCCTCGCCGATCTCCGGCAGAAGCTCGCGGGCTGACAAACGAACTTCGCGCGGTAAGGCCGCGCTACCAGATACAAAGGGAAGACAATGGCAGAACTTTCGATCAGCCCCGACGTCATCCGTGACGCGCTGAAGGACTTCGTCGCCGCGTACGAGCCGACGTCCGGCACGGCGACCGAGGTCGGCACCGTCATCGACGCAGCGGACGGCATCGCGCACGTCGAGGGACTGCCCGGCGTCATGGCGAACGAGCTCGTGACCTTCGCCGACGGCACCAAGGGACTCGCGCTGAACCTGGACGAGCACGAGATCGGCGTCGTCGTCCTCGGCGACTTCGCCGGCATCGAGGCCGGCCAGGAGGTCACCCGTACCGGTGAGGTCCTCTCCGTGCCGGTCGGCGACGGCTACCTCGGCCGCGTCGTGGACCCGCTCGGCAACCCGATCGACGGTCTCGGCGAGATCGCGACGGACGGCGTCCGCGCCCTCGAGCTGCAGGCGCCCGGCGTCATGCAGCGCAAGAGCGTGCACGAGCCGATGCAGACCGGCATCAAGGCCATCGACGCGATGATCCCCGTCGGCCGCGGCCAGCGCCAGCTCATCATCGGCGACCGCCAGACCGGCAAGACGGCGATCGCGATCGACACGATCATCAACCAGAAGGCCAACTGGGAGTCGGGCGACGTCAACAAGCAGGTCCGCTGCATCTACGTCGCCATCGGCCAGAAGGGCTCGACCATCGCCTCCGTCAAGGGTGCGCTGGAAGAGGCCGGCGCCCTGGAGTACACGACCATCGTCGCGGCCCCGGCCTCCGACCCGGCCGGCTTCAAGTACCTCGCCCCCTACACCGGTTCGGCCATCGGCCAGCACTGGATGTACGGCGGCAAGCACGTCCTGATCATCTTCGACGACCTGTCGAAGCAGGCCGAGGCCTACCGCGCCGTGTCGCTGCTGCTGCGCCGTCCGCCGGGCCGCGAGGCGTACCCCGGCGACGTCTTCTACCTGCACTCCCGCCTGCTGGAGCGCTGCGCGAAGCTGTCCGACGAGCTCGGCGCCGGTTCGATGACGGGTCTGCCCATCATCGAGACCAAGGCCAACGACGTCTCGGCGTACATCCCGACCAACGTGATCTCGATCACCGACGGCCAGATCTTCCTGCAGTCCGACCTGTTCAACGCGAACCAGCGTCCGGCTGTAGACGTGGGCATCTCGGTGTCCCGCGTCGGTGGTGACGCCCAGGTGAAGTCGATCAAGAAGGTCTCGGGAACGCTGAAGCTCGAGCTCGCGCAGTACCGCTCGCTCGAGGCCTTCGCGATGTTCGCGTCCGACCTCGACCAGGCCTCGCGGCGCCAGCTGGCGCGCGGCGCGCGTCTGACCGAGCTGCTCAAGCAGCCGCAGTACTCGCCGTACCCGGTGGAGGACCAGGTCGTGTCGATCTGGGCCGGCACCAACGGCAAGCTCGACACCATCGAGGTCGAGGACGTGCTGCGCTTCGAGCGGGAGCTGCTCGACCACCTCCGTCGTCACACCACGGTGCTCGATCGCCTGCGTGAGACCAACGTCCTCGACGACGACACGGTCGCCGAGCTCGACAAGGCCACCGACGCCTTCATCCTCGAGTTCCAGGGCGGCACCGGTCACGGCATCGGCGCTCCCGGCCACGAGGAGCACAGCGCCGCGGACGTCGACGACGTGAACCAGGAGAAGATCGTCAAGGGCCGTCGCGCGTAAGCGCGGGGGAGTCTGAGCTATGGGCGCACAACTCCGGGTCTACAAGCAGAAGATCTCTTCTGCTCAGACGACCAAGAAGATCACGAAGGCGATGGAACTCATCGCGGCTTCGCGCATCCAGAAGGCGATGGCGCGCGTCAACGCGTCCTCGCCCTTCGCGCGGGCCGTGACGAGGGCCGTCTCCGCCGTGGCCACGCACTCCAACGTCGACCACCCGCTCACCCGTGAGCCCGAGAACATCCGCCGCTCCGCGGTCGTGATCTTCTCGTCGGATCGCGGTCTCGCGGGCGCCTTCAACTCGCAGATCCTCCGTGAGGGCATGGAGCTCGCAGAGCTCCTGCGCTCCGAGGGCCGCGAGCCGGTGTTCTACCTCGTGGGACGCAAGGCGGTGGGCTACTTCCAGTTCCGCGGCCTCGACGCGGCGGCGGAGTGGACCGGCGACACGGACACCCCGTCGTTCCACACGGCGGAGGCCATCTCGGCGACGCTGCTCGAGGCGTTCGATCGGGGCGGGGATCAGGGCGGAGTGGACGAGATCCACCTCGTCTTCAACCGCTTCGTCAGCATGATGACGCAGTCGCCGGAGACGGTCCGGCTGCTTCCGCTGGAGATCGCCGAGGCCGACGAGGCCGACACCTCGACCGCGGTCTACCCGCTGTACGAGTTCGAGCCGGATGCGGAGACGGTGCTCGACGCGATCCTGCCGGTGTACATCCAGAGCCGGGTCTTCAACGCCCTCCTGCAGTCGTCCGCCGCCAAGCAGGCCGCGACGCAGAAGGCGATGAAGTCGGCCAGCGACAACGCTGACAAGCTCATCACCGACTACACCCGCCTGCGCAACAACGCGCGCCAGGCCGAGATCACGCAGCAGATCGCCGAGATCGTCGGCGGCGCCGACGCTCTGGCGTCGAGCAAATAAGCCCCTCAGGAGAGAGACCAATTATGACTGCCACCGCTACGACGGTCGTCGGGCGCGTTGCTCGCGTCAACGGCCCGGTCGTCGACATCGAGTTCCCGCACGACGCGATCCCCGACATCTACAACGCCCTGAAGACCACGATCGTGATCGGCGAGGAGTCGACCGAGATCACCCTCGAGGTCGCCCAGCACCTCGGCGACGACCTCGTGCGCGCCATCGCGCTGAAGTCCACCGACGGCGTGGTCCGCGGCCAGGAGGTGCGCGACACCGGTGCCCCCATCTCCGTCCCCGTCGGCGACGTCACCAAGGGCAAGGTCTTCAACGTCATCGGCGAGGTCCTCAACGCCGAGCCCGGCGAGCAGATCGAGATCACCGAGCGCTGGCCGATCCACCGCAAGGCCCCGAACTTCGACCAGCTCGAGTCGAAGACCACCATGTTCGAGACCGGCATCAAGTCGATCGACCTGCTCACCCCGTATGTGCAGGGTGGCAAGATCGGCCTGTTCGGCGGCGCGGGCGTCGGCAAGACCGTCCTCATCCAGGAGATGATCCAGCGCGTCGCGCAGGACCACGGCGGTGTGTCGGTGTTCGCCGGTGTCGGCGAGCGCACCCGTGAGGGCAACGACCTCATCGGCGAGATGGAGGAGGCGGGCGTCTTCGACAAGACCGCCCTCGTCTTCGGCCAGATGGACGAGCCGCCGGGGACGCGTCTGCGCGTCGCCCTGTCGGCCCTGACCATGGCGGAGTACTTCCGTGATGTGCAGAAGCAGGACGTGCTGCTCTTCATCGACAACATCTTCCGCTTCACGCAGGCCGGTTCCGAGGTCTCCACGCTGCTCGGCCGCATGCCGTCCGCGGTGGGCTACCAGCCGAACCTCGCCGACGAGATGGGTGTGCTCCAGGAGCGCATCACCTCGACCCGTGGTCACTCGATCACCTCGCTGCAGGCGATCTACGTCCCGGCCGACGACTACACCGACCCGGCCCCGGCGACGACCTTCGCGCACCTCGACGCGACGACCGAGCTCTCGCGCGAGATCGCCTCGAAGGGTCTGTACCCGGCGATCGACCCGCTGACCTCGACCTCGCGGATCATGGACCCCCGCTACCTGGGCGAGGATCACTACCGCGTGGCCACGACGGTCAAGCAGATCCTCCAGAAGAACAAGGAACTGCAGGAGATCATCGCGATCCTCGGTGTCGACGAGCTCTCGGAAGAGGACAAGATCGTCGTCGCCCGCGCCCGCCGCATCCAGCAGTTCCTGTCCCAGAACACCTACATGGCGAAGAAGTTCACCGGTGTCGAGGGCTCCACGGTTCCGCTCAAGGACACGATCGAGTCGTTCGACGCGATCTGCCGCGGTGACTTCGACCACGTCGCCGAGCAGGCCTTCTTCAACGTCGGCCCGATCTCGGACGTCGAGGAGAACTGGGCGCGCATCCAGAAGGAGAACGCCTGATCATGGCTCTGCACGTCAGCCTCGTCTCCGCGGACGCGGAGGTCTGGACCGGCGAGGCCAGCCTCGTGGTCGCGAAGACCGTCGAGGGCGAGCTGGGCTTCATGGCCGGGCACGAGCCCGTGCTGGCGATCCTCGCCGAGGGTCAGGTCCGCATCACCCAGCTCGACGGCACCAAGGTGCTGGCCAGCGCGCGCGACGGCTTCGTGTCGATGGAGGGCGACGCCCTGACCATCGTCGCGGGCAACGCGGCGCTCGTCGCCTGATCGAACCGTTCACGCAAGCGCCGGATCCCCGCGGGGGTCCGGCGCTTGCGCGTCCCCATCCGTCGTCCGAGGAGTCCTGCCGATGATGATCCTGCTGCCGCCGAGCGAGACCAAGCGCCCGGGCGGGAAGCGCGGGCCCGCGGATCCGTCGGCCTGGGCGCTGCCGGGCCTCCTTCCGCAGCGCCAACAGGTGCGTGATGCGCTCACGGCGCTGGCCGCGGATGCGGAGGCGACGCGCCGCGTGCTCAAGCTCAGCGACGCCCAGCTCGCCGAGGCGGTGCGGGACAACGCCGCCCTCGCTGACGGCCCGATCCTGCCGGCCGTGGACCGCTACACCGGGGTGCTGTTCGATGCTCTGGACGCCGGGTCGCTGGACGGGTATGCACGCCGCTGGCTCGGCGCTCATGTCCGGATCCACTCGGCGCCGTTCGGGCCTGTGGGAGCCCTGGATCCGATCCCGTCCTATCGGCTCGGCGCCGGAGCATCCGTGCCGGGGGTCCCGGCTCTGCGGCGGCTGTGGGCGGACGCCGTGTCGGCGGAGCTCGTGGCGGCGGCTCCCCGCTTCGTGCTGGACCTGCGCTCCGAGGCGTACGTCGGGCTGGGACCGGTGCCGGAGGCGCTGCCGTCGGCGTACGTCAGGGTCGTGACAGCGCAGGGCAAGGCGCTGAATCACTTCAACAAGCACGCGAAGGGCGAGCTGGTCCGTCGCCTCGCGCAGGAGCGGCCGAACATCACCTCCCTGCGCACCCTGCGGAACTGGGCGTCGCGCGCGGGGGTCGAACTCCGGGTCGCGGGCGAGACCCGCGTCGTGGAACTGGTGACGGATCAGGCGACGGCCCGCAAATAGTTCGTGAGTGCGACGTCCGGACACGGTAGGGTGTTTCGCGTCGAAGCACCCAGCTAATTCTCAGTTGGGGCTCCTCGATGCGAAATGCATCATCAACCGATCCCGGAGGGAAACATGGACTCTTACGGAGACAGCACCGCGCTCGCGGCTGCCTATCTGATCGCGGCCCTGACCTGGTTCGTCTTCGCCGTCGTCTTCTACGTGCTCGGCTCGCTCTTCCTCATGAAGATCTTCGAGAAGGCCGGCGTCGAAGGCAAGTGGCGCGCGTGGGTGCCGTTCTACAACGTGATGATCTTCCTGAAGCTCGGTGACCTGAGCCCGTGGCTCGCGTTCGGCTTCCTGCTCACCTGGGTGCCCTTCCTCGGATGGCTCGTGGGTATCGCGATGGCCGTGCTGATGGTGCTGGCTGCCTGGCGTGTCGGCCTCAAGCTGCAGAAGAGCGGCGCCTGGGTCGTGCTCTACATCTTCCTCAGCATCGTGTGGCTCGGCATCAACGCGTTCGACAAGTCGCGCTGGAACCCGAACATCGTCCCCGCCTCCTGGGCCGGCAACGGCTTCCTCGCCGACCGCACGGTCTGGCAGGGCATCCCCGTGCAGCCGTCGGCACAGGCTCCGGCTCCCGGTTACGGTGCCCCGCAGGGGTACCAGCCGCCGGCCGCCCAGGGCTACGCAGCGCCGCAGCAGCCGGGCTACGGCCAGCCGGCTGCGCCGCAGGCCCCCGCCGCGCCGCAGGCTCCGACGTTCCAGCCGCCGGCAGCTCCGCCGGCTCCGGCCGCGCCGCAGCCGCCGGTGACCCCTCCCGCTCCTCCGGCCCCGCCGGCGGCGAACCCGGACGCTCCGCAGACGGGTGAGCAGCCCCCGGCCTGACGCTCCTCACGGAGGCCCCGGTCCTCGGACCGGGGCCTCCGGCGTTCCCGGGTGCGGGCGCGGGGCGCGATCACGCCCTGTAGTTTGGAAGGCATGAGCGCTGAACGACGTGTCGGATCGTCCGGGCTCCTGGTCTCCGCAGTGGGACTCGGATGCAACAACTTCGGACGGGCGGGCACCGCGACCGAGACCCTGCAGGGTACGCGCGAGGTCCTCGACGCCGCGATCGACCACGGGGTCACCTTCCTCGACACGGCGGACATCTACGGCAAGGATCCCGGCCTCAGCGAGACCCTCATGGGCGAGGCGCTCGAGGGGCGCCGCGATCGCGTCGTGCTGGCGACCAAATTCGGCTATGCCGGATTCGACATGGGCTACGACTTCCCCGCCGCGCGCGGGTCGCGTCGCTACATCCGCAGGGCGGTCACGGAGTCGCTGCGTCGCCTGCGCACGGACTGGATCGACCTCTACCAGCTGCACTGGCCGGATCCGCAGACGCCCATCGAGGAGACGCTCGACGCGCTCGACGAGCTCGTCCGCGAAGGCAAGATCCGCTACTTCGGACACTCGAACTTCACCGGCTGGCAGATCGCGGAGGCGCAGCTGAGCGCCTCCCGCAGCGCGCGCTTCATCTCCTCGCAGAACCAGTACTCGCTGCTGTCCCGTGCCGCGGAGCGCGAGGTTCTCCCGGCGGTGAACCGCTTCGGGCTCGGCTTCTTCCCGTTCTTCCCGCTGCACAACGGCCTGCTCACCGGGAAGTTCACCCGGGAGGGAGGGCCCGCGCAGAGCCGCATCATGCGGACCAGGGCGCACCTCTGGGAAGACGCACCGTGGGATGCGCTCGAGGCATACCGGGCGTTCTGCGACGAGCGGGGTGTGACGATGCTCGAGGCGACCTTCGGGTGGCTGCTGGCGCAGCCTGGCGTGGCGTCGGTGATCGCCGGAGCGACCTCGGCGGCGCAGATCGAGGCGAACGCCCGCGCCGGCGCGGCGTGGACTCCGACAGCGGAGGACGTCGCCGCGATCGACGCGCTGCTTCCGCTCCCGGCGGATCCGGCGGCCTGAGCCGCGTGTCGACGGTGCGGATCCATTACGATGTGTGAGATTTCAGCGGTCGTTCCGACCGCCCGAGGAGAGGGAGGATCGCGATGAGCCAGGGTTCCACGGCCCACACGCGCGAGGTCGCGCTGGCGTCCGGCGACACGGTCATCCTGAGCTGGGCGGGGGCGACCGACACCGGTCGTCGGCGCGAGAGCAACCAGGATTCGCTGCTGACCGAGTACCCGCTCTTCGTCGTCGCCGACGGCATGGGCGGTCACGCGGGCGGTGAGATCGCGAGCCAGCGCACGGTCGCCCGTCTGCAGGAAGCGGTCGGGGCGGGTGAGATCTCCCCGGCCACCATCGAGACCGCGCTCACTGCGGCGGTGCAGGACATCACCGCCCATCCCGACACCACGGACGAGGGAACCGGAACCACGCTCACGGGCGTGTTCTTCGCGCTGATCGACGGGGACGCGCACTGGGTGTCGCTCAACATCGGCGATTCCCGGGTGTATCTGCTCCGCGACGGAGCGCTCAGCCAGGTGACGACGGATCACTCCGTCGTGCAGGAGCTCATCACGGCGGGACGTCTGAGCCCCGAGGAGGCCGAGGGGCATCCCTACAGCAATGTGATCACCCGTGCCGTCGGCGTGAGCGAGGCGCTGCCGCCGGACTACCGCGAGTTCTCCGTGCGCGACGGCGACCGCTTCGTGATCTGCTCGGACGGGCTCACGAAGGAGCTCACCGACTACGGCATCCAGCACTTCCTCGGTCTCAACCCGACTCCGGACGCTGCGGTCGACGCGATGCTCGGCGCAGCTCTGGAGAACGGGGGACGGGACAACGTCACCATCATCGTGGTGGACGTGCGCCGCATCCCCGCCGCCGACGCCTCGTCCTCCACAGCCCCGCTTCCCGTCGTCTAGCGCACCGATCCCGCGCACGCCGGCCCGCAGGCGTGCGGACTGCGATGGGATGACGGCATGCACGCCGTCGAGACGATCTCCCTGCCCGCTGCTCCCGTGACGCCCGCACGCGGGTCGCTCCCGCTCGTCGCCGCGATCGTCCCGGTCGTATCGGGAGCGGTGCTGTTCGCCGTGACGGGCTCCGCGCTCTCGCTCTGCTTCGCCGCGCTGGGACCGGTCATGATCCTCGCGGCGTTCCTGGACGGTCTGCGGCAGCGTCGTCGCGCCCTGCGCATCGCGAAGGCGGAGGAGACGCAGGCCTGGGCGCGCGTGGAGCAGACCGTGGCGGCGCGAGAGGCGGAGGAACAGGCGCGCCGGCGGCGGGCCGTTCCCGATCTCGCCGCATGCCTCGGAGAACCCCCGACGCGGTCGCTCGCGTTCGAGGAAGGCCTCGAGCTCGCCGTCGGCAGCGGCGACGGCGCGTCGCCGCTGCGATTCACCGGCACGGGACCGGCAGCCGAGGCGTTCCGTGCGCGGCACCGCACTCTGCCCGCCGTACCCGTGACGACGTCGCTTGCGGACGGCCTCTGCATACGCGGTCCTCTTCCCGTGGCGGCGGCCGTGACGCGCGCCCTGCTGCTGCAGCTCTGCGTACGGCACGCGAGCGGCGCGATCCGCTTCGAGGGCGACGGCGTCGCGGTCGTGGGACTGGATGCCCTCCCGCAGGCGCGCAGGGACCACCCCGGAGTCCCGGTGCATGTCGGCGTGGGGCGAACGGCGCTCACGGGCCCTCGTCTGTGCGTGCGGAGGCAGGGAGCCGCACCCCCGGCGGGATATCGCGCGGTCCTCGATGTGACGGAGCCCTCGGCCGCACGCCTGCGTACGCCGGAGGGGGACCGGGCGTGCTCCGTGGAGGGGATCTCCCGGGAGCAGGCGGAGGAGATCGTGCGCGCGCAGATGCTCGAGCACGATGAGGCGGCGGTCATCCCCGCGGCGGTCGGGATCGCGGAGGTCCTGGCGCCGGCATCGTCCGACGGTCACGAGCGCGGCGCTTCTCTCGGTCGACTGATCGCCGCGCTGGGCCGGGACGCCGAGGGCCCGGTCGCCGTCGATCTCGTGGCCGACGGCCCCCACGCGCTCGTGACGGGCGTCACCGGCGCGGGCAAGAGCGAACTGCTGGTGAGCTGGGTCTCCGCGCTGGCCGCGGCGCACTCGGCGACGGAGGTCGCGTTCGTGCTCGCCGACTTCAAGGGCGGCACCGCGTTCGAGCCGCTGCGGATCCTGCCCCACGTCGCAGCGGTGATCACCGATCTCGACGCGGACGGTGCCGAGCGCGGTGTGCGCAGTCTCCGCGCCGAACTGCGGCGCCGGGAGGGGGTGCTCTCCGAGCACGGGGCGCGCAGCATCGCGGAGGCCGACGGGGCGCTCGGCCGCCTCGTGATCGTGGTCGACGAGTTCGCGGCGCTCGTGCAGCAGCACCCCGACCTCGCGCTCGTGTTCACCGACATCGCCGCGCGTGGCCGTGCGCTGGGCATGCATCTCATCCTCGGCACCCAGCGGGCGACCGGCGTGATCCGTGACGCTCTGGCCGCCAACTGCCCGCTGCGGATCGCGCTGCGCGTCACCGACGCCGCCGACAGCCGGGCCATGATCGGCACCGACGCCGCCGCGCTGCTGCCCGGGGACGTCGCCGGACGCGGACTGGCCTTTGTCCGGCGCGCGCAGGATGCAGCGCCCGCGGCGTTCCGCGTGGCGCGGACGGGCGAGAGCGACCTCGGAGTCATCGCCGCGCGGCGGCGGGGCGAGGAGCGAGCCCGCAGTCCCTGGCTGCCTGTGCTGCCCACGCGGCTGCATCGCGCCGATCTGCCTCCGTCGATGCCGGGTGAGATCGTGCTCGGCCTCGCGGACGAGCCCGAACGTCAGCGTCAGGTGCCGCGCACGCTGCGCGCGGGGGAGGACCGCGGGCTCGTGGTGTTCGGAGGGCCGGAATCCGGCAAGACCGCGCTGCTGCGGAACGCCGTCGAGCAGACGAGCGGGGCGCTGCTGCTCCCGGCCGATCCCGAACGCTCCTGGGCGGTGATCGACGAGCTGGCCGACGGACGCCGCAGGCTGCCTCGTCTGCTGGCCGTCGACGACGCGGACCGTCAGCTGGCCGCGCTGCCGCTGGAATACGCCTCGGCCTGGGCGGAGCGGCTGCAGCGCGTCATACGCGACGCCGGAGAGCGCGGGGTGACGGTGCTGCTCAGCGCGTCGCGGTGCACGGCGCAGCTCGCGCTGCTCGCCGATCTGCTGCCCGCGCGGGCGCTGCTGCGATCGGCGAGCCGCACCGAGCACCTGGCAGCAGGCGGGGATCCCCGCACTTTTGATCCGTCGCGACCGCCGGGGCGAGGCCTGCTCGACGGAACCGAGGTGCAGTTCGTGCTGCCCGAGGGGCGCATGGGCGCCGGCGATGAGGCTCCGCACCCGGTCTGGCAGCCGAGGACGAGCCTGGTCGGTCTGGTGAGCACCGCGCCGGTGCGCACCGCCGAGATGCTCGCCGACCGGTTCGGCCGCGGTGCTGTCCAGGTGATCTCGGAGGGGACGCCGACGGTCCTCGACGAGGGGGTGAGGGATCGCGCGGAGCTCCAGCTGCTCGTGGGCGATGCGGACTCCTGGCAGCCAGTTCACGCTGTGGCAGCGCATCGCACGGACGGGGGAGATCGTGGTGCTCGCGGAGGCGGCCCGGGAACTGCGCACGCTCGCCGGGGTGCGCGAGCTCCCTCCGTACGCGCTCCCGTTCGCGGGGCGGGCATGGACCGTGGACGAGGACGGAAGGCCGTCCAGGGTGATCCTGCCCGCCCCGCGGAGCGGGGTCAGCCCAGCAGCTCCTCGAGCGGCGTGAGCGGCAGCTCGTGCGCGGTGGCCACCCCGGCGTTGGCGATCTTCCCGCCGGTGACGTTGAGGCCGCCGGCAAGGGCGGCGTCGGCGCGCAGGGCCGCCTGCCAGCCGCGCGCCGCGATCTGCCGCACGTAGGGCAGCGTCGCGTTCGTCAGCGCAGAGGTCGACGTGTTCGGCACGGCGCCCGGCATGTTGGCCACGCAGTAGAACACCGTGTCGTGCACGCGGAACGTCGGGTCGTCGTGCGTCGTGGGGTGCGTGTCCGCGAAGCAGCCGCCCTGATCCACCGCGATGTCGACCAGCACGCTGCCCGGACGCATCTCGGCGACCATGTCGTTCGTGACGAGCTTCGGAGCCTTCGCGCCCGGGATCAGCACCGATCCGATGACGAGGTCCGACCCGACCACGGCGCGGCGCAGGTCCAGCGGGTTCGACGCCGCGGTCTTGACGCGTCCGCCGAAGAAGTCGTCCAGGTAGCGCAGACGGGCGATGTTCGTGTCGAAGATCGTCACGTCGGCGCCCATGCCGGCCGCGATCACCGCGGCGTTCGCGCCGGCGACGCCGCCGCCGATCACCGTGACGGTCGCGGGACGCGTGCCAGGCACGCCCGACATCAGCAGGCCGAGGCCGCCGTGCGAACGCATCAGCGTGTTCGCTCCGACGAGAGGGGCGAGACGCCCCGCGACCTCGCTCATCGGGGCGAGCAGCGGGAGGGCTCCCGAGGCCAGCTGCACGGTCTCGTAGGCGATCGCGGTCATGCCGGACTCGGCCAGCCGGTCGGTCAGTGCGCGATCGGCCGCGAGATGCAGGTACGTGAACAGCACCAGATCGCTGCGGAAGCGGTGGTACTCGCTGGCGATCGGCTCCTTGACCTTCAGGACGAGCTCGGCGCGGGCCCAGACCTCATCGGCGTCGTCGATCAGCGTCGCGCCGGCTTCGCGGTAGTCCTCGTCCGACATCGAGGAGCCGGCACCGGCGCCGGACTGCACGAAGACGTCATGACCGGCGAGCACGAGGTCGTGCACCCCCGCGGGGGTGAGCGCGACGCGGAACTCGTTGTTCTTCACCTCGCTGGGGACCGAGATCCTCATCGTGGCTCCTTTCTTTCCCTGACGAGCCTTCCGGCTCGGGGTCCTGGCCCTTTCTGGGGGCGTTCAGATTCCGGCGCCGGGGCGGATGGCCCCCACGCCGCTGCCGCCACCGAGGACGGCAAGAGGGAGGGCCGAGGCGAGGCTGTCCACCTGCGCGTCGGTCAGCGCGCCCGCACGGGCGAGCAGCGTCGCCGCGACGATCGTGGCCGCACGGCCGGATCCGTCGAGCATCTTCAGGGCGACCGTGGTGCCGTTCGGGGCGATCATCACCATCACGCCCTCGGCGCCATGCTTGGCGAACACGCCCAGCTTCTCGATCGCGACGGTGTCGGGGCGCCCGGGCCCCTCGATGGTCCACGGGTTCTCCCGCACCGTGCGCACCAGAGCGCCCGCGACCCGATGCAGGGCGAACGGGGAGCGCTCCGACGCGCTCCCGATGCGATGCAGGGCGCGCGCGAGACCCAGCAGGGTGATGGCGTGCACCGGCGCGCCGCAGCCGTCGATCGCGGTGGCCGCCACGCGTTCGCCGCTGAGCCGCTCGACCGTCTCCTTGATGTGCACCTGGAGCGGATGGTCCACGTCCAGGTAGCCGGCGGTCGGCCAGCCGTTCGCGACGCAGGCGCGCAGCATCGTCGCGTGCTTGCCCGAGCAGTTCATCCGGATGCGCGCCTTGCCGGCATGGTCGCGCACGAGCTCGTCGCGCGTCGCCGAGTCGCCCGGCCAGTCCGCGGGGCACCCCAGGTCGTCCTCGGTGAGCCCGCCGGCGGTGAGCACCTCGCGCACCACGGCCACGTGCCGGTCGGTGCCGACATGGCTCGCCGTGGCGAGCCCCAGCTGCTCGCCCTCCAGGGGCGCGCCGGCGGTGAGGCAGGCGACGGCCTGCAGCGGCTTGAGACTCGAGCGGGGCAGCACGAGGGCCTCGGGATTGCCGTGACGCACGACGACGTCGCCCTCCGGCGAGAGCACGACGGCTGCTCCGATGTGGCGGGATTCGATGAATCCATTCCGTTCGACGACGGCGAGTTCCACGGCATCCTGGACGGTCAGAGTCTGCACCACGAGGGCAAGCCTAGTAGCTGATCCGGCGACGTCGTGGGTGTGCGTCGGTCCTGGGGTGCCGCGTCCTGGCCGCATGCCGCGCCGGCCTGGCACGATGGACCCATGGGCCTCGGCACGCACCACTACGCACTCACCACGACCTGGACCGGCAACCGCGGCACCGGCACCTCGGGGTACCGCGACTACGACCGGGCGAGCACGATCGGCATCGCGGGCAAACCGGATCTGCTCGCCTCGTCCGACAAGCCGTTCCGCGGGGATCCGACGCGGTGGAACCCGGAGGACATGCTGCTCGCGGCGCTGAGCGAATGCCACCTGCTGAGCTACCTGCACGCCTGCGTGACCGCGGGCGTCGTGGTGCTCGACTATCGCGACGAGGCGACCGGCACGATGGAGGAGGACGGACGCGGCGGGGGAGCGTTCACCGAGGTGACGCTGCACCCGGTCGTCACGATCGCCGACGAGTCGATGCGCGCGGCAGCCGAGGCGGCTCACGCACAGGCGAACGCCTGGTGCTTCATCGCCAACTCCGTCGCCTTCCCCGTGCACCACGAGGCGACGATCCTCGTCGCCTCACCCGCCCGCTGAGCGGTCGCCGCAGGGATCCTCGAAGGATCAGCGCCGTTCGTGCGGCAGCGCCTGCTTGATCTTCTCGATCGCGCCCTGCGCGGGCACCTCGTTGTAGACGCCGGCGAGCTCCTGCTCGCTGAGGGCGTGGATCGCCGCCATGATCTCGTCCGTGGCGCCGCGGCGGGCCCGTCCGGAGGTCGCAGGGCCGTGGTGCGCGAGGTCGAGGGGCTCGCCGAAGCGGATCGTGACCTTCGATCCGATCTTGGGCATGCTCGCTCCGACGGGCATCGCCTTGTCCGTGCCGATCACGCCGACCGGCACGACCTTCGCGCCGGTCTGGAGGGCGAGGAACGCGACACCGGTGCGGCCCTTGTAGAGACGACCGTCGGTCGATCGCGTGCCCTCGGGGTAGAGCGCGACGGCGAGGCCCTGATCCAGCAGCTTCCGCTGCTCGTCCAGGGCGTCGAGCGCCGCCTGGCCCGCACCCCGGCGCACCGGGATCGCGCCTACGGCCCGCATGAAGTTCGCGACGAACCGGCCCTTGAGACTCGTGCCCTCGAAGTAGCTGGACTTCGCGAGGAAGTGGACGCGCCGGGGAGCGGCCACCGGGATCGCGATCGAGTCGATGAACGAGAGATGGTTGGACGCGACGATGATCGGTCCGTCCTTCGGCACGTTCGCGCGCCCCTCGATGCGGGGGCGGTAGATGAGCCGCGTGAGCGGGATCAGGATCATCCGGCCGAGCAGGTACGTCGCGCCCGCGCGTCGCACCTCGTCCTCGGGATGATGCTGCACGGCGACGGCATCGTCGCGGTCCGCAGACGCCGCGGGTTCGTGTTCCGGAGTCACCAGACAAGGCTAGATCAGGATCCATTCCGCGATCGGAATGCGTGGCGCGACGATGCTTCCCAGCGGCGGCAAAGCCCGATAGGGCAGGATAGGCGGGTTCGTCTCTACGTCTCGAGGTCCTTCGTGCGCATCCGCATTGCCGCTGCCCTGTCCGCCGTCGCAGCGACGGCTCTCCTGCTCTCCGGCTGCGCCGGCGCCGGGAGCCCTTCGGCGTCGCCGAGCCCTTCCGCGTCCTCGTCGTGCCTGCTCGATGCGAAGCCGGGCAAGGCATCGGACGCGATCAAGGTCGAAGGCGAGGGCAAGGACCTGAAGGTCACCGTGCCCTCCGGTGCGGACATCGACAAGGCCACCGCGGTGGAGCGGACGGTCGTGAAGAAGGGCGACGGCAAGGACGTCAAGGCCGGAGACCTCGTATCCGTCCGCTACCGGATCGTGAACGCCGCCGACAGCGCCGTCCTCGATTCCAGCTCGCGCGGCTCCGACGACCAGATCCCCGTGCTGCTGGATCCGCAGCAGCAGTCGCTGTTCGTGGCGGCTCTGGAGTGCAAGCCGCTCGGCTCGGCGGTCGTCGCCGCGATCCCCGGGAAGATGTTCGGCGAGGGCGGGAAGTCTGTCGTCGTCTACGCCGAGGCGACGAAGAAGCTGCCCACGGTCGCCGACGGCACCGCGGTCGCCCCGGTCGAGGGCATGCCGACGGTGAAGCTCGCCAAGGACGGCGCGCCCGAGATCACCATTCCCAAGACCGACCCGCCCACCGAGACGAAGATCTCCGTGCTGAAGCAGGGCGACGGCGCGACCGTGGCCAGCGGCGATTACGTGATCGTGCAGTACCGCGGGGTGACCTGGGCCGACGGCAAGGAGTTCGACTCCAGCTGGAAGCGCGGGACGCCCGCGCAGTTCCAGACCACCGGCGTGGTGACGGGTTTCAAGAAGGCGCTCGAGGGGCAGAAGGTGGGCTCCCAGGTGCTCGCCGTGATCCCGCCCGCCGAGGGGTACGGCGCGCAGGCCCAGTCCGGGATCCCCGCCAACTCGACGCTGGTGTTCGTGATCGACATCCTCGGCACGGTTCCTTCGGCGGCGCCGGCGCAGTGACCCTAGGCTGAGGTCATGCGTCGCGTCCTCATCCTCGGATCCACCGGCTCGATCGGCACCCAGGCCCTCGACGTCATCCGGGCGAACCCCGAACGATTCGAGCTCGTGGGACTCGCCGCAGGCACGCAGGCAGAACTTCTCGAGCAGCAGGCGGAGGAGTTCGGCGTCGACGACACCGCGCTGGGCGCCGCCGAGGCGGAGCAGCTCGTCCGCGACGTCGAGGCAGACGTGGTGCTGAACGCGATCACGGGATCCATCGGCCTCGGCTCCACGCTCGCCGCGCTCCGGGCCGGTCGCACGCTCGCGCTCGCGAACAAGGAGTCGCTGATCGTAGGGGGTGCCCTCGTCACGGCGCTCGCCGCACCGGGGCAGATCGTCCCGGTGGACTCCGAGCATTCGGCGCTGGCGCAGGCGCTCCGCTCCGGAACCCCGCAGGAGGTGCGCCGCCTGGTCGTCACGGCTTCGGGCGGCCCGTTCCGAGGCCGGTCGCGCGACGAGATGGCGTCGGTCACGCCGGCCGAGGCGCTCGCCCACCCGACCTGGGACATGGGACGGATGGTGACGACGAACTCGGCCACGCTCGTGAACAAGGGACTCGAGGTCATCGAGGCCCACCTGCTGTTCGACGTCGACTACGAACGGATCGACGTGGTCGTTCATCCGCAGTCGATCGTCCACTCCATGGTCGAGTTCGTCGACGGCTCGACGATCGCGCAGGCCTCCCCGCCGGACATGCGGCTCCCGATCTCGCTGGGCTTGGACTGGCCGAACCGGGTCGGCGGGGTCGGACGCCCGCTCGACTGGACGAAGGCCGCGAGCTGGACGTTCGAGCCGCTCGACAACGCCGCCTTCCCGTCGGTGGCGCTGGCGAAGCAGGTCGGACGCGCCGGACGCACGTTCCCCGCCGTCTACAACGCGGCGAACGAGCAGGCCGTCGATGCGTTCCACGAGGGGCGCCTCTCGTTCCTCGGGATCGTCGAGACCATCCAGCGCGTGGTCGATGCGCACGAGCCCCCGGACGACCTCACGGTCGCGTCGCTCGCCGACGCGGAGGCGTGGGCGCGGGCAACGGCCGACCGGTTGATCGCCGCGGCGTCCTGAGGTCCGCGCGCACCGGGCGCGCACAGCCGCGGCACGGCCGTTTCCTAGCCCCGCACCGGTAGCGTGGCGGGGTGGAGATCCTGCTATACGTCGGCGGCCTGCTGTTCGTGCTGGTCGGGCTCGGCGTCTCGATCGCCTTGCACGAGCTCGGACACCTGGTGCCCGCGAAGCTGTTCGGCGTGCACGTCGGCCAGTACATGATCGGCTTCGGCCCGCGACTGTTCTCGAAGAAGATCGGCGAGACGGAGTACGGCGTGAAGGCGCTGCCGATCGGCGGCTTCATCTCGATGTCGGGCATGTACCCGCCGTCGGTCGAAGACACGGACGGCGCCGCCTCGGAGAGTCGATCGCGCGGTGCGTTCCGCTCGCTGATCCAGGATGCGAGGGCCGCCAACGACGAGACCATCGATCCGCAGCGTGCGGGTCGCGTCTTCTACCTGCTGCCGGTGTGGAAACGGATCATCGTCATGTTCGGCGGTCCGTTCATGAACCTGGTGCTCGCCATCGTCGTGTTCACGATCCTCCTCAGCGGCATCGGAGTGCAGCAGGGCACCACGACGATCGCCTCGCTGTCGGAGTGCGTGCTGCCGGCCGGATCCACCCAGACCTCCTGCACCTCCTCGGATCCGGTCGCACCCGCGGCCGAGGCAGGCGTCAAGCCGGGCGACCGGATCGTCTCGGTCGGCGGCACCGCCGTGTCGACCTTCGCAGAGGCGAGCGCGATCATCCAGGCCTCGCCGGGGAAGACCCTTCCGCTGGTCGTCGAGCGCGGCGGCGCCGACGTGACGCTCCAGCTGACCCCGGTGGCGGCGCAGCGCCAGCAGGTGGACGGCAACGGCCGGCCGGTGGTCGACGACAAGGGCCACACCGTCGTGCGTACCGTCGGCTATGCCGGGATCTCCGCGCAGCTCGCCTATGTGCAGCAGCCCATCGGCGCCGGCTTCGAGCAGGCCATGACCAACGCCGGATCCGTGGTGCAGCTCATCGGCACTCTTCCGGTGCGCCTCTGGGACGTCGGAGTCTCGCTGGTCACCGGTACGCCGCGTGACCCCAACGGCCCGCTGAGCGTGGTCGGGGTGGGCCGGATCGCCGGCGAGGTCGCCGCCGCCGATGCGCCGGTGCTGAACCGCTTCGCCGTGCTGCTGAGCCTCATGGGCTCGCTGAACATCGCGCTCTTCGTCTTCAACCTCATCCCGCTCCTGCCCTTGGACGGGGGGCACATCGTGGTCGCGCTCTGGGACGGCCTGAAGCGGGCGTGGGCGAAGCTGTTCCGCCGGCCGCCGCCGGCGCCGGTGGACGCCACGAGGCTCGTGCCGCTGACGATCGTCGTCGCCGGTCTGCTCATCGCGATGGGGGCGCTGCTGATCGTCGCCGACCTCGTCCGGCCGGTGACGATCGGCTGACGGCGCTCAGCGCCCGTCGAGGGCGTGCGCCACCAGCCTCTGCAGCGTCGTCATCCCGTCGCGGGACAGGATCGACTCGAGGTGCCCCTGCACCGAGGCGAAGCCCGGTCCGCGCAGCGCGTAGACGTCGCCCGACGTCGGATCCGCGGAGACCTCGGCGAGGCCGACGGCGCTCGTGCCGGGCGTGACGCGCGCGGTGAACGTGTTGTAGAAGCCGATCGAGGCGCTCTCGCCGAACACCGGCACGGACTTCTGCAGTCCCTGATGCGGGCTGGCGAGCGGTGCGAGCGCGATCCCGAGGGAGTCCGCGAGGATCTGGTGGCTGAGGCATACGGCGAGCAGCGGGCGCCCACCGGCGAGACGCCGCGCGACGAGTGCGCGCATCCGGGCGATGCGCGGCGAGGATCCGTCCCGCGGGTCGCCGGGCCCGGGGCCCGCGACGAGCAGGTCTGCGGCGTCGATTTCCGCGTCGTCGGCTTCGGCCCACGGCAGGATCCGCACGTCGAGCCCGAGGTGGCGCAGCTGGTGCGCGAGCATCGTCGTGAACCGGTCCTCCGCATCGACGACCACGGCCGTGCGTCCTGCGAAGGGCGCCGCCGCAGTGGTCGCGGTGGCGCCGTCCTGCGGGTTGATCCAGAACTCGGCGAGTCGGGCGTTGCGGGAGGCGAGCAGCGCCTGGATCTCCGGATCCTCTGCCGGGGTCGTCCCCGTTCCGGGTTCGTCCGCATCCTCGCGGGCTTCGGCGGCGGTGTCCCGCGCCACGGCGCCGATCGCACCCAGCACGCCCGCGGCCTTGCCGTGCGTCTCGCCGACCTCGCCGGCGGGGTCGGAGTGGCGCACGAGAGTGGCGCCGACCGGGACGCTCACCTCGCCGTCATCGAGGTACACGGTCCGGATGAGGATCGGCGCGTCCAGGTCGTGCCCCCCGGCGTCGTTGGGCGTGAAGAGCGCCGCCACACCCGAGTAGTAGCCGCGCGGCTTGCGCTCGTGCCGGCGGATCACCGTGCAGGCGTTCTGCATCGGGGACCCGGTGACGGTGGGGGCGAACATCGTCTCGCGCAGGATGTCGCGTGGATCGAGCCGGCTGCTGCCGCGCAGCATGTACTCGGTGTGAGTGAGCCGCGACATCTGCTTGAGGTGGGGTCCGGTGATCCGCCCGCCGTCGGAGCAGACCGCGCTCATCATCTTGAGCTCCTCGTCCACCACCATGAACAGCTCCTCGGTCTCCTTCGTGGACGAGAGGAACTCGCCGAGAGCCGCGGTGGTGGAGCCACCCGCCGGGTGGCGGAAGGTGCCGGAGATGGGGTTCATGGTCACCACGCCGCCCTGCGCGACGACGTGCGCCTCCGGGCTCGCGCCGACCGCGATGACCCCCGGGGTGACGACCGCGAACGTCCAGTACGCACCGCGCTCGTGCTCGAGGAGCGCGCGGAACCAGGTGAGGGCCGCGGTGCGCTCCGCGGCGGAGTCCGTGGCGTCGATCCGTGCCGTGTAGTCGCGTCGGATCACGAAGTTCGCGCCCTCGCCCCGGCCGATCTCGTCGGCGATCACCCGCTCCACGATCGCGGCGTACTCGTCGTCGCTGAGGTCGAAGCCGCCGTCGTGGAGCGGGACGGGCGTCGCCGGCAGAGCCGCGAGCACCTCGGCCGCGGGCAGATGCAGATGCTCGTCGACCAGCAGGCAGCGCAGGGGCGCTCCGTCGTCCTGCGCCTCGAAGCCGCGCTCGCGCACCTGGCGGAACGGCACCAGGGCGAACACCTCCCGGCGCGCTCCGTCGGCGTCGAGCGGGATGTCGGCGAGGAGATCGACGTCGACGATCGTGCCGGTGAGCAGCTCGACGCTGTCCGAGCCCTCACGGGCGAGCAGCACGAAGGACGAATCGAGCGAATGGATCCGGTCGGCGGTGGTCATCAAAGGGGCTCCTGAGCAGGGGATCCGACGCGGCAGAAACGACAAGACCGCCCCGGAAGGCGGTCTGGATCGTGGTACGCGAACTCACCGCCTAGGAGGCGGGCCACCAGGTGCGGTTCGCGGACATGCGCCGAAACTATCACACCGTCGCGCCAGGGGTGCGCCTCGTGACGGCGCGGACACGGCGTCTGCTCAGGCGGCACGCGGATCCCGTCCAGCCCCGCACCGGTAACCTGGATCTGTGCCAGCCGTGAACCTGGGGATGCCCAAGATCCCCGATGTCCTCGCCCCGCGTCGCAAGAGCCGCCAGATCAAGGTCGGCAAGGTGCTCGTCGGTGGAGGAGCCCCCGTCAGCGTCCAGTCGATGACGACGACCAAGACCACCGACATCAACGGGACGCTGCAGCAGATCGCCGAGCTCACCGCCTCGGGATGCGAGATCGTGCGCGTCGCCGTGCCGTCGCAGGACGACGCCGATGTGCTGCACATCATCGCGAAGAAGAGCCAGATCCCGGTCATCGCAGACATCCACTTCCAGCCGAAGTACGTGTTCCAGGCGATCGACGCGGGCTGCGCCGCGGTACGCGTGAATCCGGGCAACATCCGCAAGTTCGACGACCAGGTCGGCGCCATCGCGAAGGCGGCGAAGGATGCCGGCGTGTCGCTGCGCATCGGCGTGAACGCCGGGTCCCTCGACCCCCGGCTGCTCGAGAAGTACGGCAAGGCCACTCCGGAAGCACTCGCCGAGAGCGCACGCTGGGAGGCGTCGCTGTTCGAGGAGCACGACTTCCACGACTTCAAGATCTCCGTCAAGCACAACGACCCGGTCGTGATGGTGAAGGCGTACCGCCTCCTCGCCGCGATGGGCGACTGGCCGCTGCACCTCGGCGTGACCGAGGCGGGCCCCGCGTTCCAGGGCACGATCAAGTCCGCCACGGCCTTCGGGATCCTGCTCGGCGAGGGCATCGGAGACACGATCCGCGTCTCCCTCTCGGCCCCGCCTGCCGAGGAGGTCAAGGTCGGGCATCAGATCCTGCAGTCGCTGAACCTGCGCGAGCGCAAGCTCGAGATCGTGTCCTGCCCCTCGTGCGGTCGGGCCCAGGTCGACGTCTACACCCTCGCGGAGAACGTCACCGAAGGGCTCAAGGACATGACGGTGCCGCTGCGCGTGGCCGTCATGGGCTGTGTCGTGAACGGCCCGGGGGAGGCCCGCGAGGCCGACCTCGGCGTCGCCTCCGGAAACGGCAAGGGTCAGATCTTCGTCAAGGGCGAGGTCATCAAGACCGTGCCGGAGGAGGACATCGTGGCGACGCTCATCGAGGAGGCGAACCGCATCGCCGACGAGATGGGGCCGAACGCCCCCCTCGGCACCGCACAGGTCGTCACCAGCTGATGAGCGGCTTCGCGCTTCCCGCTGCCGTGCAGCGCATGGTCGACGCCATCAACGCGGCCGACACCGAGGCGTTCGTCGCCGCCTTCACGCCAGAGGGCTTCGTCAGCGACTGGGGCACCGTCAAGACGGGTCCCGAGGGAGTGCGGGCATGGGCCGCATCCGACGCGATCGGCGCCGGCGCACGCATGACGGTCCTGACCGCGGAGACCGAGGGCGACACGACCAGGATCCGCTTCGACTGGCGCAGCAGCGTCTTCACCGGCGAGTCGGACGGGATCTTCGTGGTCTCCGGCGATCGCCTCGCGAGCTTCACCATCCCGCCGTCGCACTGACGTCGGGGCCCTTCCCTCGTCACCCTGTCAGGAGCCTCCGTGTCGTCCAGCACCGTCGTCACCTTCCCTTCGGGATCCCTCGTCGAGTCCGCCCGCGTCGTGGGCGTGCATCCGTCGGACACCGGTGCGGTCGTCGTGCTGGACCGGACTCCGTTCCATCCCGTCGACCACACCTGGCCGGATCAGCCGGGAGACCGGGGGTCGCTGCGCGTGGACGACGTCGAGGTCGCCGTGTCCGAGGCGGTCATGGCGGCGGTGAGCGACGAGGGGGTGGTCGCGGTCGGCTCGGACATCCCTGTCAAGCGGGGAGCCGCGGGCTGGACCTGGCTCGTCGGGCACCGGGTCGAGGCCGTTCCCTCGGCGCTCGCCGCAGGAGCTTCCGCCGAGGCGACGGTGGATGCGGAGCGTCGCGCGGGGCTGAGTCGTGGCCACACGGCCTGCCACCTGGCATCGCTGGCTCTGGATCTCGCGGTCGCCGACCTCTGGCGCAAGGATCCCGGATCCGACGCGCTCGGCTCGCCCGACTTCGAGGGGCGTGCGAACCAGACGAGCTTCATCGACGAGGGCGGTTCGGTGGACGAGTACCGTCTCGGCAAGAGCCTGCGCAAGGCGGGATTCGACACCGAGGGCTTCGCGGCAACTCTGGCCGAACGCGAGGAGCGCATCAACACGCAGCTCGCGGCCTGGGTGGCCTCCGCAGCGTCGAGCCGGATCGAGGTCGACGGTGAGACGATCGTGGACCGTCGTCGCTGGGTGTGCGGACTGCCCGAGGGCACGGCGTCGATCCTGTGCGGCGGCACGCACGTGTCGTCGCTCGCGGAGTTCGCTTCGATCCGGGTGTCGCTGGATCTGTCGGATCCGCAGCTGCTCGTGATGACGACGACTTCGGTTCCGGCGTAGTCGGCCCCTCCCGATCAGGGGCGGGGCGGCCGGGGCTCACGCCACCGGACGGAACCTCTTCGGTGGCGGTTCGAACCCCGTCCAGGCGTACCTGAGGGCTGGCCGGGGCGGGAGCGCAGACGTCTGGCCGCGCGGATGATGGAGGACGAAGTCGTCCTTGCCGTGGCGTGTGATGCGCCAGCCGCCGTGATGCAGCTGCATGTGATGGAAGCGGCAGAGCAGGACTCCGCGGTCGATGTCGGTGCGCCCGTCGCCGCGAGCCCATTCGTCGATGTGGTGAGCCTCGCAGAAGGACGCGGGGCGGTCGCAGCCGACCCATCGGCATCCGCCGTCGCGGACCGCGAGTGCGACGCGCTGCTTCGCGGTGAACAGCCGGTGCTCCCGACCGACGTCGAGCGGGTTCCCTCGGGAGTCGACCGTGACGGGTACGGATCCGGCATCGCATGACTGCTGCTCGGCGACCGCGGCAGGGAAGGTGTCAAGGTGGTCCTCCGTGTGCGCGATCGGATCCGCGATGTCGTCGGCGCCCACGACCCGGACGACGCGGACGCCGGCGCGCCGCGTCCCGAAGACGGCCGGGGCATCGGCGAGGGAACCGGCCCGGAGGAGGTCGAGGAGGAGGTCGTAGGTGAGCTGATCGTTCGTCCGCGGGTCGTCGGCCAGCGATCTCGCGCGAGCCTTCTCCTCGGCATCGACGAACCGAGGGCCGCCGGTGCGCGGGCGCAGGGCGTTGGCGATGATCGTCGCCGCCCAGGCGTAGCCCTCGTCGTCGAAGTCGATCGCACCGCGCTTGTGACCGTCGACGGTCGTCCAGACGCGGAAGGAGCGCCGTGCGTACCGTTCTTCGAAGCGTCGCGCAGCGCCCTCGGAATCGAGCCGATCGCGGATGGCGCGCGCAGCGGCGCTCAGCGTCTCCGGGGTATCGTGCGCCGCCGCGGCGATGAGCTGATCGGCGGCGATCTCCCAGAGGTCTCGCATGAGCGCGTCGTTCTCTTCGTGCCGTTCCGTCGTCTCGTCGGACAGGGGAGGGTCGGCGAGTCCCTGGCGGATCGCGTCGTGCTGCGCGGTCGTGAGCCGACCCTGCAGCAGGGCGCGATCGAGTCCGGCGTGCCAGAGCGCGACCGGCTCCGACTCGTCAGCCGATCCGCCGTCCGCCGCCGTGCCCGGTGAAGCGGTCGTGGTCGCCGAGGCGCGGAGCGACTCACCGATCCGCACCTGCCGGTTCGCCTCTGCTCTCGTCGATCCCGTGATCTCCTGCACGAGGGAGGCGACGTTCCTGTGCCCGAGGGACTGCGCGAGCCCGGCCTGCCCCGCGTCCCGGGCGGAACGTGCCGCGATCACTCCGGTGGCCGCGGCGCGGATCCTCTCGCCGCAGTGGATCAGCGCCGTCGCCGCGGTGATCGTGTCGACGGCGTGCATGTCGTCGAGCCCCTCGATGACGGCGACGAGATCGGCCGATTCGAGCGCATCGCCGAGGAGCGCGCGCAGGTTCTGAACCTGCGCGTCGACCTCGGTGAAAATCTCCATGCCTGATCCTCGCAGCCGCGAGAGGCCTTCTGGCTGGCCACTCGGGATCCGTGCAGAACCTGCCCGATCGCTGCGCTGTGCGGAACGATTGGGCGGGATACGCTCGAGCCATGTCCCTGATCGCGGTGCTCGACGAAGTGATCGTCGGCGTGGAGGTCGCGTTCGCCGGCTACTTCCAGACGACGCCGCTCAGCGTGCTGATCGCGATCGGCGCGGTCGTGATCGGGATCGCGGTCATCGGACGGGTTGCCGTCGTACTGCTGACCTCCGCCGCACAGCGTGCGGACACAGCCCGGTGCGCAGCTCCGCAGCAGGCACCGGTGACGTGCGCTGACCGTGCGGAAGTGAGGGCGAGCCGACCTCGGCGACCGGCAGGTGCGCGGGGAGCGCGGGCACCGGGGCGATCGCCGCGTCCGCTTACGCACGCCTGACTGGCCCGTATGGCTGATCCCTGGGCTGCGGTGGCAGGACGCATCGTCGTGTCGTCCATCGTCCCCGGAGAACACCATGCTCAGACTTCTTGTGCCGCTCGTCCCGCCCAGTCCCCGCCTTCGATGGCTGCGCCTGATCCGCTATCGCCTTCGACGGGCCAAGGTCCGGGTGTCCTCAGCACTGTTGCGAGTCACGGTGCGCATGGACACCTGGATCTATCTTGCCGCGGCCGGACTCATCGGCTTCGAGGGTTTGGAGGTGCTGTTGGGCTCCTTCCTGCTCATGCCGGAGTTCGTGCCTCTCATCCTGTTGCTGCTCGCCCTGCTCTGGGCAGTGAAGCATCACGCCCGCCGATGGTCGCGCCTCATGCGGCTCGCACGGCGACGCGCAGGGCGCCGCTGAGCCGGGTGCGCACGTCGGGTGCGCGGAACGACAGGGTGAGACGTCCTCACCGCCGATCCAGGCCCCGCTCGTCGATCCAGGTCTGCCACGGCGATACCGAGCGGACGAAGGTCACCGCGTCGAAGGCGTCGCGGGCTCGGCCCGGCTGGACCACGTCGCCGTTGTGCCACCCCGTCGTGGCATCGAGCGCCGCGGACACCGTCGGCGGCGCACTTCGCAGGTCCACGATCGCGTCGCCGATCCCGGAGCGCTCGACGGCGGCGTCGAGACTCGCAGGATCCAGGGGAGCGAGCGCGGACACGAACGGGCGGGAGTGGCCCGGTGGGTCGGCGGGAGCGGGGCGGTGCAGCCACTGCTCTCCGCCGCCGAACAGGGTGCCGATCACGACGAGGTCGCCGCCGAGCCGGTCGGCGAGGTGCCCGCCCATCGTCGTCATCGGGTCCGGGACGAACGGGGGAGCCGAGAACGCCGTGCGCTGCACGTGCCCGTTGGCGGCGGCGACGAGGATGCGGGGCTCGCGCTGCAGGATCCCCTCCACGGCGTCGGCCATCCATGCGTCGCGGATGTTCGCGGCGGGCCAGGAGCGGGTGGGGCCGGCGGTCATGGCCTGCAGGAACGCATCGGCCGCGCGGGCGCTCTCCGCCGCGTGGATCGCGAAGTCCACCCGCGCCTCGGCCTCGGCGCCGCCGCCCAGCGCGGCGACCTGCTCACGACGGCGAGCGCGGATCCGAGCCGCGAGATCGGCGATGCCGACGGTGAGGGCGGCGCGCTCGGCTGCGGGCAGCGCCAGATACGCCTGGATCGTCGGCGCCGCCTGCGCCAGCCCGGTGCGGTCGGCGGGGAGATATCCGAACCGGGGGAGCAGAGTCGCCCGCACATGCGCCGCATAGTGCGCATCGACGACGTCGAGCAGCTCCAGCGCGGCCTGCACGCCGGGCAGCGCGCTCGCCGAGGAGTCGGGCAGGTCCATGCCGTACCAGCGCGGGATCGAACGCGCGGTCGCGGCGCGCTCGCGCATCCAGGTGAGCTGATCCAGCATCTCCTGACAGGCGCCGAAGCGGTAGGAGACCCCGTCCCGCAGCGCGTCCCGAAGGCCGCCGCGACCTATGCGGATCCAGTCGTCGACGTGACGCCCTTCCGGGAGCCCGCTCTCCGTCACGAACGCCGTGAAGCCGGCGCGCCGGTGCAGGAAGCGGAACATCCGGTCGCGCAGGGCGAAGAACTCGTGCACGCGGTGCATCGACTCGCCGAGCGCGACGACGCGCGCATCCCCGACGATCTTGAGCAGCGGTTCGAGGTCGGAATCGTCGACGTCGTCCGGATCGAGCGTGCGCAGCGGGCGCGCGCGGTCGCGGATCCACGCGGAGAGGGCGTCGGCGGGGCGGTCAGACGACGGCAAAGGAGACCTGTCCCTTCGCGACATCGACCGCACCGAGCGAGAGCCGGACGGTCGACCCCGCAGCGGCCGTCTCGGGCAGCGCCACCGAGGCCGTGACGGGCGGCTCCTCGATCTGCACCGTCCCGCGTGCGTCGTTGCGGCGGATCACCACCGCGTCGAACGTCTCCCCGACGTGGGAGGCGAGCAGCGCCGCCTCCACGAGGTCGAGGGTGCGCGCGTTCAGCGTCGACGAGCGCTGCGCCGAGGCCCTCATGAGATCCGGCACGAGTGGGAGGCTCTCCCGCACCCACCCCGGAATCTCCTCGCCGCGGCTCACGGCGAGCGAGATCGTCAGCGACCACCGGTCGACGAGTCGCCGCAGCGGGGCGGTGGCATGCGCGTAAGGGGCGCCGATGGCCGCCTGCACGGTCTCCGCGGGGGCCGCTCCGTCGAAGGCGACGTACCCGGCGCCGCGGAAGAGGGCGGAAGCCGCCTCCAGGATCGGCAGGGTGCGCGGATCGTCCCGGTCGAGGCCGCGCAGATAGTCGCCGTAGCGGCCCGTCGTCCACGGCGTGCCGAGCACCGTCGTCTGCCGGCGGAAGGTCTCGAAGGCGGCGTCATCGGGCTGCGGCATCGTGCGCAGGATCCCGACCTTCGCCTCGAGCATGAGCTGCGCCGCGGCCATCCCGGTCAGGAGCGAGAGCTGCGCGTTCCAGTCCTCCACGGGAAGCGGCGTGCGGCGCTCGATCGCGTAGGAGCCGTCGTCGTGGCGCACGACCTCCTCGTCGGGCAGATTCAGGCTCGCGCCTCCCCGCTGCGCCTCCTGCTCCAGGCGCAGGCGCCCGATCTCCGGCAGCAGCGCCGCCGGAGAGTCCCGTCCGGCGTCGAGGTCGGACTGCACCGAGGCGTAGTCGAGCTTCGCCCGCGAGCGGATGAGAGCACGCTCGAGGCGCGTGCCGGTGGCGGATCCGTCCGCGTCCAGGGTGAAGGTCCACACCAGCGCCGGCCGGTCCTGGTCGGGCAGCAACGAGGCATGGTCTTCGCTGAGCACGGGCGGGTGCAGCGGGATCGTGCCGTCCGCCGCGTACAGGGTCTCGCCGCGGGCACGCGCGGCGAGATCGAGGGCGCCGCCGGGCGCGACGAACGACGGCACGTCGGCGATCGCGTAGCGCACCGTGTATCCGGACCCGTTCCGCTCCAGCTGGAACGCCTGGTCGAGGTCCATGGATCCCGCCGGATCCAGCGTCGCGAAGGCGATGTCGCGCAGATCCAGGTCAGGCGTCGGTGCCGTCGCAGAGGCGGCCTCCGCAAGCGCCTCGGGCGAGAACTCGGGGGGCGCGTCGATCTCGGTGCGCAGGGCCGCGAGCGCCGTGGCGAGCTCCGACTGCGCGGCGGAGGGGGCGACGTGCGATCGGCGCTGAGGCATGGGTTCAGCCTAAGCCGCCCTGTGCGTCCGAGACGGGCGTTAGCGTGGTGTCCATGACCAGCACCGCTGACAAGGCCCGCACCCTCGCCGCGCTCTATGCGGCACCCGAGATCCTCCGCGTCGTGAACGTATGGGACGTCGTGTCCGCGCAGGCGATCGCCGCCCTGCCCGAGACCACGGCCATCGCCACGGCCGGCCATTCCATCGCCTCGTCCTACGGCTACGCCGACGGCGCGATCCCGCGCGAGCTCATGCTCGACATGGTCGGTCGCATCGCCGCCGCCGTCGAGCTCCCCGTGACCGCCGACCTTGACGACGGTTACGGCGACGCAGGGGAGACCGTGCGCCTCGCGATCGGCGCGGGCGTCGTCGGCGCCAACGTCGAGGACCGGCTGCGTCCCCTCACCGAGGCCGCTGCGAACGTCGAGGCGATGATCCGCGCCGGTGAGGCGGAGGGCGTGCCGTTCGTGCTCAACGCGCGCACCGACGCCTTCGTCCGCGGCGGCGGTCGTCCGGTGGAGGAGTCCCTCGCCGACGCGATCGAGCGCGGCCGGGCCTTCCTCGACGCCGGCGCGACCGCGGTCTTCGTGCCGGGCATCCTCGATGCCGACACCACCCGCGCGCTCGTCGAGGGGATCGGGCACGGGAAGGTCAGCGTGATCGGCCTGCCCGGAGCGCTCACCTCGACCGAGTACGAGGCGCTGGGCGCCGCCCGCATCTCCTACGGGCCGCTGCCGCAGCGCGTGGCTCTGACGGCGCTGCAGGACAACGCCGCCGAGATCTACGCCGGAGGCGTCATCCCGGCGAGCACCCGCGCCCTGAACTGACCAGTGCGCGCCGCTCGACAGCGCGTCCCCTCCGATCGCCCCGCCCGCGCACCCCGCACGGGCGGGGCGATCGCCGTCACTAGACTTGTGGGCGTGGTGACTCGTCTCTCGAACTTCTTCCTCCGCACGCTTCGCGAAGACCCGGCCGGCGCCGAGGTCGCGAGCCACAAGCTGCTGATCCGCGCCGGGTACATCCGACCGCAGGCCGCAGGCATCTTCGCCTGGCTGCCGCTCGGGTTGCGGGTGAAGGCGAGGATCGAGACCATCGTCCGCGAGGAGATGTCCGCCGCGGGCGCACAGGAGGTGCACTTCCCGGCTCTCATGCCCCGCGAGGCATACGAGGCGACCGGCCGCTGGGAGGAGTACGGCGACCTGCTGTTCCGCCTGAACGACCGCAAGGGCGGCGACTATCTGCTCGCGCCGACGCACGAGGAGGCGTTCACCCTGCTCGTGAAGGACCTGTACTCCTCGTACAAGGACCTGCCGCTGACGATCTACCAGATCCAGGACAAGTACCGTGACGAGGCGCGCCCCCGCGCCGGCCTGCTGCGCGGTCGCGAGTTCACGATGAAGGACGCCTACTCCTTCGACTCGTCCGACGCCGGACTCGACGCAAGCTATCAGGCACAGCGGGACGCCTATGAGCGCATCTTCCAGCGCCTCGGACTCGAATACGTCATCGTGCAGGCCGACGCCGGCGCGATGGGCGGGTCCCGCAGCGAGGAGTTCCTGCACCCGACTCCCGTCGGCGAGGACACGTTCGTGCGCTCCGCGGGCGGTTACGCGGCCAACGTGGAGGCGTACACGACGGCGGTCCCCGCTCCCGTGCCGTTCGACGTCGACGGCACCCCGGTGATCTTCGATTCGCCGAACACTCCCACCATCGAGACCCTGGTGGCGCACGCGAATGCGGCGCTGGACGGCGAGTACACCGCGGCGGACACGCTGAAGAACGTCGTGCTCGCCCTCACCCACCTCGACGGCACTCGCGAGCTCGTCGTGGTCGGTCTCCCCGGCGACCGCGAGGTCGACGAGAAGCGCGCCGAGGTGGCCTTCGCTCCGGCCGAAGTGGAGCCGGCGACGGCGGATGACTTCGAGAAGCACCCGCTGCTGGTCAAGGGCTACATCGGCCCGTGGTCGCCCACCGGCGCGATCCTGGGCGAGGAGTCCGCGACCGGGATCCGGTACCTCCTCGACCCCCGCGTCGTCGAGGGCACGAGCTGGATCACCGGCGCGAACATCGATCAGAAGCACGCCCACTCCGTGGTCGCCGGGCGCGACTTCGCCTCCGACGGCGTGGTCGAGATCGCGAACGTGCGCGAGGGCGACCCCGCGCCGGACGGATCCGGTCCCGTGCATCTCGCCCGGGGCATGGAGATCGGCCACGTCTTCCAGCTCGGCCGCAAGTACGCCGAAGCGCTGGGCCTCAAGGTGCTCGACGAGAACGGGAAGCTCGTGACCGTCACCATGGGCTCCTACGGCATCGGCGTGACGCGCATCCTCGCGATCATCGCCGAGCTCAACAACGACGAGAAGGGGCTCATCTGGCCCGCCTCCGTGGCGCCGTTCGACGTGCACGTGGTGGCCGCGGGTCGCGACCAGGTCGCCTTCGACGTCGCCGCGGACGCCGCGGCCCAGCTCGAGGCCGCGGGGCTCGACGTGCTCTACGACGACCGCCCCAAGGTCTCGCCCGGGGTCAAGTTCGGCGACGCCGAGCTCGTGGGCGTCCCGCGCGTTCTCGTCGTCGGACGCGGTGCCGCCGAGGGCCAGGTGGAGCTGTGGGACCGCCGCAGCGGCGAGCGCGACACGATCCCCCTCGCCGACGCACTGCAGACGCTCACCGCGCGCTGACCCACGCACAGGCACCGCGAAGGCCCCGCGACCCGCCAGGGTCGCGGGGCCTTCGGCGTCCGTGCGGGTCACTCCTGCGCGTCGAAGGCGCAGCCGAGCGCGAGGGAGGCGTAGGACAGGATGTTCGCGCGGTAGGTCGGGGCGCCGAGGTCGAGCCCGATCAGCGGATACAGATCGTAGGCGTCCTCGAGCGCGACGATGTTGCGTGCGATCACCGTGAGGTCCGCGGCGGGCCGGAAGACGCCGAGCGCCGCCCCGATCTCGATCGTGGACCGGTACAGGCCCACCTGGCGCTCCACGATCGAGCGATGCAGCGGTCGGTACTGCGGCTGCTCCCGCAGCAGCGGGATGCT
Organism: Microbacterium sp. MMO-35; assembly: GCF_037147555.1. Lineage (NCBI taxonomy): Bacteria > Bacillati > Actinomycetota > Actinomycetes > Micrococcales > Microbacteriaceae > Microbacterium > Microbacterium sp. MMO-35. The sequence continues at coordinate 301,074 of NZ_JBBCVH010000004.1, forward strand.
CTCGTAGGCCATGCGCAGGTGGTCGCTGATCTCGTCGGGAACGCCGGCCTCGACGAGCTTCGCGAGCCGCCGGATCGGATCCGGCTCCTGCTCGGCGATCGTGCGGCGATGCTCGTACATCTCCTCGAGCACGCCCTCGACGGTCGCATACATGAGGTCGTCGAAGCTCGGGAAGTAGTAGAGCACGCTGCCGGCGCTCACCGAGGCCTCGGCGGCGACGGCGCGCACATTGGTGGCGTTCAACCCGCTGCGCCCCGCGACGCGGCGGGTCGCGGAGATCAGCTCGGCGCGCCGTGCGCTGTGCTTGTGCGGTGCCGGCACGGCGACCCCTTCCTGCGTGGTGACCGGGTCGCCGTGTCCGGATGCGGCGGCCGTGGGCTCAGCCCTCGTCGTCGACGACCACGGTGGTCAGCTCAGCATAGTGCCGGGGGTTGCGGGCCCTGAGCACGAACCCGATCACGATCCCCGCGAGGAACAGGACGGGTGTCGGGGCGAGCAGTGCCAGGTTGATCGGCCCCTCCACCCCGGAGACGAGGCTGAAGTTCGTCGCGATGAGGATCCATCCGACGATGAGGCCGAGCGCGCCGAGGGCCGGGGCGACGAGCACGCGCCAGACGCTGTGTCCTCGACGGTCGCGCAGGAAGAAGCCCACGACGGCGATCGCGGCGACCGCCTGCGCGAACACGAGGCCGGCCACGCCGACGGAGTAGACGGGCAGGGCGAAGCCGAGGAACGGGTCGGCGCCGGTGGCGAGCGTGATGACGATCGCGGCGAGCGAGATGATGCTCATCACGAGGCTGGCATGGTGCGGCGCCTGGGTCTTGATCTGGGTGCGGGCGAGCCAGCCGGGCAGCAGGCGCTCGCGTCCGATCGAGAACAGATAGCGCGTGCAGGCGTTGTGGAATGCGAGCAGGCAGGCGAAGAAGCTCGTCACGATGAGGATCCGCATCGTGATCGACGCCCAGAGACCCAGGTACTGCTCGCCCGCATCGAAGACCATGTCCTGGAAGGTGTCCTGCTGAGCGAGCTTGAGCACGCCGTCGACGCCGAAGGCGACCGTGAGGATCCAGAACGTGAAGGCGTAGAAGACGCCCAGGAACGCTATCGCGATGTAGGTCGCCATCGGCACCGTGCGGGCCGGCCGGATCGCCTCCTCCGTGTAGATCGCCGTGCTCTCGAAGCCCAGGTAGGCGCCGAATCCGAACACGAACAGCGCGCCGCTGCCCGCGGCGAAGAACACGTTCTGCGGGGCGAAGGCGGCGAACGAGATCGGCTCGGGCCCGCCCTGGGCGAGCACGCCGATGGCGAGGACCAGCAGGATCGCGACCTCGGCGGTGAGCAGCACGGCGAGCACCTTCGCCCCCACGTCGATCTTGCGGTAGCCGAGGATGCCGACGGCGAGGAAGGCGATGAGCGCGTAGACGGTCCAGGGCAGCTTGATCCCGAAAAGCGCGTCGAAGGTCATCTCGCCGAAGAACCCGACGAAGCCGTAGAAGCAGATGCAGAGGGCGGCATAGGAGAAGATCGTGACGAACACGATCCCGATCCCCACCGGCTTGCCGAGACCCTTCGCCCCGTAGATGTAGAACGCTCCCGCGTTGCGCACGTACCGGGACATCGCGGTGAAGCCGACCGCGAACAGCATCAGGACGACGCCCGAGGCGAGCATCGCGCCGGGGCCGCCGATCCCGGCGAGGCGGAAGTCGGTGGGGGCGGCACTGGCGACCACCGTGAGCGGAGCCGCGGCGGAGATCACGAAGAAGACGATCGCCCAGACGCCGAGGCGGCGGCGGGCGAGTGCGGTGCCGCCGGTCAGCGCGGGGTCCGGCGGGGCGGCGGTCGAAGAATCGGCGGGGGACGGTCGAGACATCATCGGCTCCTGGTGGGATCCGCCGTAGCATCGGGACAGCCGCGGCGCTTGAACAGTGATTCAAGAGGGTTAACTCGATCCTGTCAAGCAAATGAGAAGGATCTATCGTAAACTTCTGAACAATCGTTCAGAGTAGATCGGAACAATGATGACGTCACGTCCCTCCTCGCAGCAGCGGGAACGGCGCCCGCGCGCCCGCGACCTCGGCATCGTCTTCGACGGCGAACCCGGTGCGCTCGACGCGATCACCGATGTCCCCGGCCTCGAGGTCGGCTTCACGACGCTCGTGACGGGGGAGGGCGCCCACGCCGTGCGCTCCGGGGTGACCGCGATCCTGCCGCGCGGACGCGCCGGCGTGGGCGACGCGTGCGCGGCCGCGGTGCACTCGTTCAACGGCAACGGGGAGCTCACGGGGCGCAGCTGGATCGACGAATCCGGATCCCTCGCCCTGCCGATCGCGATCACCAACTCGCACGCGGTGGGAGCCGTGCACGCCGGTGTCGACGCCTGGCTCGCCGCGACCCGTCCCGACCTCGCGGCGCAGTGGCTGCTGCCGGTCGTGGGGGAGACCTGGGACGGGTACCTCAACGACATCAACGGCGGTCACGTGCGTCCCGAGCACGCGGCCGAGGCGCTGGATGCGGCGAAGGCCGGACCGGTCCGGGAGGGGAGCGTCGGCGGCGGAACCGGGATGAACTGCTACGGCTTCAAGGGCGGCACGGGCACGGCCTCCCGGGTCGTCCGGCACGGGGAGGACGAGTACGTCGTCGCCGCGCTGGTCCAGGCGAACTTCGGCTCCCGATCGGAACTGCGCCTGGGCGGCATCCCGCTCGGGCAGCGGACCGCGGCACCGAACCCGATGGACGACACCGACTGGTTCGCCGAGGACCGCGCCCGAGGGCGGGCCGCGAGCGGAGCCGGGTCCGCGATCGTCGTGATCGTCACGAATGCACCGCTGCTGCCGGGGCAGTGCGCGGCGCTCGCCCGCCGCGGCGCACTGGGACTCGGTCGCAGCGGAACCGCGGGCAGCCATTTCTCCGGCGACATCGTGCTGGCGCTGTCGACGGCCAACTCCGGTGCGCTGAGCTCGGCGTTCCCCGCGGACGAGCCGGCCGGGTACGAGGAGCTGCGCTTCGTGCCCTGGGGGCGGATGGATCCGTTCCTCACGGCCGCGGTGCAGGCCGTCGACGAGGCGGTCTGGAACTCCCTCGTCGCCGCCGAGGACATGACGGGGCGGGACGGCCACGAGAGCTTCGCGCTCCCGCACGACGAGATCCGGGCGGCGGCGGCGCGGATCGCGGCACGCTGAGGCGCCCCGGGGCGCGGATCCTGCAGGATGGGGGCATGCACACCACGCCCGCCGCCTGGTTGCGGTCGCGCCCGTCGCTGACCGGCTCCCCGCCCGCGCTCCATCCCGAATCGGTGACGGGCGATCCGCTCGCGCTGTTCCTGAACTGGATCACCGGGGCTGCCGAGGCGGGTGTCGCCGAGCCGCACGCGGCGACCCTGGCGACGGTCGATGCCGACGGCGTCCCCGACGCGCGCACGCTCATCCTCAAGGACGTCGACGAGCGCGGCTGGGCATTCGCGGGAACCCGCTCCTCGGCAAAGGGCCGCCAGCTCGAGGCGACTCCCGCGGCCGCGCTGAACTTCTGGTGGCAGCCCGTGATGCGCGCCGTCCGCGTGCGCGGCCCGGTGCAGGAGGCCCCCGCGGGCGAGAGCGCGGCGGACCTCGCCGCGCGTCCCGCTTCCGCACGGGCCGGAGTGGCGGAGGGGGAGTGGGTGCTCTGGCGGATCGTGCCGAGCCGGATCGAGTTCTGGCAGGGGGCGGTGGATCGCCGGCACACCCGCATCGTGTACACCCGCCACGGGAACGGCTGGCTGCGAACCTGGAGCGACGGCGAGGGCGGTCGTGACGGCGCGGACGAGGGGGAGGGTGCATGAGCGACTACGAGGTCACGAGCATCGGGGGGGGGCGGACGAGTGGCGGGCCTTCCACGGCGGGTTCGACGAGAGGCGCTCGCGCGACGGCCGGCGGGTCGTCGACCACGAGCTCACGATGCAGTACATCGGGATGACCGCCAACGCCCTGCTCCCCGGTGAGGAGGCGGGGTACTGGCACACCCATTCGCGGATCGAGGAGCTCTACGTGTTCCTCTCCGGACAGGGCCAGATGGGCGTCGGCGACGAGCTCGTCGAGGTCGGGCCCGGCACCGTGGTGCGTGTCGGCCAGGGCGTGCCGCGGACCTGGCGTGCGCGTCCGGACAGCCCCGGCGAGCTGCGCTGGCTGTGCATCCGTGCCGGCGGCGAGGCGCTGCCGCACCTGCCCGACGACAGCGCGCGCCTGCCGGAACGGCCGATGCCCTGGGCCTGATGCGGATGCGGATCCGGATCCGATCGACGGGCGCGGCAGCACCGGGCGTTCACGCGTCCGTGACACGCTGGGGGCATGACTGAGGAGATCCTCCCGCCGGCGCTGCGCGCCGAGATCAACGCCGTCCTCGACGACGCCGGGGTGCATGCCGACCGCCGCCTCGTGCTGCGGCTGCTGCAGACCGCGGTGCTGCTCGGCGAGGATCGCACGGATCGGCTCGATCTGAAGATCGCGTCCGCCGCGCTCAGCGAGATGCGCGAGGCGTTCCGGCTGTTCGCCCCGTTCCGCGGCGTGCCGAAGGTGACCGTGTTCGGATCGGCCCGCACGGCGCAGGACGATCCGCTCTACCGGCAGGCGCGGGACGTCGCGGCCGCGCTCGCCGCAGAGGGCTGGATGGTCGTCACCGGCGCCGGCCCCGGGATCATGCAGGCCGCCGCGGAGGGCGCCGGCCCCGAGCGCTCGCTCGGGGTGTCCATCCGCCTCCCGTTCGAGGAGAAGGCGAACGCGATCGTCGCCGACCAGGAGCACGTCGTCGCGATGAAGTACTTCTTCACGCGCAAGCTGATGCTCATGAAGGAGTCGCGCGGGTTCATCTGCCTGCCCGGCGGCTTCGGCACCCTGGACGAGATGTTCGAGCTGCTCACGCTGCAGCAGACCGGCAAGGCGGAGCCGATGCCGATCGTGCTGCTGGACGCGACCGGCGGCACGTTCTGGCGCGGTCTGGAGCGCTTCGTGCAGGAGGATCTGGCGCCGACCGGCGTGATCTCGCCGGGCGACTTCGACCGGGTGCGGATCACCGACTCCATCGCCGAGGCGACCGCGGCGATCACCGGTTTCTGGCACAACTACGACTCGCTGCGCTGGGTCGGCGACGTCCTCGTGCTGCGGCTGCGGAACGCCCCCACGGCCGAGGAGATCGCTCGACTCGACGAGCAGTTCGGATGGATGCTCGCGGCAGGGCGGATCGAGGCGAGCGGGCCGCTGCCGGTGGAGCTGGCGGACAAGGATGCGCTCGAGCTCCCTCGGCTCACGCTGCACCTCGACCAGCGAGCCGTCGGAGGGCTGTTCCGGCTCATCGACGCCATCAACGGGCTCGGCTCCGCGTCGCGCGGCTGAGTCCTGCGCTTCTGTCCGCGAGCGCACCTCGGCGCCCGGGGGTGGATCCCCGCGGCGAAGGCGCGCGCGGGCGGCCGTCGATCGCGCCGGGAGCCGGGCCAGGGTATCGTTGTACGGATGTCGTGCGTGCGGATGCGCGCCGACGAGAGCTGAACAGGGAGGCCGCCATGGATATCGATCTCGGATTGCTGCGCACGATCGAGCGGGAGAAGGAGATCCCCTTCGACGAGCTGATCGCGATCATCGAACAGGCCGTCCTGACCGCGTACGCGAAGCACGACTCCCACGACGGCTCCCTCACGGACGGAACGCGCGTCGAGCTCGACCGCAAGACCGGCCACGTCGCCGTGATGGTGCCCGTCCTCGACGACGACGGGGCCGTGATCGGCGAGGAGGACTCGACGCCCGACGACTTCGGTCGCATCGCCGCCTTCGCCGCGAAGCAGGTCATCGGCCAGCGCCTGCGCGACATCGCCGACGACGCCGTGCTCGGCGAGTTCCGCGGCAAGGAGGGCGACATCGTCGCCGGCGTCATCCAGCAGGGCCCGAACCCGCGCATGATCCACGTGGACCTCGGATCCGTCGAGGCGATCCTCCCTCCCGAGGAGCAGGTGCCCGGTGAGGAGTACACGCACGGAACCCGCATCCGCGTCTACGTGACGTCGGTAGCCAAGGGGCTGAAGGGCCCGGCGATCACCGTCTCCCGCACGCACCCCGGGCTCGTCCGCAAGCTCTTCGCGCTCGAGGTGCCGGAGATCGCCGCGGGTCTGGTGGAGATCGTCGCGCTCGCGCGCGAGGCGGGGCACCGCAGCAAGATCGCGGTGAAGGCGAACGATCCCGCGATCAACGCCAAGGGCGCCTGCATCGGCGAGATGGGCCGGCGTGTCCGTGCGGTCACCGAGGAGCTGGCGGGGGAGAAGATCGACATCGTCGACTACCACCAGGATCTGGCGACCTTCGTCGCCCATGCGCTGTCGCCGGCCAAGGTCACGAGCGCGTTCGTGCTGGACGCGGGGACGAAGGCCGTCCGCGCCCTGGTCCCCGACTATCAGCTGTCGCTCGCCATCGGCAAGGAAGGGCAGAACGCCCGCCTGGCCGCGAAGCTCACCGGCGCCAAGATCGACATCCAGCCGGACTCGCTGCTCGATTCCTGACCGCGTCCCGGCCGGGTCGCGCACCGGCGGTCCAGATCCGAGGTGTAAGATGGAACCCGTACGAACGTGTGTCGGTTGCCGCGCTCGTGCATCTCGCGCCGCTCTGCTCAGGGTGGTCATCCGGAATGGTCAGCTCGTCTTCGACGAGCAGGCCGTGCTGCCGGGGCGGGGTGCGTGGGTGCATCCGACTCCGGAGTGCGTGGAGGTCGCTCAGCGGCGCCGCGCCTTCGCCCGTGCGCTCCGTGTGTCCCCTGTGCTGGAATTCCCGGAAGCAGAGAACATGCAGACCCTCGAGAAACGGCTGAACGGCTATGGAAACAAAGTGAACGGCTCGAAATGAGACCCGTCCGCGACTAGTGGTCTGCCCTGTCAGGGCGGACCGACCCTGACAGGAGAATTGTGGCTGGTAAACCACGCGTGCACGAGATCGCCGCTGAACTCGGCGTCGACAGCAAGTTCGCTCTCGCGAAGCTCAAGGAGCTCGGAGAGTTCGTGAAGTCCCCCTCATCGACCATCGAGCCTCCGGTGGCGCGCAAGCTGCGTGCTGCGATCGAGGCCGACAAGCCCGCCGGCGGCGCACCCGCGCCGTCTCCGGCGGCCAAGCCCGGCGGCTCCGCTTCGGCGACTCCGGCGACTGCCGGCGCGCCCAAGCCCGGTCCGAAGGCGCCGACCCCCGGTCCCAAGCCGGGTCCCGCCAAGCCTGCCGAGGCTGCTCCGGCGCCGGCTGCGGAGAAGCCCGCGGCTCCCGCCGCACCGGCGGCTCCCGCGGCTCCGGCTGCTCCGGCGGCCGAGAAGTCGTCGGCGCCCAAGCCCGGCGGATCCGCCGCGCCCAAGCCCGGAGCCCCGCGCCCCGGCAACAACCCGTTCGCCTCGTCGCAGGGGATGGGGCAGCGTCCCGCCGGTCCGCGACCGGGCAACAACCCGTTCGCCTCCCAGCAGGGGATGGGTCAGCGTCCGACCCCGGGCAACATTCCTCGTCCGCAGGCTCCGCGTCCCGGTTCGCCGCGCGTCGGCGCGCCTCGTCCCGGTCAGGGTGCCGGCCGTCCCGGCCGTCCCGGTCAGGGCGGTGCCGGTCGTCCCGGCGCTCCGTTCCAGCAGCGCACCGGCGGTCCCGGCCGTCCCGGCGGCGCCGGTGCCGGTGCGGGCGGCTTCCAGCGCCCCGGCGGCGCTCCGGCCGGCGGCTTCGCCGGTCGTCCCGGCGGCGGTGGCGGTCGCGGCCGCGGCCCCGGTGGGGGTACCGCCGGCGCGTTCGGCAAGGGCGGCGGCAAGAGCAAGCAGCGCAAGTCGCGGCGGGCGAAGCGGCAGGAGTTCGAGATGCGGTCGGCGCCGGTCGTCGGCGGCGTCAACGTCTCCAAGGGCAACGGCGAGATCATCCGCCTGCGTCGTGGCGCATCGATCGCCGACTTCGCGGACAAGCTCGAGGCCCTGCGCGGCTACACCGTGCAGCCCGGCACGCTCGTGACGATCCTCTTCAACCTCGGCGAGATGGCCACGGCCACCGAGTCGCTGGACGAGGCGACGTTCGAGGTGCTCGGCGCCGAGCTCGGCTACACGATCCAGATGGTCTCGCCCGAGGACGAGGACAAAGAGCTCCTCGAGGGCTTCGGTCTCGACCTCGAGGCCGAGCTGGAGGCGGAGAGCGAGGACGACCTCGAGATCCGTCCTCCGGTGGTCACCGTCATGGGCCACGTCGACCACGGTAAGACCCGACTGCTCGACGCGATCCGCCAGACCAACGTCATCGAGGGCGAGGCCGGCGGCATCACGCAGCACATCGGTGCGTACCAGGTGTGGACCGAGCACGAGGGCATCGAGCGTGCGATCACCTTCATCGACACCCCGGGTCACGAGGCGTTCACCGCCATGCGTGCCCGTGGCGCCCAGGTGACCGACATCGCCATCCTCGTGGTCGCCGCCGACGACGGCATCATGCCGCAGACGGTGGAGGCCCTCAACCACGCCCAGGCGGCGAACGTGCCGATCGTGGTCGCGGTCAACAAGGTCGACAAGCCCGAGGCCAACCCGGCCAAGGTGCGCCAGCAGCTCACCGAGTACGGTCTGGTCGCCGAGGAGTACGGCGGCGACGTCATGTTCGTCGACGTCTCGGCACGGGCCAACACGGGCATCCAGGAGCTCCTGGACGCCGTGCTGCTCACCGCGGACGCCGGCCTGGACCTCACCGCCAACCCGAACAAGGCCGCACGAGGCATCGCCATCGAGGCGAAGCTCGACAAGGGCCGCGGTTCGGTCGCCACGGTGCTGATCCAGTCCGGAACGCTCCGCGTCGGCGACGCGATCGTCGCGGGCACCGCGTACGGACGCGTCCGCGCCATGATCGACGAGAACGGCGATGCGGTCGAGGCCGCGGCTCCGTCCCGTCCGGTCCAGGTGCAAGGTCTGAACTCGGTCCCGCGTGCCGGCGACGTCTTCATCGTCACCGAGGAAGACCGCATGGCGCGCCAGATCGCGGAGAAGCGCGAGGCCGTCGAGCGCAACGCACAGCTGGCCAAGGCCCGCAAGCGCATCTCGCTCGAGGACTTCACCCGTGCACTCGAAGAGGGCAAGGTCGAGACGCTCAACCTCATCATCAAGGGCGACGTGTCCGGTGCCGTCGAGGCGCTGGAGGAGTCGCTGCTCAAGATCGAGGTCGACGACTCGGTGCAGCTGCGCATCATCCACCGCGGCGTGGGCGCGATCACCGAGTCCGATGTGAACCTCGCGACGATCGACAACGCGATCATCGTGGGCTTCAACGTCCGTCCCGACACCAAGGCCCGCGAGGCCGCGTCCCGCGAGGGCGTGGACGTGCGGTTCTACTCGGTCATCTACAACGCGATCGACGAGATCGAGAACTCCCTCAAGGGCATGCTCAAGCCGGAGTTCGAAGAGGTCCAGTCGGGTGTCGCCGAGATCCGCGAGGTGTTCCGCTCCTCCAAGTTCGGCAACATCGCGGGTGTCATCGTCCGCTCCGGCACGATCACGCGCAACGCCAAGGCGCGCGTCATCCGCGACGGCGTGGTCATCGCCGATGGCCTCGCCATCGAGTCGCTGCGCCGCTTCAAGGACGACGTCACCGAGGTCCGCACGGACTTCGAGGCCGGTATCGGCCTCGGCAAGTACAACGACATCCAGGTCGGCGACGAGATCGAGACGACCGAGATGGTGGAGAAGCCGCGCGCCTGATCGGCTCGTGGTTTCGCAGGATGGCATCGTGTGTCGCCTTGGCCGGGGGCCCGGCTCGCTTCGCGGGCGCCCCGGCGGGCGCCACACGATGCCATCCTGCTCCGCCCGTCGATCAGCGTCGGACGAACAGAAGTGAGAGGGTAGGGACATGGCCGGAGAACGACAGGCACGACTCGCGGACCGGATCCGCGTCATCCTCGCCGAGCGGCTGGAGAAGGGGCTGCGGGATCCGCGCCTCGGCTTCGTGACGATCACGGACGTGCGCGTGACGGGCGATCTGCAGCACGCCTCCGTGTTCTACACCGTGCTCGGCTCGGAGGAGGAGCGCGTGGCCTCGGGCGCTGCGCTGACCTCTGCGACCGGACTCCTGCGCAAGGAGGTCGGCGCTCAGCTCGGCGTGCGGCTCGTGCCCACGCTCGAGTTCATCCCGGACGCGCTGCCCGAGAACGCCGACCACATCAGCGATCTGCTCCGCCAGGCGCGGGAACGCGATGAGGAGGTCGCGAAGCTCGCGGCCTCAGGCAGCTACGCCGGCGATGCCGACCCGTACCGGGTCGAGGAGGAAGAGCCCCAGGACTAGGCCGCGTCATCCGCGACTCCGGTCGCTGTGCGGCGCACCGCATTCGCTGAAGGCCCCGGGAGCTTGGCTTCCGGGGCCTCCAGCGTTGCGCCCCGGTTCCATCTCCCGCACCCGCACCCGGATTCTCAACAGGGTTCAAGAACTTAGGCGCGGGGAACGCGCCTTGCTAGCATCCGACGACGCGCGCGGTGTCGCGCGCGATCGACGACAGCGGGGGGCTGTACGAGATGGATGGCACGGCGCGAGCGCGCCTGGGGGCGCTTCACCCGTCGAGATCGCCGATGGGCGTCGCACCCGATCCTGCCGTGCCGTCGGCGGAGCCGGCTCCGCGCGGGTCGGACTGGGGCGGCGCCGGGACCGCACCGCATGTGCACAGCGCCGTCCGCGCCGCGTGCGGAGTCGAGCCGGCGCTGACCGCGGAGGTGCTGGCCGCGCTGAGTCCTGAGCAGCGCCGAGGGTGGCGCGCACTGCCCGACCCGTTGCCGCACGTGCCCGCGTTCGACGCCTATCGCCGACAGGCGGTCCCGCAGGACCTCGACCCGGGACTGCTGCTCGCCCTCGCGCTGTGCGGCGCCGGAGGGCTGCCGGTGCTGGGGCTGCTCACCGGATCATCGTCGGATCGGATCGCGGCGTCCCCGCTCGGTCGTCTCGTGCGCCTGCGCGGCGGCGCGTTCCGTCTCTCCGATCCGGCGCTGCGGGCTTCGGTGCTCGCCGCATCGACCACGGGCGAACGGATCGGCGCCCACCGGCTGCTCGCGTCCGCGTTCGAGGAGACCGGCGACCCGCTCGCCGCGCTGTGGCATCGTGCCCGCGGCGCGGTGTGCGGTGACCCGCGGCTCGTCGAGCCCCTCCTGGACCGCGCCGGCGCCGCCCTGCGAGCCGGTTCGGCGGATTGCGCCTGGGCGTTCGCGACGGAGGCCGTGGAGCATGCGCAGTCCGGCACGGACGCGCTCCCCGAGGCGCTGCTCTGCGCGGCGCACGCGGCGCTGGCCGGAGGCTGCGTCGTCGACGCCCTGGAGTGCGCGGAGGGAGCGCTGCGACTCGACGGCGGGCATCGCGATGCGGCACGGGCGACGTTCGTGCTCGCGCATGCGCTGCGGCACGGGACCGTTCCCGGTCCCGAGAGGCTGCTCCCCGGAGACCCGGCCGTGCCGGGCTTCCACCATGCGGCGGTGCTGGGGGCGTCCCTCAGCGCCGAGCGCGGCGACCATGAACGCAGTATCGCCTGGCTCGCGGCGGGCGCCCGCGCCGAGCACGCCTCTCAGGACCAGATCGCGCTGCGGGCCTGGTGCGAACTCCTGGCGGGCGAGGGCACGGGGGCGACGGCCATCGGCGACGGCGACGAGATCCGGCGGGTCGCGCGCGCCCTGTGCGCCGGACTGCAGGGAGACCCCGATGCCGGGCTGCGCGCTCTCGCCGAGCCGGAGCCCCGCGACGCGCCGGAGGTCGCCGTGGGGCTTCCGGTGCGGGGGCCGCTGCTCCGTGCCCGCCGGGCCGTCGCCGAGGCGCTGCTGCACGTCTGGGCCGGAAGGGTCGGCATCGCGCGCGACCTGCTGCGCTCCGCCGCCGATCGGCTGCCGGTAGCGTTCCCGTTCGGCGGTCTCGCGGTGTCGCTGTCGCGCCGACTCGATCTGGCGGTCGACGGTCGGATCGGAGCGTGGTCGAAGAGCCTCGAGGCCGCAGCGCCCTGGGCACGCGAGCCGGGCGGCTTCGTGGACCGTGCCATCGGCGCTTATCTGCAGGGACGCAGCGACGAGGCCGCCGTGCACCTCCGGCTCTGGGACGACCGGGGTCGTCCCGCCGAGCGGTTCGGTCTGCCTGGTCTCGACGAGGTCGGTCCGCTGAGCGTCTCGGGCGGCCTGGAGCCCCCGGAGACCACGATGGCGCGCCGCCTGCGCGAGCGCGTGCGGGCGGCGCGGGAGGCGTCCTGGCGCGCCGACCTCGAGACCGTCGCCGAAGAGAGCCGCGGGGTCCGCTCGCCGTTCGAACGCGCGAGGGTCGAGGCGCTGCTGGGATCGACGTGCGCCGCGCGCGGTGACCTCGGTCGCGGCGTACGGCACCTGCGGGCGGCGCAGAGCCTCTTCGAGGAGGCCGGCGCGCACGCCTGGCGCGGACTGGTCGAGCGGCGGCTGCGGGCGATGGGGGAGCGGGCCCCGGTCGGCGGGGGCGCTGCGGACTCCAGCGCGCAGCCCGCGCTGGAGGTGTGCCGCGCCGTCTGGGATCCGATCCTCACCGCCCGGGAGATGGAGGTCGCGCTGCTGATGGCGGACGGGCGCCCCAACCGGGAGATCGCCCACACGCTCCACGTCTCGGTGCGGACCGTGGAAGTGCACGGCGGACGGATCTTCGCCAAGCTCGACGTCCGCACGCGGCATGAGCTGACGGTGCTCGCGCATCGCACCGACCAGCACCTCTGATCCTCCGGTGCCCTCCCGCCGCGGGGCTGATCTGCGGCGCGTCGATCCCGGTCGCCCGGCGGCGCATCAGGCGTCCGGCGCGGGGGTCAGCGCGGGAGCAGGAGCATGCCGTCGGCCGCTTCGAGCAGGCCGTCCGCGATGAGCGAGTCGATCGCACGGTCGCGCTGAGCCGGATCCGGCCAGTCGGAGAGCACCGCCTCCGCAGGCAGACGATGATCGTCGGCGTGCCGGAGCGCGCGCAGCACTCCGCCGCGCGCCTGCCGATCCGAGCCCTCGTAGCGGGCCTGCTTGCGCCGCCGGTCCTCACTCGGGGGATAGCCGGCCGCACGCCAGGCGCAGAGCGCCGCAAGAGGGCAGCGTTCGCAGCCGGGACTCCGGGCCGTGCACACCGTCGCGCCGAGCTCCATCGTCGCGGCGTTCACGACGGCCGCCCCGTCGCGCTCGGACGGGAGCAGCGCGAGCATGTCGTCCAGGTCGCGCCGTGCGGGCGCGTCGGGCTGGGCTCTGCCGTGCACGGCCCGGGCGATCACCCGGCGTGTGTTGGTGTCGACGACCGGATGGCGATCCCCGAAGGCGAACGCCGCGACGGCACGCGCCGTGTAATCGCCGATGCCGGGCAGCGCGAGCAGCTCCGTCACCTCGCGCGGCGTGAAGCCGCCGTGCTGATCGCGGATCGCGATCGCCGCGCCGTGCAACCAGAGCGCACGCCGCGGGTACCCCAGGTTCGCCCACTGCTGGAGCACCTCGGCGCCGGTCGCGGATGCGAGCGAGGACGGATCCGGCCAGCGTGCGAGCCAGGCCTCCAGGTGCGGGATCACCCGCGTCACCGGGGTCTGCTGGAGCATGAACTCGCTCACCAGCACGCCCCAGGCGCCGTAGCGCTCGAGGTAGTCGGCCCTGCGCCAGGGCAGATCCCTGGCGTGCGCGCGGAACCACGGGATCAGCGCGGACGCGACGGATGCTGCGGCGGGGGAGTCGGGCACGGGACTCCACGCTACCTCCCCGTTCCGGCCCTGGCTCGCGCACGCCCTAGGCTGGGAGGATGGCAACCAGCGGCATCCTGCTCGTCGACAAGCCGGGCGGGATGACGAGTCACGACGTCGTCGCCCGCACCCGCCGGGCGTTCGGCACCCGGAAGGTCGGACACGCGGGCACCCTCGACCCGATGGCCACCGGCCTGCTCGTCGTGGGCATCGAGGCGGCCACGCGGCTGCTGACCTTCGTGGTCGGCGCCGACAAGACGTATCGGGCGACCATCCGCCTCGGACAGAGCACCGGCACGGACGACGCGGACGGCGAGATCGTCGCGACCGCCGACCCGGAGCGCGTGGCCGCGATCACCTCGGCTGAGATCGCCGAGGGTGTGGCCGCCCTGACCGGAGAGCTCTCGCAGGTGCCCAGCGCCGTCTCGGCGATCAAGGTCGACGGGCGCAGGGCGTACGACCGGGTGCGTGCGGGCGAGGAGGTCGTGCTCGCGGCCAGAGACGTGCTCGTCTCACGGTTCGACGTGCTCTCCGACTCCCCGGCCGATGGGGGGACCCGCGATCTCGACGTGAACGTCGACTGCTCCTCCGGCACCTACATCCGCGCCCTCGCCCGCGACCTCGGCGCGGCTCTCGGCGTCGGCGCGCACCTCACCGCGCTGCGTCGCACGAGGGTCGGTCCGTTCGACGTGGCCGAGGCGGTGGCGCTCGACGATCTCGCCGGGGCGCAGCCGCTGACAGCGGCCGCCGCGGCGGCGCGGATCCTCCCCGTCCTCCCCGTCTCCGCGCAGGAGGCCGTCGATCTGCGGCACGGCAAGCGCCTGGTCGGCCAGCGGGCTCGGCTCGAAGGCGCGCGCGCCGCTGCGATCGATCCGGACGGCGTGCTGATCGGGATCGTGGAGCGACGCGGCGACGACCTGAAGAGCGCCATGAACATGCCGGAGGGAGCGTCATGATCCTGTGGTTCACCGTCGTCCAGCTCGCGGTCGCGGTCGCGGCCGGGCTCTTCTGCCTCATCATGGGCTTCGCGGGGAAGCGTCCGAACGACTGGACGGTCGGATCCCTGGCGCTCGTCGAACTGCTCCTCGTCGTGCAGGTGGTCATGGCGATCGTGTCGCCGTTCGCCGGGAACCCCGCGCTGGGCGATCCGCTGGAGTACGGGGTGTATCTCGTATCCGCCGTGCTGCTGCCGATCGGCGGGGTGGTCTGGGCGCTGCTCGAGCGGTCGCGGTGGAGCACCGTGATCCTGGGCGTGGTCGCGCTCTCGCTCGCCGTGATGATCTGGCGGATGCAGGTCATCTGGACGACGCCCGTCGGCGGCTGAGCGCCGCGCCGAGGCGCGGACGCCGTGTCCGTCCGGGTCCGTAGAATGGGGAGCGCCATGAGCACCGCGCGACCCACGACCCCGTCCGACTCCTCTCAGCCCGAGGGATCGTCCGCCGCACCGACCCGACCCCGGATGCGGGGCATCGGCCGCGTGCTCGTGATCGTGTACGCGGTGATGGCGCTCGGCGCCACCGGGCGCTCGTTCGTGCAGATCGCCCGCGCCTTCGACCAGGCTCCGCTCGCCTACACGCTGTCCGCCGTGTCGGCGGTGGTCTACATCGTCGCGACGCTCGCGCTGATCTGGTCCGGCCGACCCGGCTGGTACCGCGTCGCCTGGGTCGCCATCGTCTTCGAGCTGGCCGGCGTGCTGATCGTCGGCACTCTGAGCCTCACGCACCCCGCGCTCTTCCAGCATCAGACCGTGTGGTCGCAGTTCGGCCTCGGATATGTGCTGATCCCGCTGTTCCTGCCCATGGCGGGATTGTGGTGGCTGGTCGTGCATCGTCCGTCGGGCCGCGTGCCCGCGGCTGCACCCGAGGAGGCCGCGGCATGATCGTGTTCCGTGATCCGGCCGAGGTCCCCGCAGACTTCGGGCGCACGGTCGCCGCGATCGGCAAGTTCGACGGCGTGCACTCCGGCCACCGCGCGGTGTTCCGACGGGCGCAGCTGGATGCGGCGCGCCTCGGCGCGAAGACCGTCGCGGTGACGTTCGACCGCAATCCGCTCAGCGTGCTGCGGCCCGACCGCTGCCCCGACGACCTGGTGTCGGTGCAGCGCAAGATCGAACTGCTCGCCGACTGCGGGCTGGATGCGGTGCTGGTGCTCACCTTCGACGAGCAGCTGGCGGCGCGCGAAGCCTCGGACTTCGTCACGTCGATCCTCGTCGACGCGCTGCACGTGGCCACCGTGCTCGTCGGCCGGGACTTCCGCTTCGGCCGCGGCGGCAGCGGAACGCCCGCGCTGCTCGCCGAGCTCGGCGCGCAGCACGACTTCACGGTCGACGAGATCGAGGACGTCTTCCTCGAGGGCACCGACCGCCGCGTCTCCTCGTCATGGGTGCGCGAGCTGCTGTCGGTCGGCGACGTCGCCCTGGCCGGTGCGGTGCTGGGGCGCCCCGTCTCCGTGCGCGGGGAAGTGGTGCACGGGCTCAAGCGAGGCCGTGAACTGGGCTTCCCGACGGCGAACCTTCCGGCGCTTCTCGACGAGATGGTCCCGGCGGACGGCGTCTACGCGGGACGACTCGTGGACCACACCACGGGGATCGTGCATCCTGCGGCCATCTCCGTCGGGACGAATCCCACGTTCGACGACGTCGCGCAGCGTCAGGTGGAGGCGCACGCGATCGACAGCCCGGGACTCGACCTGTACGGTCACGACGTGACGGTGGAGTTCACCCATCGGCTGCGCGGCATGACCGCGTTCGACAGCCTGGAGTCGCTCATCGCGGGCATCGACTCGGACGTCGTGCAGGCGCGCCTGCTGCTGGGCGTCCCGGCGAAGCCCGGGGTGCTCGGCACGTCCGACGTCCCGGACTCGCGCACCGAGTGACCGCACCACGGCGGGAGTGGCGTAAGCTGAGCGCGAACCCGTTGTGATCGACGTGCGCGATGCACGCCTACGGGGTTCGCCGTCCGCCCGGTCCGCGCGCTGCCGACCGACAGTCGCCGTCCGCGGACACCGCATCGTCCGCAGGTCCTGCCGTCCGGACGGTCATTGTTCGGATCAGTCGCCGTCCGCAAGGGGACGGCATCCACGCTCAGGAGGAGCATGCCGACCACGGCGACCGCCACCCGGCGGAAGAAGACGTCGCGCCGAGACGAGGACGCGCCGCTGATCCCGATTCTCGCGCGCAAGGTCCGCGAGATCGAGGCCAAGGCCCAGCACGGGAAGCTGGGGCCCACCAACCGCGTCAAGTTCCAGGTGATCGCCTTCCTGGTGCGCGAGGAGCGCGCCAGGGTGAAGGGCGATGCGGAGCTCGGCGACTCCGCGCGCGCCGAGCAGCTCAAGCGGCTGGACGGCGTGGCCACGATCCTGGCGAAGACCGCGGCCCGCGACACCTCGCTGATCCAGCTGCTCGAGGCGGATCAGGCGACCAGCCCCGTCGCGAAGCGCATGCGCCGCGACTGGCTGCTGGAGTCCGGCGCCGAGCTGGCGCCCGAGGAGCTCGTGATCGCCGACGTCGCCCGCGTGCAGCAGGCGCCGGTCGTCCCGGCCGCGCTGGCCGAGCGCCAGGTCGCTCCGCCGTCGGTGGAGTCGCGGATGCTGGCGAACCCGTTCCTGGCGCCCGACCTCACGCCCCGCCCTGCGGTGACCCCGCGCCGCCGCCTGGACGGCTGGGAGCTGATGGGGCCGCTGTACAAGGCGTTCGAGTCGGGAGCGGGCGGATCCGCCGCGTCGATGGAGCTGCCCCCGCTGCCCGAGTACGACCACATCTCGCCGAAGGGCCTGGAGGTGATGGTGCACCAGTCCCGGTTCCTCGAATCCGTGCGGGCAGGCCACCGCTCGTTCTTGCTCGCCGACGAGCCGGGCCTCGGAAAGACCGCGCAGTCGGTGCTCGCCGCCTCGGTGGCGGACGCGTATCCGCTGCTCGTCGTGGTGCCGAACGTCGTGAAGATGAATTGGGCGCGCGAGGTGGAGCGGTGGACGCCGCAGCGCCGCGCCGCGGTGATCCAGGGCGACGGACAGGACGTCGACGCGTTCGCCGACGTCTTCATCGTGAACTACGAGATCTTGGACCGTCACCTGTCCTGGCTCGGCGAGATCGGCCTGCGCGGCATGGTCGTCGACGAGGCGCACTTCATCAAGAACCTGTCCTCGCAGCGCTCGCAGAACGTCCTGGCCCTCGCGACGCGGATCCGGGAGCAGTCGCCGAACGGGCGCCCGCTGCTCATGGCGCTGACCGGTACGCCGCTGATCAACGACGTCGAGGACTTCGACGCGATCTGGCGCTTCCTCGGCTGGACGAACGGCGAGCGGCCTTCTCCGGCGCTGGCGGACAAGCTCGACGCCACCGGGCTCACGCCGGCCGACAAGGCCTTCTACGGCGAGGCCAGGGACGCGGTCATCTCGATGGGCATCGTGCGCCGCAAGAAGAAGGACGTCGCGGCCGATCTGCCGGACAAGCTCATCGCCGACCTGCCCGTGCAGCTCGACGACGAGTTCGGCCGCAGCATCAGGCAGGCGGAGGCCGAGCTGGGCGCGAGGATGGCGGCGAAGTACCGCCGGATCATCGAGGCACGCGGTGAGCGCGGCCTCGCGCACGGCGAGATCGACGAGGACATCGTCCGGCTCGTCGCGCACGGCGAGCTGGAGGAGTCGAAGGCGGCCGGAACCGGGGGCGACAACGTCTTCACGATGGTGCGCAAGATCGGGCAGGCCAAGGCGCTGCTCGCGGCGGACTACGCGGCACAGCTGCAGCGTTCGGTGGGCAAGGTCGTGTTCTTCGCGAAGCACGTCGACGTGATGGATCAGGCCGAGGCGCACTTCGCGGCGGCCGGGATCCGCTCGGTGTCGCTCCGCGGGGACCAGACCGCCGTGGCCCGGCAGCAGGCGGTCGACGCCTTCAACGGCGATCCCGAGGTCGGCATCGCCGTCTGCTCGCTGACCGCCGCCGGAGTCGGCGTCAACCTGCAGACCGCCTCCAACGTGGTGCTCGCCGAGCTCAGCTGGACGGCCGCGGAGCAGACCCAGGCGATCGACCGCGTCCACCGCATCGGCCAGGACGAGCCGGTCACCGCATGGCGGATCATCGCCGCGCACACCCTCGACACGAAGATCGCGGAGCTCATCGACCAGAAGCAGGGCCTCGCGGCCCGGGCGCTCGACGGCGAGGCCGTGGAGGAGGGGGCGAGCGAGTCGGTGCAGCTGGCGGCGCTCATGCATCTGCTCCGGGAAGCGCTCGGCGGCAACTGACACGAGCCCCGCCGGAACTGAAAAGAACGGCACTTCTTCGCGTGGTTTTCGGCGATGGAGTGCCGTTCTTCGTCAAGAACGCGAGAACTCGGTGAGTGGGTGTGTAAGAAGCCGGGTTTTCGGCGGTGTCGAATGGCGTCGGAGCGGGAATCGGCACTAGGGTCGAACGTGGCAACGGCGCCGCGCTTCCCTCTCCCTTCCCTCCCGAGGACGTCCTATGAAGATCGGCATCCTGACCAGCGGCGGCGACTGCCCCGGCCTGAACGCGGTCATCCGCGCCATCGTGCTCAAGGGCACCGAGGCGTATGACCTCGAGTTCGTCGGCATCCGCGACGGCTGGCGCGGCGTCGTCGACGGCGACTTCTTCCCGCTCACCCGGCATGAGGTCAAGGGCCTGTCGAAGGTCGGCGGAACGATCCTCGGCACGAGCCGCACCAACCCCTACGAGGGGGCGCGCGGCGGTGCCGAGAACATCGCCAAGACCCTGTTCGGGCACCGGATCGACGGCATCATCGCGATCGGCGGCGAGGGCACGCTCGCGGCGGCGGACCGCCTGTTCAAGGAGGGGATCAACGTCGTCGGGGTGCCCAAGACCATCGACAACGATCTGCGGGCCACGGACTACTCGTTCGGCTTCGACACGGCCGTCAACATCGCCACCGAGGCGATGGACCGTCTGCGCACCACCGGCGATTCGCACCGGCGCTGCATGGTCGCCGAGGTGATGGGCCGTCACGTCGGCTGGATCGCTCTGCACGCGGGCATGGCGGCCGGGGCGCACGTCATCTGCATTCCCGAGGTGCCGATGTCGCTCGACGAGATCGCCGCCCTCGTGACCAGCGCGAACGATCGCGGACGTGCGCCTCTCGTCGTCGTCTCCGAGGGGTTCAAGCTCAAGGACATGGAGGAGGCGTACAGCGACAAGGGGCTGGACGCGTTCAACCGTCCGCGCCTCGGCGGCATCGGCGATCTGCTCGCCCCGGAGATCGAGCGGCTCACGGGCATCGAGACCCGCGCGACCATCCTGGGGCACATCCAGCGGGGCGGCGCACCGTCGGCCTTCGACCGCGTCCTCGCGACACGCCTCGGCATGCACGCCGCCGATGCGGTCGTCGATGGGGCGTGGGGCCAGATGGTGGCGCTGCACGGCACGGAGATCGTCCGCGTGCCGTTCGCCGATGCGCTCGGCGAGCTGAACACCGTTCCCCGCAACCGCTACGACGCGGCGGCGACCCTCTTCGGCTGAGCCGACCGGCGCTTCTCCCGAGAACAGGTCGATCGCCCAAGATCAGGCGGATCCGCTCGGATCCGCCTGATCTCAGTCGATCCGCTATGGTTCGGGAGTCGCGGCGGGCCGTCAGCGTGCGAGGTGGAGGCCCTGTGCCATGGCCGCCCGCACGCTCTCCTGGACGAACGCCTTCTCGAACAGGACCTGCGCGTAGTCGAACCGCAGCACGGTGTATCCGCGCACGGCGAGACGCGCGTCGGCGCGGATGTCGCGCCGACGATCCGCGGCCGTGCGGTGGTGCTCGAAGCCGTCGAGCTGCACGATGAGGCGATCGCCGATGAGGATGTCCACGGGATGGCCGTCGATCCACACCTGCTGGCGCACCCGGACGCCGATCTGACGCATGAGCTCGATGAAGTGCGTCTCCAGCCCGGAGTCGGAGAGGGCGCCGACCGATCGGGCCAGCAGGTGTGCGCGTGTGGAATGCCACCCGACGCGCTGGAGCACCTCCGCGCTGATGAGGTTCTTGCGTACCGCGGATTCCCAGATGGCCAGGGCATCCGCCGTCGGCTGGCAGCGCGCCACCTGGAAGAGCACGTTGATCAGAGGGTCGGCGATCGCGCGCGGCGCGAAGGGCGCGGGACCTTTCGCCCAGTGCAGCCGCACGGCCGGATCCTGAGCGCCGGCGGTCTTCGGAGGCACGGCGATGTGGGACTCCGGCGCGTCGGGCACCCAGAGCTGCAGCGCCTTCGCCTGCGTGACGCAGGTCACCCGTCCGCTGAAGCGGACCGCGTGCGCAGACGCCTGATCGACGCCCGGGCCCAGGATCCACGATCGCCGGACACGGGTGACGAGCCCCTGGGCGGCCGCGGCGCCGATGAGGTGCTTGCTGAACCCGGCGCGGTACAGGTCCGAGGTGTGTGCGACGCCGTCGTGTGCGGCGAGCCAGGAGAGCAGGTCCATAGGGACAGCGTGACCCCTCGGACGCCCGGATTCGGGGTTGTCCACAGGCGAATCGAGGGATTCCGATTGTGGAGGACGAACGTGTCGCCTCCCGAGGACAGGTGGATCGACCGAGATCAGGCGGATCCGAATCGGATCCGCCTGATCTCGGTCGAAGCGCCTCGCGCGGGGCGGGGCAGCCGAGGTCGGTGCGCGCGTCGTGTGGTCAGGCGGAGGCGGCTCCCAGCCGGTCCAGGATCCAGGCGAGCTCGAACGCGCGCTCGCGCCAGGAGTTGTAGCGTCCGCTGACGCCGCCGTGTCCCGCGACCATCTCGCATTTCAGCAGCACGTCCTCGGCCCCCGCGTCACGCAGGCGGGCCACCCACTTCGCGGGCTCGACGTAGAGCACGCGCGTGTCGTTGAGCGAGGTGACGGCGAGGATCGAGGGGTAGGCGACGCCGTCCCGCACGTTCTCGTAGGGCGTGTACGACTTCATGTAGGCGTACACCTCGGCGTCATGCAGCGGGTCGCCCCACTCGTCCCATTCGATGACGGTGAGCGGGAGCGAGGGATCCAGGATCGTGGTGAGAGCGTCGACGAAGGGGACCGAGGCGAGCACGCCGCCGAACAGCTCGGGCGCCAGGTTCACGACAGCGCCCATGAGCAGTCCGCCGGCGCTGCCGCCCTCGGCCACCATCCGGGCGGGCTCGGTCACGCCCGAGGAGACGAGGTGGCGGGCCGCGGCGACGAAGTCGGTGAAGGAGTTGACCTTCTGCCCGAGCTTGCCGTCCTCGTACCACTGCCGGCCCATCTCGCCGCCGCCGCGCACGTGCGCCACCGCGAACACCACGCCGCGGTCGAGTGCGCTCAGGCGCATGACCGAGAAGCCGGGGTCGATCGAGTGCTCATAGGAGCCGTAGCCGTACAGGTGCACCGGGCGCGGTGCGGCGCCCGGCTCGCCGAACGAGCACTTCCACACCAGCGAGATCGGCACGAGCGTGCCGTCCTCCGCGACGGCCCAGTCGCGGCGCTGCCCGTACGCGGACGGATCGTAGCCGCCGAGCACCGGCTGGCGCTTGCGCAGATGCAGGGTCCGCGTCGCCAGCTCGAGGTCGTACACGGTCGACGGCGTCACGAAGGAGCCGTAGCCGAGGCGCAGGAACGGCGGAGCCCATTCCGGATTGCCGCCGAAGCCCGCCGAGAACAACGGCTCGTCGAAGCCGAGCTCCTCGAGGTCGCCGGTCGCCGGATCCATCAGCGCGATCCGCTCGAGTCCCTCGAACCGGTACGCGACGACGGTGACGTCCCGGAAGGCGTCCACGTCCAGCAGGCGGCGTCCGGGCGTGTGCGGGAGCACGACGCGGCGCGGTCCCTGCGGGTCGTCGGCGGAAACGGCGACCAGCTCGAAGTCGAGCGCGTCGTCGTTGTGCAGCACGAGCAGCTCGTCGCGCCCCGCCACGACCGCATGCTCGACCGAGTACTCCACGCCTTCGCGGCGAGGCCACACGACGCGAGGCGGGGCGGTGAGATCGTCCAGGTCGACGAGCAGCTCCTCGCTCGTGATCGAGGAGCCGACGCCGATCACCAGGTACTTGCGGCTGCGGGTGATCCCGGCGCCGAGCCAGAACCGCTCGTCGGGCTCGTGGAACAGCTGCACGTCCTCGGAGACCGGCGTGCCGATCCGGTGCAGCCAGAGGGTGTCCGGTCGCCACGAGTCGTCGACGGTCGTGTAGAGCACGGCGGTGCCGTCGGGGGTGAAGAACGCCCCCGACGTGCCGGGGATCTCGTCGGGAAGCGTCTCGCCGGTGC
Source organism: Microbacterium sp. MMO-35 (assembly GCF_037147555.1). Classification (NCBI taxonomy): domain Bacteria; kingdom Bacillati; phylum Actinomycetota; class Actinomycetes; order Micrococcales; family Microbacteriaceae; genus Microbacterium; species Microbacterium sp. MMO-35. Next base: position 323,968 of record NZ_JBBCVH010000004.1, read on the forward strand.
CGAGGTCGCGCACCCGCACGGTGTAGCGCTCGTCGCCCTCGAAGTCGGTGGACCAGAGCAGCCTCGTGGCGTCGTCCGACACGTCGAAGGCGCCCATCGCGAAGAACTCGTGCCCCTCCGCCTCGGCGTTGCCGTCGAGCAGGATCTGCTCGCCGGGCACGGGCGCGGCGGCGTCCAGCACCGGAGGCGTCCAGTCGTCCGGGGCGGACACCGCCGCGCGGCACTGCAGGCCGTACTGCTGCCCCTCGACGGTGCGGCCGTAGTACCACCAGTCGCCGCGGCGGGTCGGCACGGAGAGGTCGGTCTCCTGCACGCGGCTCTTGATCTCCTGGAACAGCGTCTCGCGCAGCGGCTCGAGGTGAGCCAGGCGGGCGTCGGTGTACGCGTTCTCCGCCTCGAGGTGGGCGATCACCTCGGGATCCTCCTTCGCCCGCAGCCAGTCGTAGGGGTCGTCGAAGACGTCGCCGTGGTGGGTGCGCGGATGGGACCGGCGCGCGGCGCGCGGCGGGGCGATCGGGGAGGGGGAGGAAGGTGCGGAGACGGAGGTCACGTCACCACGCTAGCCGAGGCGGGGCGGCCGATCTCCGGATGCGGGGGAGCGGCCTTCGAGTTGACCGGCATGGGTCGGGGTGGGAGGATTCACTCGGCCCGTTAACGGATGCTGAATCCCCGGTGAACTCTTCGTTCGTCACGTCCCTCCACTTCACGAAAGCGAACGGTGGAAACCGCAGCCCTCATCGTCGTGCTGGTGATCCTGCTGGCACTCTTCTTCGACTTCACCAACGGGTTTCACGACACGGCGAACGCCATGGCGACCCCCATCGCGACGGGAGCCCTCAAGCCCCGCACGGCGGTCATGCTCGCGGCCGGTCTGAACCTGGTCGGCGCGTTCCTGTCCACGGAGGTCTCCAAGACCATCTCCGGCGGGATCGTCCGGGAGGACCAGATCCACGTGGATCTCTTCCCGGCGCTGATCTTCGCCGGACTCATCGGCGCGATCACCTGGAACATGCTCACCTGGTTGCTCGGTCTCCCCTCCAGCTCCTCGCACGCGCTGTTCGGCGGCCTGATCGGTGCAACGCTCGTCGGCATCGGCATGAACGGGATCGATTTCGGCGCGGTGCTGTCGAAGGTCGTGCTGCCGGCCCTCATCGCCCCGGTCACCGCAGGGCTGATCGCGTTCCTCGCCACCAAGCTCGCGTACCTCGTCACCCGCCGCTACGACGGCAGGCCGGACGGGCGCAGCGGCTTCCGCTGGGGCCAGATCTTCACGTCGTCGCTGGTCGCGCTCGCGCACGGCACGAACGACGCGCAGAAGACGATGGGCGTCATCACCCTCGCCCTCATCACGGTCGGATGGCAGTCGGGGGCGCACCATGAGCCGCAGCTGTGGGTCATCATCGCCTGCGCCTGCACGATCGCGCTCGGCACCTACCTCGGCGGATGGCGCATCATCCGCACGCTCGGCAAGGGCCTCACCGACGTCAAGCCCGCGCAGGGCTTCGCGGCGGAGACGTCCACGGCCGCCACGATCCTCGCCTCCAGCGCGCTCGGCTTCGCTCTGTCCACCACGCAGGTCGCCTCCGGATCCGTGATCGGATCCGGACTCGGCAGGCGGGGTTCCGCCGTGCGCTGGCGCACGGCGGGCCGCATCGCCATCGGCTGGGTGCTCACGCTCCCGGCGGCCGGAGCCGTCGGCGCGGTCGCGGCGCTCATCGTGGTGATCGGCGGCGGCTGGGGCGTGCTCATCGATGCGATCCTCGCGCTCGCCGTGATCATCGGACTGTTCCTGCGCTCGCGTCGCAACGCGGTCACCGCCAACAACGCGTTCAGCGAGGTCGCCGACTCCGGTCTCGCCGTCGAGGTGCCCGAGGAGCCGCCGCTCACCCCGCGTCAGGCGAGGGCGCAGCGAGCGCGCGAGCGGGCCAAGGCGCGTGAGAAGGGGGCGGGACGATGACCGTCGCGATTCACTGGGAGGCGTTCTTCCAGGTCCTCGGCGCCGCACTGGTCGGCACGCTGCTCGTCGTGGGGTTCTACGCCCTGGGTCTGCGGATGCTGGTCCGCGCCGGTCGCGTGCCCGTGGTCACCCCCGCGGAGTTCACCGACGCGATCACGGTGATCAGCGAGAAGGAGGCCAAGCGCGCCGCCAAGGCCGCGGCGAAGGCCGCGCGCAAGAGCCCGCTCAGCGAAGGGCAGAAGACGCTCGCCCAGATCGCGGCGTACGCGTGCTTCGCCGTCTGCGCGGCGGCCGTGCTCGGCGGCATCCTGCTCATCGTCGTGAAGTAGCGCCGCGGTCGTGAAGGAGCGCCGCGGTCGTGAAGGAGCGCCGCGCCGCTAGCCTGAGGGCATGACAGTGCAGTTCGGCCGCTATGCGCCGCCCACGCACACCCTCGTGCACCTGAGCGACCCGCACCTCCTCGCCGGGGGCGCGGCGCTCGGCGGACGATTCGACGTCGATCGCACCCTGGATCGCACGCTCGCCGCGATCGAGAGCGCCGTCGAGCGTCCCGATGCGATCGTCGTGACCGGGGACCTCGCCGATCTCGGCGAGCCCGACGCGTACCGGCGGCTCCGGGCTGCGGTGGAACCGGTCTCGGAGCGCCTGGACGCTCCCGTGATCTGGGTCGCGGGCAACCATGACGAGCGCCCCGTGCTGCGCGAGCACCTGCTCGACGGCCCGCCCAGCGAGGACCCGGTGACGGGCGTGTGGGATCTGCACGGGCTGCGCGTGATCGCCCTCGACTCCACCGTCCCGGGGTGGCACCACGGCGACATCGACGCGGGGCAGCGCGACTGGCTCGCCGACCTCCTGCGCACACCGGCCCCGCACGGCACGCTGCTCGCGATGCACCACCCGCCCGTGCCGAGCCACATCCCGTTCTTCGACATCCTCGAACTCCGCCACCAGGACGAACTGGCCGACATCCTGCGCGGATCCGATGTCCGCGGGATCCTCGCCGGGCATCTGCACTACTCCCTGCACGCGACGTTCGCGGACATCCCGGTCAGCGTCGCCGGCGCCACCTGCTACACGATGGATGTCGCGAGTCCTGCGGACCGGGTGAACGGCATGGATGCGGCGCAGTCGTTCCAGCTCGTGCACGTGCGCCCGGAGACGATCACGCACACCGTGGTGCCGGTGGTGGAGGCGACACCCGTCGACACTTTCGGCCCCGAATGGGTGGAGCGGATGGCGCAGCTGACTCCTGAGCAGCGCCTGGAGGCGTTCTCGCGCAAGCCGGGACGGTGAGCCGCCATGGGTAGGATGGAGGCATCCCCCTTCCCTGTTCGCCATCACCCACGAGGATGTGTCCATGGCCGCCGTTGCGCCTGCCACCCGAACCGAAACCGACTCCCTGGGAAGCAAGGAGATCCCTGCCGACGCGTACTGGGGGATCCATACGCTCCGCGCTGCTGAGAACTTCCCGATCACGAAGCGCCCGATCTCCGTCTACCCGGAGCTGATCGAGGCGCTCGCCATGGTCAAGCAGGCCAGCGCGCGTGCGAACAAGGAGATCGGCGCCCTCGACCCGGCCAAGGCCGACCTCATCGACGCCGCCGCGCAGAAGGTGATCGACGGCGAGTTCCACGACCAGTTCATCGTGGGCGTCATCCAGGGCGGGGCCGGCACCTCGACCAACATGAACGCGAACGAGGTCATCACCAACATCGCCCTCGAGCTCGCCGGCCGAGAGAAGGGCGACTACGCGTTCCTCTCGCCGATCGACCACACCAACCGCAGCCAGTCCACCAACGACGTCTACCCCACGGCCGTCAAGATCGGCCTGTCGCTCAACCTGCGCTCCCTGCTGGACGAGCTCGACCTGCTGCGCCTTTCCTTCCTGAACAAGGCGCGCGAGTTCCACGACGTGCTCAAGGTCGGCCGCACCCAGCTGCAGGACGCCGTGCCGATGACGCTCGGTCAGGAGTTCCACGGCTTCGCCTCGACCCTGGGCTACGACCACACGCGTCTCACCGAGAACGCCTGGCTCATGTACGAGATCAACATGGGCGCGACGGCGATCGGCACGGGCATCACGACCCACCCGAGCTACGCCCCGGCCGTGCTGAAGCACCTGCGCGAGATCTCGGGTCTCGACCTCGCCACGGCGAGCGACCTCGTCGAGGCGACGAGCGACACCGGATCCTTCATGTCGTTCTCCTCCTCGCTCAAGCGCAACGCGATGAAGCTCTCCAAGATCTGCAACGACCTGCGTCTGCTCTCCTCGGGTCCCCAGGCCGGTCTCGGCGAGATCAACCTGCCCGCCATGCAGGCCGGATCCAGCATCATGCCGGGCAAGGTGAACCCGGTGATCCCCGAGGTCGTGAACCAGGTGGCCTTCGCCGTCGCGGGCGCGGACGTGACGGTCACGATGGCGTCCGAGGCCGGCCAGCTGCAGCTCAACGCCTTCGAGCCCGTCATCGCGCACTCGATCTTCCAGTCGATCACCTGGATGCGCCAGGCGATGTGGACCCTGCGCGTGAACTGCGTCGACGGCATCACCGCCAACCGGGACCGCCTGGGTGCGATGGTGGGCTCCTCGGTCGGCGTGATCACCGCGCTCACGCCGTTCATCGGCTACGCCGCGTCGGCCGCGCTCGCCAAGACCGCGCTGCTGACGAACCGCAACGTCGCCGACCTCGTGGTCGAGGCGGGCCTGATGTCGCGCGAAGAGGTCACCAAGCAGCTGTCGCCCGCGCGTCTGTCGGGCCTCGAGACGATCACGGCGGCGATCCCGGTGATCCCCGTGAAGGACCTCGACGCCGCGGTCTGATCCGCCCGGAAGCCTGAACGGCCCGCCACTTCTGCGAGTGGCGGGCCGTTCGTCGTCTCCGATCCTTGCCTTCCTGAGATCTATGCGCTTAGATCGAGGAAGAGCAAGAATCTATGCGCTTAGATTCAGATCGATGGACGCTTCAAGGAGGAAGACGTGAAAAGCAGGACAGCTCTGGCAGGGATCGCGGCTCTCGCAGCGATCGGCCTCGCACTCACGGGGTGCGGGCGTGCGGAGGGCGGCTCGTCCGGGCCGAGCGCGACAGCGGTGAAGCTCGACGATGCGCCGGCCACCGGGACGATCACGATGTGGGCGATGGGCGCGGAGGGGGAGGCCCTCCCCGACTTCGTCAAGACCTTCGAGAAGGCGAACCCCGGAGTCACGGTCAAGGTGACCGCGATCCCGTGGGACGCCGCGCACAACAAGATCCAGACCGCGATCGCCGGCGGCAACACCCCCGACATCGCGATGATGGGCACGACCTGGATGGCCGACTTCGGCGACGCCTTCGGAACCGTTCCGGACGGGATCGACACGTCCGGGTTCTTCGACGGCGCGGTGAGCTCGACCAAGATCGGCGACCGTGCCGCCGGGATCCCCTGGTACGTCGACACCCGCGTGCTGTACTACCGCACCGACCTCGCCGCGAAGGCCGGCTGGACCAAGGCTCCGACCTCCTGGGACGAGCTGCAGCAGATGGCGGGGGACATGCAGGCCAAGGCCGGGACGAAGTGGGGCATCCGCATGCCCGCGGGCAACGACTCGTTCCAGGGTGCGCTGTGGATGCCGTGGTCGGCGGGCGCCGAGGTCTCCGACGGCAAGAAGTGGACGCTCGACACTCCGGAGATGACCAAGGGCATCGAGTACTACAAGAGCTTCTTCGACAAGAAGCTCGCGGATCCGAACGCCGACACCTCGGCCGGCGCCGTCGAGTCGGAGTTCGTCGCCGGCACGACGCCGATGGTCGTCGAGGGCCCGTTCCTGCGGGGTCAGCTCGCCTCGGTCGGCGGAGCGGACTTCGCGGACAAGTACGCCACGGCCGTGCTCCCCGCGGACAAGGCGTCGGTGTCGTTCAGCGGCGGCGCGAACCTCGTGGTGTTCGACGGCAGCAAGAACGCGTCCTCGGCATGGAAGCTCGCGCGCTGGCTCGCCGAGCCGAAGATCCAGGCGGAGTTCTACGCGGCGACGGGAGATCTGCCCGCGGCGAAGGCCGCCTGGGAGGAGAAGGCCGTGTCCTCCGACGCGAGCCTCGCGACCTTCGGGACCCAGCTGGAGACGGCGAAGGCTCCGCCCGTGTCGACCTCCTGGGTGCAGGTGGCGGCCAAGGGCGATCAGGCGCTCGAGTCGATCCGCCGCGGCGGCGTCTCGGTCGCCGACGCCCTCGAGAAGCTGCAGTCGGACGCCGACACGATCGGACTGAAGTGAGATGACGGCCACCGTCCTCTCCGCCGCCGGAGCCCGCGCGGGCTCCGGCGGCGGGAACGGGCGGCGCGGCGGCGGCATGTTCGCCGCGGCCCGTCGCCGCCGAGCCCTCATCGCGTGGGGCTTCGCCCTGCCGTTCGTGCTCGTCTTCGCGGTCTTCATGATCGTGCCGATCGTCGGCTCGCTCGCGATGTCGTTCACCGACTTCACGGCCCGGGACATCGGCTCGCCCTTCGCCGTCGACGCCGTCGGCCTGGAGCAGTACGTCACGCTCTTCCGGGATCCGCGGTTCCTCACCTCGCTGGGGGTGACGGGGGTGTTCGTGGTCGTGGGCATCCCGGTGACGATGATCGTCGCCCTGGCCCTCGCCCTGGCGCTGAACAGCGGCAAGGGGAGGCTGGTCGCCTTCTTCCGGGTCGGCTTCTACGCGCCGGTGGTCACGAGCATCGTGGCCGTCGCCGTCGTCTGGCGGTACATCCTGCAGCCGGACGGACTGCTGAACACCGCACTCGCCGCGATCGGCATCCACGGGCCCAACTGGCTGAACGATTCCGCCTTCGCGCTCCCGTCGCTCATCCTCATGGCGGTGTGGCGCAACGTGGGCACCCTCATGGTGATCTTCCTCGCGGGACTCCAGGCGGTGCCCGAGGACGTCACGGAGGCGGCGATCATGGACGGGGCTTCGCCCTGGCGACGACTGATCTCGGTCACCCTGCCGCTGCTGCGGCCCACGCTCCTGCTCGGGGCCGTGCTCATCTCCGTCGGCTACCTGCAGTTCTTCGAGGAGTCCTTCGTGATGACCAAGGGCGGGCCCCTGGACTCGACGCTCTCCGTGGCGTTCTACACCTACCAGCAGTTCGGGTTCGGCGAGTACGGCCTCGCGTCCGCGGCCAGCTACGTGCTGTTCCTCGTGATCGCGCTCGTGAGCCTGCTGCAGTTCCGCCTGCTGCGATCGAAGGACTGACCCATGGCTCTCGCGCAGACCGCACCCCCGACCCGCAGACGCCGGGCGCGCCGCCTGAGCGGCAGGGCGACGTCGTACGGCGTGCTCACCGTCGGCCTGGCGATCTGGCTCATCCCGTTCCTGTGGATGGTGCTCGGATCCGTCAAGACGCAGGGGGAGATCCTGCGCCGGCCGCCCACATGGTGGCCGCAGGCGCCGACCGGCGCGAACTACGCGCAGTGGTTCGGCCCCCTCGACTTCTGGCACTTCTTCGGGAACAGCCTGATCGTCGCGCTCGTGACCGTGCTCGGCAACCTCGTCTTCTGCTCGATGGTCGGCTACGCGCTGGCCAAGATGGAGTTCCCGGGCAAGCGCATCCTGTTCGCCGCGGTGATGATCACGCTCATGGTGCCCGGCGTCGTGACCTTCGTGCCGCTCTTCGTGATGGTCTCCAAGCTCGGGCTCGTGAACAGCTATCCCGCACTGATCCTGCCGTTCATCACGGCGCCCCTGGGAGTGTTCCTCATGCGCCAGTTCATGGCGGGGATCCCGGACGCGCTGCTCGAGGCGGCGCGCCTGGACGGCGCGGGGGAGTGGAGGATCTTCCGCGGTGTCGTGATGCCGCTGTGCGGGCCGCCCCTGGCGACGCTCGGGATCCTCACGTTCCTGGGCTCCTGGAACAACTTCCTGTGGCCGCTCGTGGCGGCCCAGACCGAGGACATGTACACGCTGCCCGTCGCGCTGTCGTTGTACTCCACCGGCCAGAACGCCACCGACTACGGGCTGCTGCTCGCGGGCTCGGTGCTCGTGATCGCCCCGATCCTGCTGCTCTTCGTCTTCCTGCAGCGGTGGTTCATCCGGGGCGTCGCGACGACGGGCCTGAAATGACGCGACGAGGGAGAGGGACGTCCATGAGGGATGAGTTTCGGACGACGGAGGAGGGCGTGCGCTTCCGCGACCTCAACGGCAACGCAGTGATGGATCCGTACGAGGATCCGCGGCTGAGCGCCGAGGAGCGGGTCGAGGACCTGCTCGGCCGCCTGTCGATCGAGGAGAAGGTGGGGCTCCTGTTCCACACCGTCATCGAGATCGGCGACGACGGCGAGCTGCGCGAGGAGCCCGGCGCGATCTCGAAGTCTCCGACGACGGAGGTCGTGCTCCGCAAGCACCTCACGCATTTCAACGTGCACGGGATGCGGAGCGCGCGCGAAGGGGCCCGCTGGAACAACCGGCTCCAGGCCCTGGCCGCCGGCTCCCCGCACGGCATCCCGGTGACCATCAGCACGGATCCCCGGCACGCGTTCGTGGAGAACTCGGGCGTCGGGTTCGCCGCCGGTCCGTTCTCGCAGTGGCCGGAGCCGCTGGGACTCGCCGCCCTGGACGATGTCGAGCTGGTGCGGCGCTTCGCGGAGATCGCCGGCCGGGAGTACCGCGCGGTGGGCATCCGGATGGCGCTGCACCCGCAGGTGGATCTGCCGACCGAGGCGCGCTGGGGACGCCAGGCGCAGACGTTCGGCTACGACGCCGAGCGCGTGGCCGAGATGACCGGCGCGTACCTCGAGGGGTTCCAGGGCGCCGTGCTCGGTCCGGAGAGCGTCGCCTGCGTCACGAAGCACTTCCCGGGCGGCGGGCCGCAGCTCGACGGCGAGGATGCGCACTTCCCCTACGGGCGGGAGCAGGTGTATCCCGGTGGGCGCTTCGAGGAGCACCTGCGGCCGTTCGTCGAGGCGATCCGTCGGGGCACGGCGGGCATCATGCCGTACTACGGGATGCCGGTGGGGCTGGAGCGCAACGGCGAGCCGATCGAAGAGGTGGGCTTCAGCTACAGTCGGCAGATCGTCACCGACCTGCTGCGGGAGGAGCTGGGCTACGACGGCGTCGTGCTCAGCGACTGGGAGCTGATCAACGACAACCACGTCGGCGATCAGGTGCTGCCCGCACGGGCGTGGGGTGTGGAGGGGCTGAGCCCGCGGGAGCGGCTGCTGCGGCTGCTGGACGCGGGAGTCGATCAGTTCGGCGGCGAGGAGTGCGTCGAACTGCTCCTGGCGCTCGTGGCCGAGGGAGCGGTCAGCACGGAGCGGATCGACCTATCCGCGCGGCGCATCCTGCTCGTGAAGTTCCGTCTCGGGCTCTTCGACGACCCCTATGTGGACGAGGATGAGGCGGAGCGCATCGTGGGTGCTGCAGAGTTCCGCGCCGAGGGGGAGCGCGCCCAGGCCGAATCCCTCACGGTGCTGCAGAACCGGGACGGCGCCCTCCCGCTGTTCCGGACCGGGCGACAGAGGGTCTACGCCGAGGGCCTCTCGACCCCGGCGCTCGCCGAATACGCCGACCGGGTTGCGGCCCCGGAGGACGCCGACCTCGCGGTGGTGCGGATCGGGGCGCCGTTCGAGCCGCGCGACGACCTCTTCCTGGAGGCCTGGTTCCATCAGGGCTCGCTCGAGTTCCCGCCGGGGCTGATCGTGCGGCTGCGCCGGATCGCGGAGCACTGCCCGCTCGTGGTCGTCGTGAACCTCGACCGGCCCGCGATCCTGACACCGCTGATCCCGTTCGCCGCCGCGATCGCGGTGGAGTTCGGCAGCTCGGACGCCGCCGTGCTCGCAGCGCTCTCCGCGCGTACTCCGCCGCGCGGTGCTCTCCCCGTCGACATCCCGCGGTCGATGGACGCGGTGCGGGCCGCGTTCGCGGACGTCCCCGGGGGCACGGAGGATCCGGTCTTCCGCCGCGGCGCCGGCCTGACGATCTGCTGACCGCGCGCTCAGTAGAATCGCTCCGAAAGCGAGGTGCTCATGGCGTCGAGCCGGCCCACCGTCTATGACGTGGCGCAGCGTGCCGGGGTGTCGATCGCCACGGTCTCGTTCGCGTTCCGACGCCCCGACAAGGTGCGCGAGGACACCCGCCGGGTCGTGCTCGAAGCGGCGCGCGAGATCGGCTACGTGCCGAGCGGATCGGCGCGCAGCCTGGCGCGGGGGCGCACCGGCGTGCTCGGGCTGCACCTCTTCGACATGCTGCTCGACGAGGAGCCCGGGGCGACGCCCTCCACGCGCGGAGCCGCGCGGATCGACGGGGACGAGATCGACCTGGATGCCGACCCGGTGGCCTGGGACGCCTCCGCGGACGAGCGCGAGAGCGACCCGCGCACCTTCCCGCTGTACGTCGACGAGGTGCAGCGGGGCTTCGTGCTCGAGTGCAAGCGCCACGGCACGGCGGTGCTGCTCTCCAGCGGCGGGGTCGGGGTGTCCGACCTGGCGGACACCGCCGGGCGGGTGGACGGCCTCGCCATCCTGCCCGGCCGATCGACGGCGGCGGCCATCGAGGCCGTGGCGGCACGCGTCCCGGTCGTGCAGCTGAGCAAGCGCGCGGGCATCGGCCACCGGGTCACGGTCGACAACGCCGGAGGAATGCGGATGCTCGTCGCGCACCTGCACGAGCAGCACGGCGCCCGGACCTTCGGCTGGGTCGGGGCGATCGGCGAGGACGACCTGGACGAGCGCCGCGAGGGGTTCCTCGCGGCGGTGCAGGGCATCGGCGGCGCCGAAGCGGAGACTCTCGACGACACCGATCTGGAGAGGATCCCCGCCTATCCGGTGCTGCGCGAGCGCGCCGGCGCGGGAACACTGCCGGATGCGCTGGTCTGCGGCAGCGACCAGACGGCGCTCCGCGTGATGGACGTGCTCCGCGGCGAGGGGATCGGCGTGCCGCGGGACGTGCTCGTGACGGGCTTCGACGGCATCCTGGCGAGCCGGCTGTCGTCGCCGGCCCTCACGACGGTGCGTCAGCCGATGGAGCTGATGGGTCGGATCGCGGCCCGGCTGCTGCTGACGGATCCCGGCGACGGAAGCGCTCCCGCGCGCACCGTGCGGCTCGCGACGGAGCTGCGCATCGGGGGCAGCTGCGGCTGCTGAGCCGCCCCCGGCGCGGCGGGGTCAGTCCAGGATCCGGCAGTGCGTGGTGAGCTCGCCGATCCCGTCGATGCCGACCGTCACGGTCGAGCGGTCGCGCAGGAAGATCTGCGGATCGCGGGAGTATCCGGCCCCGCCCGGGCTGCCCGTGGAGATCAGGGTGCCGGGCCGCAGGGTCAGCGAGCGCGACAGGTGCGCGATGAGCGCCGACACCGGTCGCACCATCTGGGCGGTCGACGCATCCTGAACGGTGTGCCCGTCGACCACGGTCCAGATGTGCAGATCCTGCGGATCCGGGATCTCGTCGGCGGTCACCACGACGGGTCCGGTGGGGGAGAAGCCGTCGAAAGACTTGCACCGCGACCACTGCGCCTCGGCGAACTGGATGTCGCGCGCGGTGATGTCGTTGACGACCGTGTATCCCCAGACATGGTCGAGGGCGTCCTCGGCGGAGACGTCCTTGGCTGCGGTGCCGATCACGACGCCGAGCTCGGCCTCGTAGTCGACCGACTCGGACAGTGCGCGCGGCCAGGAGGTGGTCTGTCCGTGGCCGGTGAGGGAGTTCGGCCACAGCGTGAACACGGTCGGCGCGGTGTCCGTCTTGAGGCCGAGCTCGCTGGAGTGCGCCGCGTAGTTCAGCCCGACGGCGAGCACCACCGGGGGTGCGAGCACCGCGGTGCTGAAGGCGAAGCCGTCGAGGGGGTGCACCGGGGCGCCGCCCCGGGCGTGGGCCTCACGCACCCGGGCGAGGAGGTCGTCGCCGCCTTCGATGAGTTGCTGGAGTGTGGCAGGGGCCGGATCCACGAGGTCGGAGACGAGGGTCGCACCGTCGCCGTCGAGGACGGCGAGGGCGGGGACGTCGGACTCGGGACGGCGCAGATGAGCGAACCGCATGGTTCCACGCTACCGGGCGCGGCCACGACCCCGCCGGGGCGAGCCTCTAGGCTTTGGGCATGAGCTTTGGAGGACACGGCGACCCCGCCGCGCAGCGCCCGGCCCCGCACCCCGCAGCCGCGGCGCCGCATGTCGATCCGCAGCAGGCCACGCCGGCCGCCGCGCCGTATCCGCAGCAGTCGGCGTACGCGCCGCAGCCGCAGTACGTGCAGCCGCAGCTCTATCCGCAGACCGCGTCCACGCCGGTCTCCCCGGTGTACGGGTCCGTGCTCGCGCAGCGGCCGGAGCATCACGGCGTCGTCGCCTACAGCGCGTACGCCCCGCCCGCACCCGTGCAGGCCGTTCCGGCGCTGCCGGTGCCCTCGGCGAAGGGGCGCCATGCCTCGGTCTGGGCGTTCGGCGCGCTGGGCTTCGTGCTGCTGGGACTCATCGCCTACTTCGTGTGGGCGCTCGGGCCGGCGGCCTCGATGATCGGCATGGTGCTCGCGCTCGTCCCGCTGACGATCGTGTTCTTCGGAGTGTTCTTCATCGATCGCTGGGAACCGGAGCCCCGGTCTCTCGTGGCGTTCGCGATCGCGTGGGGGGCGATCGCCTCCGTGGGCCTCGCGCTCCTCGTCGATCTGCTGCTGACGCTCCTGCTCGGCCAGCGCGGCGACGACCTGACCGCCGTGATGCAGGCGCCGATCGTCGAGGAGACCGCCAAGGGGCTCGGCGTCTTCCTCGTCTTCCTGATGGCGCGGCGGTCGTTCGACGGCCCCATCGACGGCATCGTCTACGGGGCGCTCGTCGGAGCAGGGTTCGCGTTCACCGAGAACATCCAGTACTTCGCGATCAGCCTGATCGAGGGCGGTGCGCCCGACCTCACCGTCACGTTCGTGCTGCGCGGGCTCATGTCGCCGTTCGCCCACGCCATGTTCACCTCGGTGACGGGTTTCGCGATCGGGCTGGCGGCGCGGCGCGGCGCGTCCGCCGGGCGCGCCCTCGGCTTCGGCGCGATGGGGCTGCTCGGGGCCATCGCGCTGCACGCGCTGTGGAACGGATCGTCGATGATCGGCAACTTCTTCGTGCTCTACATCGTGCTGCAGGTTCCGCTGTTCGTCGGATTCATCGTCGCGATCATCCTGTTGCGCAAGGAGGAGGCCCGGCTCACCTACGCCCGCCTCGGGGACTACGCGACGGCCGGCTGGTTCACCCCGCAGGAGGTGTCGATGCTCGCGACCCCCGCGGGACGGCGTGCCGGCATGCAGTGGGCATCCGGTCTGCGCGGCGATCGGCGCCCGATCATGCGCGGGTTCATCAAGGACGCGACGACGCTCGCCTCGGTGCGCCAGCGCATCATCACCGGCCGGGATCCGCTGGCCGCCCAGGACGAGCAGACCTTGCTGCTGCGCACGCACGCCGCGCGGGACGCCCTGCTCGCGGTCTGAGCAAGACTCAGCGCCCGGTGCTGCGGCGATGCCTGCAAGTCCTCCGGGCGCTGAGTTGATCTGCACTCAGAGTGCACCCGCCGTGCCGCGATGTCAAGGATCCGTTGCGGACTCCGGCCCATCGCGGGGTTGTTCGCCGTCGGCGCAGTGCCTCGCGTTGACCCCGCCCGGCACGCTCCGGTTGGATGGAAGCATGACTGAGCGCACCAAGCCCGAGTTCGACGCCCCCACCGGTCCCGCCCCCACGGAGCTCGTGATCCGCGACCTCATCGAGGGAACCGGTGACGAGGCCAAGCCCGGCGACACCGTGACCGTGCACTACGCCGGAGTCGAGCACGACACCGGCGAGGAGTTCGACTCGTCGTGGGGCCGCGGCGAGACCATCCAGTTCCCCCTCCGCGGTCTGATCCAGGGCTGGCAGGAGGGCATCCCCGGGATGAAGGTCGGCGGACGTCGTGAGCTGATCATCCCGCCGCACCTCGCCTACGGACCCGCCGGATCCGGGCACTTCCTCGGCGGGAAGACCCTCATCTTCATCATTGATCTCGTCGCCGTCGGCTGACAGATCCCGATCGAAGGCCCCGTCATCGACGGGGCCTTCGTCGTGTCGGGAGGGAATCTCAGAAAAATCCGACGAGTCGGGAATGCATTCACGTGAATGGAGGTTGTGCCCTCATGTCGCCAAAACGCGGCCCGACGAACACTTCCGACGAGGAGCACTCATGACCATCGACATCCCCGGCTACCGCAGCGGCACCTGGAACCTCGACCCCGCCCACAGCGAGGTCACCTTCAGCGTCCGCCACATGATGATCTCGAAGGTGCGCGGCACGTTCGGCGTCAAGAGCGCGACCCTGGTCGCCCCCGAGAACCCGCTCGAGGCGCGGGTCGAGGCGAGCGTCGACGTGACCTCGCTGAGCACCGGCGACGCCGGGCGCGACGGCCACCTGATGTCCGGCGACTTCTTCGACGCCGAGAAGTACCCGACGATGGACTTCGTCTCGACGGGTGCGCGCGCCGAGAACGGCGAGCTGTTCGTCGACGGCGACCTGACGATCCACGGCGTCACCAAGCCGGTCACCTTCGAGCTGGACTTCGGCGGCTTCGGCTCCGACCCGTACGGCAACTACAAGGCCGGCGCATCGGCGAAGACCGTCATCAACCGCGAGGACTTCGGCCTCACGTGGAACGCCGCGCTGGAGACCGGGGGCGTTCTCGTCGGCAAGGACGTCACCATCACGCTCGACCTGCAGGGCGCCCTGGCGGCGTAACCGCAGCAGGGCAGAGGGCGGCGCCGCAGCACGCGGTGGCCGCCCTTCGTGCTGTGTGCGGTGTGAAGCCGGCGCCGGCCCCGGGGCGCGACGCCGTCAGGCCGCGGACTCGTCGATCAGTCGCGACCCCACCGCGCGCAGAGCCACGGCGGCCCAGGTGCGGAAGGGGCGCCACGCCTCGGCGATCCGCCGCAGCTCGTCGTCGCCGGGGGTGTGATCGAGCCCGTACAGCGCCTGCACCGCGGCCCGTGTGTGATCCTCCTGGGTCGACAGCACGTCGGTGAGCCCGCAGGCGCGGATGACGATGAGGGCGCTGTAGAACGGTCCGATGCCGGGAAGGCGCTGGATGTCGAGCATCGCCTCCTCCGGCGGCATCGCGGCGAGGCGCCGCGCGTCGAGCTGTCCGTCCAGGGCGGCGCGGGCGATGGCGTGGAGCCGGGGGATCCGGTCGGCGGGGAGCCCTGGAAAGGCGGTGAGCGCGAGCAGCTGCTCGGGCAGCGGGAGTGCGGCCTCGTCCCGCCCCGCGAGCTCGAAGACGGCGCCGTGCTGCTCGGACAGGCGCCGGCGCAGCGCGATCCCCTGTCGTCGTGCCCGGCGCGCCGACAGCACGGCCCACACCGCCGCCTCGTACGGACTGTAGAAGTTGGACGGGCGGAATCCCGGCGAGGCGGCGTGCACCCGCGCGAGCACCGGATCCGCCGCGCACACGGCGGCCCACGCATCGCCGTCGTGGTCCGCCGAGACCACGCGCGCCACCTGGGCTGCGATCGCGTCGAGGTCGCCCTCTCCGTGCACGGTCAGGTGGAGGGCGTCGCCCTGCTGCCGCACCGCGACGCCGACCTGGGTATCGAGCCCGTCGGTGCAGAACGCGAGCCGCATGACGCCGTCGAAGGCGGATTCGTCGCGATGCCCGAATCCCATGAGAGCGACCTCGCGGAGGTCGTAGGGCCCGCGGAGGGGCAGCGTCGTCGTGCGAGTCGTCATGCTCATGCCGCCAGTCTGCGCCGGGGGTCGGACAATCCGGCGAGGGCGGCGTCAGAGGTGGCCGGCGTCACCGGGGGGCGGAGCGTGCCGGCGCCGGAGCTGCGGGTCCATCGGCGATCAAGGCTGCGGATCCTCGGCGTCGTACGCACGGAAGCGCGGGCTGAGCCGCACGAACAGCGCGACGAGACCGATCACGAGCAGCCCGCCGAGCAGCGGCGGGAACCACAGTGCGGTGAGCGAGGCCAGCGCTCCGGCGTAGAGGGCGCCGAGGCGCGGGCCCCCGGCGACGACGATGATGAAGACGCCCTGCAGGCGGCCGCGCATCGTGTCGGGGACAGCCGCCTGCATCATCGTGTTGCGGTAGATCGAGCTGACGTTGTCCGCGGCTCCCGAGAACGCCAGGGCGAGGCAGCCGAGCGCTATCAGCAGCACGTTGGGCGCGGCGGCAGTGGCGTGTCCCGCCGGGAGGAGCGCGCCGATCAGCAGGACGGCGCCGAACAGCGCGATCGCCGCGCCGTAGGCCTGCACCGCCCGGGCGATGCCGCGGCCGTGCCAGCGGTAGTGCACGATCCGCCCCGAGAACAGGCTCGAGAGGAACGTCCCGACCGCGACGGCTGCGGTGAGCAGGCCCGTGGTGACCGCTCCTCCGCCCAGGATCACGGTGCCGAGCGCGGGGAAGAGGGCCAGCGGCTGGCCGAAGGTCATGGCGCAGATGTCGAGGATGTACTGCATCCGGATGTTGCCGGCGCGCCGGAGGAAGCGCCAGCCGTCGACGAGCGAGGCGAGGCCGGGGCGCACGATCTCGCCCTCCGGCTTGAGAGCGGGGAGGGTCCACAGCCCGAGGAACATGGACAGCATCAGGATCACGTCGATCGTGTAGGTCCAGCCATAGCCGGTGAGCGCCACGAGCACGCCGGCGAGCGCGGGGCCCGCCATGACGGTCATGCCGAAGGCCACGCCGTTGAGCGCCGAGGCCGGCGCGAGCAGCTCACGGGGGAGCAGGCGGGGCACGATCGCGGTGCGCGTGGCCATTCCGACCGAGTTGGCCGCGGCGATGATCATGCTCAGCGCGTAGAGCCACCAGATGGTCTCGCGGTGCGTCCAGGTGAGGGTCGCCAGCAGCGCGGTCGCGGCGAAGGTGATCACGGCGGCGATGAGCGCGACCCGTCGGCGGTCGAATGCGTCGGCGAGCATGCCGCCGTAGAGGCCGGCGAGGATCATCGGGACGAGTCCTGCGACGGCGATCATGGAGACGGCGAAGGTGCTCTGCGTGAGCTCGAACACGTGCAGCATGACGGTCACGACCGTGAGCTGCCCGCCGATGCCGCTGAGGGTGGATCCGATCCACATCCGGGCGAACGCCGGGCTCTGCCGGAACGGGCTCAGGTCGATCAGATGGCTCACCCGTCGAGCGTAGCGGCGCTGCGGGGGCCGGGGATCCGGCTCGGCGCACGGGACCTCTCCATGCTGATAGACTTGCGCGGTTGCCGTTCGATCGGCCGCGGATAAAGAGAGCCCACGCATTCGGCGTCGGGCACCGCGCAGCAAAGAGGAAGGGGATCACCTATGGCACTGGATGCAGACGTCAAGAAGGCGATCATCGAAGAGTACGCGACGCACCCCGGTGACACCGGATCCCCCGAGGTGCAGGTTGCGATGCTGACGCAGCGCATCAAGGACCTCACCGAGCACCTCAAGGAGCACAAGCACGACCACCACTCGCGTCGTGGTCTGTTCCTGCTCGTCGGTCAGCGTCGTCGTCTGCTCGGCTACCTCCAGGATGTCGACATCGAGCGCTACCGCTCGCTGATCGAGCGTCTGGGGCTCCGCCGCTAAGGCAGCCAGCGTACAATCGCGCAAAACATTCTTGCGAGGCCCGTCCCACGGTGTGGGGCGGGCTTCGACCTTTGTCCCGCCCTTGTCCCCGCGGTCGGACGGGCTCGCGCACCGGCGTCGAGTGGACGGGATCCCGTCGAGCGCACGGCCTGATCGCGTCGACAGCCCGTCCGCTCGGCAGGATCCCGTGCCGTCGTCGGACCCGGCCCGTCGCGGCCATTGATCCCGACGCAACTTTCCTGTAGGAAAGCAGAAGAAGCTTTCCCTCAGGAAAGCGAGATCGGCGATTCGGGGGGATCGATGGAGGAGCGGGCCATGCGGGGTGCGGAGCCCCTGGAACAGCCGGATGCGGTCACCGCGCAGGCCTATCTGGACGTGTTGCCCGACGTCCGGCAGCGTGCCGACGGCGTGCTCGATCTGCGGCGGCTCGGGCGTCTGTACATCGTGGAAGGCATCGCATCCGCCCTGTACGTCGGCGTCTATTTCATCGCCTGGGGGCTGCATCGGCAGAATCCCGACCTGCCCATCGCACCGATGAGCCTCCTCGCCGTCCTCCTCATCTGGTCGTTTCTCGCGCGCGAAGTCCGGGAAGGATACGGCGCCCGCCGCGTGCTTCGGGGTGCGCGTGCGGTCGCCTACTACGGCCTCGCCATCACCGGTGCCCTGCTCGGGCTCGCGCTCGTTCTCATCGATGGGTTCCTCGGCGCCTTCTCGTGGTTCTGGCTTCCCCTGCCCTCACTGCTCTTCCTCGCCGGAGGACTCTCGGCCGGTCTGTCTCTGCGCCATGACGGGCGGTACGACCCTTCCCGCACTGCGCCCGCGCGGGCGCCGTTCACCCGCACGGCACGGGTCGGCACGCTGGCGGTGGGTGCCTGCCTCGCGATCAGCGTCGCCCTCAGCGGGGTGGCGGCGGTCCCGGGATGGGGCCCCGGCGTCAGCTCCTTGGGGGTGTGCGCCGTCGTGATCCTCTCCCTGATCGCGGTGCTGACACGGTGGTGCGCGGATCTGGGCGACACCTGGCGGGCGCCGCAGTGGACCATGTTCGGGTTCGGCGCATCCGCCGCGGCGGCGATGGTGCTCCTCACCAGCACGCGTCCAGCGCTCGCGCCGGCGCTCGGCTTCGCCCTCGGGGCCGTGGTCCTGGTCCTGGCGGCGATCGTCAGTCGGCTCCCGGGACGCGGCGATGACTGAGGAGCGCCGCATCGACGACACGGACGGCATGCACGAGCGGCTCGCCGCGCAGCCCGCGCTCGACGCAGTGCCCGCGATCGGTGCGGCATGGCGTCCCCCTCAATGGACGGCGTTCGCGATCTCCGCCGTGATCACCTGCGTCGCGCCGATTCCGGCATTCGCGACCCCGTTGCACGGCGGCACGATCGGTGGCATCGCCGCGGGCGCGATCCTGGCGCTCTTCGTCGTCGCGGCGCTCTGGCCGGCCGGTCGCGATGACTGAGCCGCATCCGCGAATGCGCCTCGATGACACCTTCGCCGGCGCGATCCGCTTCTCGATGATGGCTGCCCTGCGCGATGGCGTGGAGATGGACTTCGCGACGCTCGCGCACGTGCTGCAGGCGAACGACTCCGCGGTGAGCAAGGCGATCGCCGCGCTGTCGGACGCCGGCTACGTCGTCAGCAGGAAGGGGCAGGTCGGCACCCGGCCGCGCACCTGGGTGCGCGCCACAGCGTCCGGTGCGCGGGCGTTCGAGGCGCACGTGCAGGCGCTGAGGGACATCGTCGCCGGTGGCGGACCCGACATCTGATCCCGCTCGCGATCGGGATCCGCGCGAGAAACCACGTCCTGCGCGAGACATCACATCAGACGTCGTCTCTCGTGCAGGAGGTGGTTCTCGCGGCGCAGCGGAGCGACGGCGTGGTCAGCGCCGGATCAGCGACACCGGACGGCGGCGGATCACGAGCGCCACGGATCCCGCGAGCAGCAGCGCGCAGACCGCCATGATCAGCAGACTCGGCGTCCAGGTGCCGGTCGCGTCGTGGACGACGCCGAGCAGCAGGCTTCCGATGCCGGCGACGGCGTAGCCCGCGCCCTGGGCGATCGCCGAGAGGATCCCCGCGGACGACTCGTCGGTGGCGAGGCTGACGAGCAGCCCCATGGCGAGCCCGAAGCCGGCGTTCTGCGCGATCCCGAGCACCGTCACGACCACCGGATCATGACCGCCGTCCAGGGCGAACCACACGAAGCCCGCTGCCATGACGAGACCGAGGCCGGGACCGAACCACGTGAGGATCCGGCGCCGGCGCGCGATCACCGGCGCCACCAGGGTCGGCACGAGCCCGATCAGGCTGAACCAGCCCAGGAGCCCGCCGGCGGCCGCCCGCGATTCGCCGTGCGAGGACAGCATCAACGGAAGCCAGGTGGTGACGGCGAAGTACAGCAGCGCCTGCAGCGAGAAGACAGCCGTCATCACGGCGACGGACACCCGTGCGTCGGCGGGGATCGAGACCGGCTCGCGGATCGGCGCGGTGGCCGCCGATCCGCGGCCCACCGCGAGCATCGCCAGCGCGGCGAGCACCGCGAGCACGCTCCAGGCGGCGAGGGCCGGGCGCAGGCCGAACGCCTCATCCAGGGGCACGGCGAGTCCGGCGCCGAGCGCCGCGCCGATGCCGAAGGACATGCTGCTGAGGCCCACCCAGAGTCCGCTCGCACCGAGCGCCTTGAGGTACGGCGGCAGCAGCGTCGCGGCGACCATGATCGCCGCCCCCGCGAGGAACGTGCCCGGCAGCAGCATCCACCCGCTGAGGACGCGCAGCACGAGGCCCGCGGCGAGCGCCGACATCGCGGCGAGGATCGCGCGGGTCGTCCCGAACCGCCGCGCCAGCAGCGGCCCGAGCAACGCGGTGAGACCGAAGGCGATCACGGGAAGCGTCGCGAGGAGGCTGCGCTCCACTCCGCCCAGGCCGAACTCGCTCGTCGCCTGATCCAGCAGCGCGGAGACCGAGGTGATCGCCGGTCTCAGATTGACGCCGACGAGGAGCGCGGCGCCGAGCGCGAGGGCTCGGGCGGCGGTCCCCGTCGGCGCCGGCCGGGCGCGGCCCCCCGCGCGTCCGGCCGGGACGACATGGCCGTCGACCCGATCAGCTCGCGAGGACACGGAGCCCATCGGCGACGACGCGTCCGTCGTGCAGGACGGTCCGGTCGGTGCCGCGGTCCATCACGGCGCTGGTGGGGGTCTGCCCGTCCACGAGCAGCAGGTCGGCCCGGTCGCCGATCGCCGTGCCGGGGCGGTCCTTCACTCCCGCCAGGCGCGGCACGTCGTGCGACATGATGGCGGCTCCGCCCATCGTCGCGATGGCCAGGCACATCTCGATGTGCTCGTCGCGGCGGAAGTTGTTGGTGAATGCGAGCTGCCAGGTGCGGTCCAGCATGTCGCCGTTGCCGTAGGGGCTCCAGTAGTCGCGCTGGCCGTCCTCGCCGAGCCCGAAGCGCACGCCCGCCTCGGTGAGGGCGACGAGCGAGAGCTGGTTGCGCGCGGCCGGGGCGACGCTCGCCATGGCGATGTCGAGTTCGGCGAACTCCTCGATCAGGCGGCGACTCGTGGCCTCGTCCACGCCGCCGAGCTCGTACGCGTGCGACAGGGTGACCTTGCCCTGCATGCCCAGAGCCCGCACCCGCTCGAGCACGAGGTCGGTGCTGAACACGCCGAGGTGTCCGGGTTCGTGCAGGTGGATGTCCACCTCGACCTGGTACTTCTCGGCGAGACCGAACACGACGTCGAGGTGACGCACCGGGTCGCGGTCGAGCTGAGAGGGGTCGATCCCGCCCATGACGTCGGCGCCCTGCTTGAGGGACTCCTCGAGATAGTCGACGGTGCCCTCCTCGAGCAGGATCCCGGCCTGCGGGAACGTCATGACCTGCACTTCGGCGGCTCCGGCGAACTTCTCCTTGGCGGCCATCACCGAGTCGAACTTCTCCAGCTTGCAGTCCACGTCGACCTGCGCGTACGACCGGACCCGGGTGGTGCCGCGCGCGATCATCCTCTCCAGGGTCCCGGCGACGATCTCGGCATGGGGCACGTCGGTGTTGCGCCAGTTGCGGCGGTCGTTCATCATCATCGCCCACACCCCGGGGGCGCCCGTGTGCTCCCGGAACGGCAGCCCGATGCGCGAGGAGTCCAGGTGCACGTGCACGTCGCTGAACGAGGGCAGCAGTAGCCGGCCGCGACCGTCGACGTCTCCTGCCCCGAGCGGGACGCTCTCATCGTGGGGGCGCACGGCGGCGATGCGGCCGTCCTCGATCACGACGTCGGATGCGGGGCCGCCCCAGGGGCGGGCGTCACGAATCAGCAAGGATCTTCCTCTCTTCGGGGGAGCTCGCCGCGAACGCGGCGGCCTCGGCGGGGTGGTGGCAGGCGACGGCGCCGGTGGGCACCTGCTCCACGCACATCCTCTTCCTCTCCTCGTCGAGGAGGGCGAACACGGGGCAGCGCGTGCGGAACACGCAGCCGCTCGGCGGGTTCGACGGGTGCGGCAGGTCTCCGGACAGGCGGATGCGTCCGCTGCGGTCGGCGTTCGGGTCCGGCGAGGGCACCGACGACAGCAGCGACTGCGTGTAGGGATGCCGGGGCGCGTCGAACACCTCGTCCCTGGTGCCGATCTCCATGATCTTCCCGAGGTACATCACGGCCACATCGTTCGCGAAGTGCTTGACGACGGAGAGGTCGTGGGCGATGAACACGTAGGAGATCCCGGTGTCGTCCTGGATGTCCTGGAGCAGGTTGATCACCTGCGCCTGCACCGACACGTCCAGCGCCGAGACGGGCTCGTCGCAGATCACCACGTCGGGTTCGAGCGCGAGCGCGCGGGCGATCCCGACGCGCTGCTTCTGCCCGCCGGAGAACTCATGAGGGAAGCGGTTGTAGTGCTCCGGCCGCAGCCCGACGCGATCCATGAGCGACTGCACGCGCGCCTTCAGGCCCTCCTTCGGGGCGATGCCCTGCGCGCGCAGCGGCGCGGCGATCGCGGCGCCCACGCTCTGTCGGGGGTTCAGCGACGATGCCGGATTCTGGAACACCATCTGCACCCGCCGGCGGAAGTCCTGCAGCTCGGACCCGGTGAGCCCCGCGACGTCGGCGCCGTCGAGTCGGATGCTGCCGGCGGTCGGCGTCAGCAGGCGCATGAGCAGGCGGCCCGTCGTCGACTTGCCGCACCCGGACTCGCCGACGAGGCCCAGCGTCTGGCCGCGCTCGAGGCTGAACGAGACCCCGTCGACGGCGCGCACGGTGCTCTTCGGGCGGAGGAAGCCCTTCGACACAGAGAAGTGCTTGGTGAGGGACTCGACCTGCAGCAGCGGTGCGCTCATCGTGCGGCCTCCGTCATCGTGGGGGCGCCGGGGGCATCCGCGACGCCGAGGTTCTCGGACAGGTGGCACCGGGAGCGGTGCGATCCGGCCCCGTGCAGCTCCGGCCGCTCGGTGATGCAGCGATCCCCGGGCACCAGGTGCCGCACCGGGCAGCGCTCGGCGAACAGGCAGCCCTGCGGAAGGTTCAGCAGAGAGGGCGGGAACCCCGGGATCGGCGTGAGCCTGCCGGCGTCGTCCGCCATCGAGGGCATCGAGGCGAGCAGCCCCTTCGTGTACGGGTGGGCGGTGTGCGCGAACGCGTCCTGCACCGTGGCGTGCTCGACGCACTGACCGCCGTACATGACGACGACGCGCTGGCAGACCTCGGCGACGACGCCGAGGTCGTGCGTGACGTAGACGACCGCGGATCCGGTCTCCTGCTGGAGCGAGGCGATGAGGTCCAGGATCTGCGCCTGGACGGTCACGTCCAGTGCCGTGGTGGGCTCGTCGGCGATGAGGAGCTCCGGCTCGCAGATCAGGGCCATCGCGATCATCGCACGCTGCCGCATGCCGCCCGAGAACTCGTGCGGGTAGGAGTCGTAGCGGGAGACCGGATCCGGGATCCCGACCCGCGCGAGCATGTCGATCGCCTGGGCCCTGGCCGCCTTCGCGCTCACGGCGTTGTGCACGCGGTACGCCTCGGCGATCTGCGTGCCGACCGTGTAGAAGGGGTGCATGGCCGACAGCGGATCCTGGAAGATCATGCCGATCTTGCGGCCCCGGTAGGGGCGCATCTCGTTCTCGCTGAGCGGCACGAGGTCGGTCCCCTCGAAGAGGATCTGCCCGCTGACCCGCGCGCTGGTCCCCTTGAGCAGTCCCATCAGGGTCTGGCTGGTGACCGTCTTGCCGGATCCGGATTCGCCCACGATGCCGATCGTGTCGCCGCGCTCGAGGGTGAGATCCATGCCGTTGACGGCGTGCACGAGCCCGTCGTCCGTGGGGAAGTCCACCCGCAGGTCGCGGATGTCCAGGAAGGGGGAGGCCATCAGCTGATCCTCACTCTGGGGTCGATGCCGGCGTAGACCAGGTCGACGATGACGTTGGCGGTGATGATGAAGAACGCGGCGAGCATGGTGATCGCCATCGTCACGGGCAGGTCGCCGGCCACGGCCGCGTGCACCGCGGTGAATCCGAGGCCGGGGACGGAGAAGATCTGCTCGGTGAGCACGGCGCCGCCGAGGAGTGCGCCGATGTCGAGGCCGAGCATCGTGACGATCGGGGTGATGCCGGCGCGGACGCCGTGCCGGAACACGATGGCGCGCCGTCCGAGGCCCTTGGCGCGGGCGGTGCGCATGAAGTCCTCGCCGAATGTCTCGATCATGTTGTTGCGGGTGATGCGGATGTACTGCGCGCTGAACAGCACCGCGAGCGCGATCCAGGGCAGCAGGTAGTTCGTGAACCAGGCGGCCGGGCCCTCGGGGCCGGCGGGGCTGAAGATCTGGTTGCTGGTGAACGGCAGCCAGTGCAGCGTGCTGACGAAGACGAGCAGCAGCAGGAGACCGGTGACGGGGATCGGCAGCGAGACCCCCACCGAGGCGGCGCCGACGATGATCTTGTCCGTCGGCCTGCCCTTGCGCAGCGCAGCCAGCAGGCCGAGCCCGACGCCGGCGATCGTCCACAGCACGACGGCGCCGACCGCGATCGACAGCGTGTACGGAAGGGCGCGGGCGAGCACGTCGGTGACGTTCTCGTTGGTCTGGAAGGACTTGCCCAGGCACGGCCAGGCGCAGAGCTGCTCCGCACCCGGGGCGCCGATCATCCGCGGGCCGATGAAGCCGGAGAGGTAGGCGAAGTACTGCACGAAGAAGGGCTTGTCCATGCCGAGCGCGATGCGCGCCTGCTCGATGCGCTCGGGCGTGCACTCCTGCCCGCAGGCGGCCGCTGCGGGGTCGGAGGGGCCGATCTGGAAGAGCGCGAACGTGACGAAGCTCACGACGAGGAGAAGGATGACGAGGCCCGCCACGCGGCGGACGAGGAATCCGAACATTGCTGTCCCGTGCGGGGCCGGCCGATGCTGCCGGCCGGCCCCGTCCTTTCAGGGGTGAGGCGTCAGTTCTTGACGCCGACGGTGGACAGGTCGATGCTTCCGAAGAAGTACCCGACCTGGGCGTTCTGGATCTTGGATCCGACGACGCTCGAGGTGTACGTGCGGAACAGCGGCACGATCGGGTAGGTCTCCATGGCCTTGTTGTAGAGCTTCGTCCACTCGGTGTTGAGCTCCTCGGACGAGCCGTTGGTGTCGCGCAGCTTGTACATCTCGCCCGAGATGGTGGGGTCGAAGTAGCGCGAGATGTTGCTGAACCCGTAGGTCGTGCCGTCCAGGCTCGGGCCGAGGTTCGGGTCGACCGTCGTGCGGGTCGATGCGGAGGCCGCGCCGCCGCACCAGCCGGCGCGCGCGATGTCCGGCATCTGGTCGCCTGCGAGGGTGGTGTAGTAGTTCGGCGCGGGGATCGCGACCATCTGCAGGTCGATGCCGAGCTCCTTGAAGTTCTGCTGCAGCACGGTGCCGAGGTTCTTGAACCGCTCGGTGGCGTTCGAGTAGCCGTAGGTGAGCGTCTTCGGCACGGTCTTGCCCTGCAGGAGCTTCTTCGCCTCGTCGAGCTTCGGCTTGCCGTTCGGGTCGAGGTCGATCGTCGGCGGGATCCAGCCCACCTGCGCGTCGTTCAGGTACGAGTTCGTCAGCTGGCCGAAGCGCTTGCCTCCGTACTGCACCTGGATCGCGGCGCGGTCCATCGCGAGCGCGAGAGCGTGGCGCACGTCCGGATCGGTGATCGTGGTGGTGTTCAGGTTCAGCACGTCGGTGCAGCCGAGCAGTCCGGCGGCGGTACGCGGCTTGATGGTCGCATCGGTGAGACGCGCCGCATCCGAGGCCTGCAGGGCGCCGTTCGAGTCCAGCGTGATCGCGGTCGGGTCGGAGTCGCTCAGGAGCTGCTGGCTGATCGTCGCCTGCGCCGTGGACAGCGAGAAGGAGAACGTGTCGGGCAGGGCCGTGCGGTTCTCATCGGTCTTCGCGTCCCAGTTCGGGTTGCGCACGAGCTTGAGCTCGCGGCCGCGGTCGTAGCTCGAGATCATGTACGGCCCCGACGAGATCGGGTGGTTCGTGTAGTCGAGCTTGGTGTCCTTCGCCTGCGGCACCGGGGCGCTGTTGGAGCGCGATGCGAGCGAGGGGAAGTCGGGGTACGGCTGCTTCAGGTGGAAGATCACGGTCTTCGCGTCCGGGGTCTCCACGGCGGCGAGGTCTCCGCCGGTGTACGGGCCCTTGTAGGTGTCCGCGTCGAGGACCGCGTTCAGCTCCTGCGGGGCCTGGGTGTAGACGTCGCGGGCGAAGGTGCGCTCGATGCCGTACTTGATGTCGGCGGAGGTGATCGGGGATCCGTCCTCGTACTTGAGGCCGTCCTTGAGCGTGTACGTCCAGGTGAGGCCGTCCGAGGAGACCTTGCCGAGGTCGGTCGCGAGATCGGGGACGATCTTCGGCGGCTGGCCGGCCGTCTCCTTGGCCATGGTCAGCGTGCGGTAGTAGAGCTGACCGACGTTGGCGGTCTGGACGTAGTTGCTGTTGCCCGGGTCGAGCGTCTGGAAGTCGCTCGACATCAGCACGTTGACGTTTCCGCCCTTGGTGCTGAAGCCCTCGTTCACGACGTGCGGGGCGTAGGGGTTGTTCGCGTTCGAGGAGCCGGACGCGGAGCCGCTCGGCGCGGATCCGGCCGCGCAGCCGGTCACGGCGAGCGCGACGGCCACGACGGAGGCGGCGAACAGGGGACGACTGTGTCTCATGGTGCTTCTTTTCTCGGGGTGGGTGGTGGGGCGAACTAGGGGTCAGCTGCGCGAGGCCTTGGGATCCAGCGCATCGCGCACGGCGTCGCCGAGCAGGTTGAACGCGAGGACCGTGATGACCAGCGCGATGCCGGGGACGAACAGGAACCAGGGATCGACGAGGTACCAGTTGCCGGACTGGGCGGCGTTGAGCATCTGTCCCCAGGACGGCGTCGGATCCTTGACGCCGACTCCGAGGAAGGAGAGCGCGGCCTCGGCCGAGATGTTCGTGGGGATCATCATGGTCGCGTAGACGAGCACGACGCCGGACACGTTCGGGATGACCTGGGTGAACAGGATCGTGCGCTTGGATGCGCCGTAGGAGCGCGCGGCCTCGATGTACTCCTGCTCCCGGATGCTGAGCACCTGGCCGCGGACGACGCGGGCGAGATACGCCCAGCCGAAGAATCCCAGGATGATCACGAGGGAGGCGATCGGTACGAAGCTGCCCTGCCCGAGTGCGGTGCCCCGCAGGCGGGACTGCAGGATGGGCGTGAGCGAGAGCACCAGGAGCAGGTGCGGGAAGGCGAGGAACAGGTCGATCAGGCGGCTGATGACCATGTCGACCTTCCCGCCGAAGAAGCCGGCGGCCGCGCCCAGGATCGTTCCCAGCACGACCGAGACCAGCGTCGCCAGCAGCGCGATCGTCAGCGACACCTGGGCGCCGTAGGCGAGCCGTGCGAAGAGGTCGCGGCCGAGACCCGGTTCGACGCCGAGCCAGTGCTGGGCGGACGGATAGATGAACTGCGGCAGC
Organism: Microbacterium sp. MMO-35; assembly: GCF_037147555.1. Lineage (NCBI taxonomy): Bacteria > Bacillati > Actinomycetota > Actinomycetes > Micrococcales > Microbacteriaceae > Microbacterium > Microbacterium sp. MMO-35. Next base: position 351,345 of record NZ_JBBCVH010000004.1, read on the forward strand.
GGCAGGCCCGGGGTGTTGAAGTCGTCCAGCATGTCGGGGCCGGTGTGCGTCGTGAACGGGTCCTGGCCCTCGATCGCGGTGAGGACCGGCGCGAGGAGCGCGAACAGGATGATCGCGACGACGACGCCGAGCGACACGAGCGCGATCTTGCTGCGCTTGATGCGCAGCCAGGCCGTCCCGAGGAGGGAGCGGCCGGTGGCGATCTTCGGCATGATGACGGCCTCGGTCTTCGGGGCCGTCGGCAGGGTGTCCGTCACGATCTTCCTTGATGCTCGGGGACGGGGGTTGCTGGAATTGTATACCAAACCAGTAGGATATGTATACCAAACGAAAGCCACTTCTGACCAATCCCCGTCGTTTCGGGGGCATCTCGCGGAGAAAGCTCGGCTTTTGGATACCAATCGACTCTCGGGAGAATGAGACCTGTGCGCACCCTGATCACCGCCGATCATGTCCTTGCCTTCGACGGCACAGCCCCCGTCGAGCTGCGCGACGGCGCGGTCGTCATCGAGGGGGAGCGGATCGCGTTCGTCGGCCCCCGGGCGGAGGCGCCGCGCGACGTCGAGCGCACGATGGAGCTCGGCGAGAGCCTGCTCATGCCCGGTCTGATCGACCTGGACGCCCTCACCGACATCGACCACCTGATCCTCGACTCGTGGTCCACCGCGGAGCACGCCCGGCGCCTGCAGTGGTCCGCGGACTACCTCCTGCGCCGGCGCCACGTCTTCGACACGGCCCAGCGCCGGCGCATCCGCGAGATCGCGCTCGTACAGCTCGCCCTGCACGGCATCACCAGCTACATGCCGATCGCCTCCGAGGTGCACTCGGTCTGGGCGGAGACCGCCGACGACTTCCTCACGATGGCGGAGTACTCGCGCACGCTCGGGCTGCGCGGATTCCTCGGGCCGTCCTATCGCTCGGGCGTCAACGTCGTGCGGGACGGACGGCGCGACATCGCGTTCGACGAGGCGGAGGGGGTCGCGGGCCTCGCCGAGGCGATCCGCTTCCACGACACGGTCCGGTCCTGGAGGGATCCGCTGCTCACGCCCGTGTTCCTGCCCTGCCGCATCGAGACGCTGACCCCCGAGCTGCTCGCCGCGACCGCGGACGCGGCGCGGCAGCGCGGAGCACTGGTCCGCCTGCACGCCCTCCAGGGCGATTTCGAACGGGACTGGATCCTCGAGCGCTACGGCTGCACCCCGCTCGAGCTGATCCGCGCGCAGGGGCTGCTGGACGACCGGCTGATCATCCCGCACGGCGTCTTCCTCGACGTCAATCCCCGGGTGTGGGGCGAGGACCGCGGCGATCTCGCGACGCTCGTCGACGCCGGCGTCTCGATCGTGCACTGTCCGCTCACGAACGCGCGCTACGGCTCCGAGCTGGAGACGTTCGGGCGCTACCGTGACGCGGGGCTGAACATCTCGCTGGGCACCGACTCGTTCCCGCCCGACCTCATCCGCGGCATCGACACCGGCGTGTCCGTCGCGAAGGTGCAGAACCGCTCGCTGGCCGCCGGGGACCTCGCCGGCTACATCGAGGCCGCGACGCTCGGCGGCGCGAGGGCGCTGCACCGCCCGGATCTCGGGCGCATCGCCGAGGGCGCGTCCGCCGACCTCACGGCCTTCCGGTTGTCGGATGTGCGCTTCGGGCCGATCGAGGACCCGCTGCGCAACCTCGTGCTGGCCGGAAGCGCGCGGGACGCGTGCCTTACGATGGTCGCGGGCCGGGTCGTGATGCGCGACGGAGCGATCGACGGCGTCGACCTGCACGCCGTCCGCGACGACGCACAGGCGCTGTTCGATGTGATGCGCGCCGGGTACGACGAGCGCGATCACCTCGGCGGTGGGGGACTGTTCCCGCCCGTGTTCCGGCGGATGGGGGAGAGGATGGGCGATGGAGAGCGGTCCTGAGGCGGAGCACGCGGCGCTCGCGCTCGCCGATCGCGTCTACCGCGACGTCCTGCGCTCCATCATCGAGGGCGAGACGGCGCCCGGCGCCTGGTTGAAGGAGCGCGAGCTCTCCGAGCGCTTCGAGGTGTCCCGCATCCCCGTCCGCCAGGCGCTGCAGCGCCTCGAGGCCGAGGGGTTCGTCATCGCGTCCCGACACAGGGGTGCGAACGTCACGCCGCTCACCCGCGCCGACGTGCACGACCTCTTCGACACCCGCCTCTGCTTCGAGCCGTTCGCCGCGCAGCGCGCAGCGGAGCGCGTGCGCGACGGGTCGGAGAGCATCGACCGGCTGGACGAGCTGCACGAGGCGGCGTCCGTCGCGGATCCCCAGGTCGCACGGGCGGCGAGCATCGATTTCCATTCCGAGGTCGTCCGCCTCAGCGGCAGCCGCCTGCTGCTGCGCAGCCTCGGTCCCCTCGCGGGGCGCATGGAGTGGGTGTTCCGGCTGACCAGGGAGGCCAGGGACCGGGAGCAGACCGATGAGCACGTCGACCTCGTCGAGGCGATCGCGCACGGACGCGGCTCGCTCGCGGCGGCGCTGATGTACGCGCACATCGAGATGAGCAGGGAGCCCGTGCTCGCTCAGCTGGACGGAGTCCTGGACGGCTGACACCCTCCGCGCCGTGGATCAGGCCGGTGCGCCGACCAGGTCCGCGTGGTGGATCGCGGCGACGTCGGGGTGCGCGCGCAGGCGCGACTTCAGCGCGTTCTCGCCGTACAGCGCGTGGATCGGATTCGCGGGATCCTTGGTGACTCCGCGCGCCTGGGCGGCGAGCTCGGCGGGAAGCTCGATGAGCGGCAGGCGGGCGTCGAGGGCGGGATTGAAGAAGAAGGGGATCGAGATCCGCTCCTCGGGAGCCTTCGGCGAGACCACGCGATGGTTCGTCGCCTTGAGGTAGCCGTCGGTGGCATACTCCAGGAGCTCGCCGATGTTGACGACGAACGCGCCGTCGACCGGAGGAGCGTCGACCCAGGTGCCGTCGCGCTCGACCTGGAGGCCGCCCTTGCCCGGCTCCACCCACAGCAGGGTGAGCACGCCGGAGTCCTTGTGCGCACCGACGCCCTGCTGCGGCTCCGGCTCGTGGGAGCCCGGGTAACGGACGATCTTGATGAGCGTCGACGGATCGCCGAAGTTCGACTCGAAGTAGTCCTCCGCCGCGCCGAGCGCGAGCGCCCAGGCCCGCAGCAGCTTGCGCGCGACGCCGGAGAGGTGCTCGTGCCACTCCGCGACGACCTCCCGCAGCTCGGGCTGTGCCTCGGGCCACAGGTTCGGGCCGATCAGCCGGTTGTAGCCGGGGCCTCCGTGGACCGCGGTCCGCTCGGGACCGATGTCGATCTGCTCGCGCCAGTCCACCGCACCCTGGGTGCGCTCGCCGCCGATGCGCGTGTAGCCGCGGAAATGCGGGCTCTTCACGTTCTCGATCGCCAGCTTGTCGTCCTCCGGCAGCGCGAAGAAGTCTTTCGCCGCCCGGTGCAGGCGCCGCTCGAGCTCGTCGGTGACCCCGGTCCCGGTCAGGTAGAAGAACCCGACGTCGTGGGTCGCCGCGCGCAGGTCGCCGCGGAATCGGGCCGCCGCCTCCTCTCCGGCGTCGAGCTGGGACAGATCGAGGATCGGGAGGTTCAGTTCGGCCATGAGGCGAGGCTAGGTCCGGGTGGCCGGCCCCGGCGCGAATGTTGCCGAGGATTACTCCGGGCCCGGGCGGCACGGCCGTCGGGGGGCCGTCCGTCACAGAGCGACGCCCACGATGCGGAAACGCGGAGGACGGGTGCTACGCTTTCTGAGGTAAGGGATGCCTTACCTCAGAAACGTCAGGAACAGCCCCTCCCGTGTTCGCCACCTTCCTCATCGGCCTTCGTGAAGGCCTCGAAGCCGCGCTCGTCGTCGGCATCCTCGTCGCCTACCTGAAGCGCCTCGACCGCAGGGACGTGCTTCCCCGGCTCGGGACGGGCGTCGGCGCCGCCGTGCTCCTCGCCCTGGCCATCGGCGCGGTGCTCACGTTCGGCGCCTACGCGCTCACCTTCCAGGGGCAGGAGATCATCGGCGGCACGCTGTCGCTGGTCACGGTCGCCATGGTCACCTGGATGATCTTCTGGATGCGCAAGGCCGGCCGCACGATGAAGGCGACACTGCACGGGGGCGTGGATCGCGCCCTCGAGGCGGGCACCGTCTGGGCGCTCGTCCTGGTCGGCTTCGTCTCGGTCGCACGCGAGGGCGTGGAGACCACCCTCCTGCTCTGGTCGATGGTGCAGTCCTTCGGCGACGCCCCTTCCGCCATCCTCGGGGCGGCACTCGGCCTCGTCGTCGCCGTGCTCGCCGGCTGGCTGCTGGCCCGCGGCGCGGTGCGCCTGGACCTGTCCCGCTTCTTCACCTGGACCGGCGGCTTCCTCGTCATCATCGCGGCGGGCGTCCTCGCCTACGCGATCAGCGACCTGCAGGAGGCGGGCGTCGTGCCGGGGCCGTTCACGTCGGCGGCACCGCTCGACGCCTCGGGCGCCGTGCTCGTGGGCTGGGCGGGGCTGCCGTTCGGCTGGGCGTTCGACGTCACCTCCGCCATCCGCCCGGACAGCGCGCTCGCCGTCCTGCTGCAGGCCACGGTCGGCTTCATGCCGAGGATGAGCTGGATCCAGGTCATCGCCTGGGCCCTCTACCTCCTGGTCGTCGGCACACTGTTCGTGCGCGGCCTGCGCCGCCCTGCGTCGCGTGCCGCGGCGCTCTCCGATTCCCCGTCCACCGCCGCAGGAGCGGCTTCCGGCGCGCCCGTCGCCGGGGAGCACGCCGCCCGGGTCGCCTCGCCGACCGCCACTCCCGAAGGAGCCTCATGACCCTCGCCCGCCGATCGATCGCCGTCCTCGGCGCCGCCGCCGCCCTCGGCCTCGCCCTCACCGGGTGCGTCGCCAAGGCGGACGTGTCCGCCGCCGGACGCCTCACCGTCTCGTCGACGGCCGACGGGTGCGCCGTCTCGGCCGGCACCGCGACCAGCGGCACGCTCGCCTTCGACGTGAGCAACAAGGGCGACGAGGTCACCGAGTTCTACCTGCTCGCCGAGGACGGGGTCCGGATCGTCGGCGAGGTGGAGAACGTCGCTCCGGGAGCATCCCGGACCCTCACCGTCGTCGCGCAGCCCGGCAAGTACTTCACGGTCTGCAAGCCCGGGATGATCGGCTCCGGGGTCGGCAAGACGGCGTTCGCCGTGACCGGCGAGAAGGTCTCCGAAGCCGGGGGCGACGCCGCGCAGAAGAAGAAGGCTGTCGACCTGTACGCGGCCTTCGTCAAGGACCAGGTCGGCCAGCTTCTCCCCGCGGCGAAGACCTTCGCAGAGGCCTATCGCACGGGGGACGACGCGGCCGCGAAGGCCCAGTTCTCCGTCGTGCGCTCCTACTACGAGCGGATCGAGCCGGTCGCCGACAAGCTCGGGACGCTGGATCCGCGGCTCGACTTCCGCGAGCTCGACGCCAAGGCCGACGGGATCGACTGGACCGGCTTCCACCGCATCGAGAAGGACCTGTGGGTTCCCGCCGCCGGTGCGATGAACTCCGACGGCACCACCCCTGCGAACCTGGACTGGGCGCCCTCCACGCCCGAGCAGCGCGGTGCCTTCGCCGACAAGCTCGTCGCCGACCTGCAGGAGCTGTACGACCACGTCCACTCCGACGCCTTCCTCAAGGATCTGGACGCGCAGGGCATCGCCGGCATCTCGAACGGCGCGATCTCGCTGCTGGACGAGGTCGCCAACGGCAAGATCACCGGCGAGGAGGACTGGTGGTCGGGAACCGACCTGTCCGACTTCGCCGCGAACGTCGAGGGCTCGAAGATGGCGTTCTCGCTGGTCCGGGACTTCGCGGACGGCAAGGGCGACGAGGGGCGCAAGCTGGTCGCGCAGATCGACCGCGGCTTCTCCGCGCTCGAGGCCGAGCTGGCCGTGCACGGCTCGCTGAAGGACGGCTTCGCCCCGTACTCGACCGTGACCGAGACGCAGAAGCGCGACCTCACCGACCTTCTGAACGCGCTCGCCGAGCCGCTCTCCAAGCTCACCAGCACGATCCTGGGCTGAGATGACCGCGCCTGAGTCCGAGGAGGGGCGCTCCCCTTCGCCCGAGCCCGCGGAGGGGAGCGCCGCCGAGGGGTCCGATCGTCGCGGCATCAGCCGTCGCGGCCTGATCGGATGGGCGCTCGGCAGCGGTGTCGCCGGCATCGCCGTCGGTGCGGGCGGTGCGGCCGCCGTCGCCGCCACCGGCGTGCTGGGCGGATCGGCCCCCGCGGACGAGTACGCGTTCGAGGGCGCCCGCCAGGCGGGGATCACGACGCGCGTGCAGGAGCATCTGCACTTCGCGAGCTTCGACATGATGCCGCGGGCGAGCCGGGACGACCTGATCTCACTGCTGCAGGACTGGAGCTATGCGGCCTCGCGGCTCACGAAGGGCCTGGACGTCAGCGCGTCCGGGGCGGTCGGGGGATCTCCACAGGCGCCGCCGGACGACACCGGGGAGGCCCAGGGGCTCACTGCCGCGGGGCTCACGATCACGTTCGGGCTCGGCCCCTCGCTGTTCCTCGCGGAGGGGGACCGCTTCGGGATCGCCGCGCGGCGGCCACCGGTGCTCACCGACCTGCCGGGCTTCGTCGGCGATGCGCTGGACGCCGCCTACACGGGCGGGGATCTGTGCATCCAGGCCTGCGCCGACGACCCGCAGGTCGCCGTGCACGCGGTGCGCAATCTGAGCCGGATCGCGTTCGGGCGCGCGAGGCTGCGCTGGTCGCAACTCGGCTTCGGGCGCACGTCGCGCACGTCCGCCGACCAGCAGACGCCGCGCAACCTGTTCGGCTACAAGGACGGCACCGCCAACATCCTCTCCGACGATGCGGCGGCCCTCGACGAGCACGTGTGGGTGGCGGAGAAGGACGAGCCCGCGTGGATGGCCGGTGGCTCCTACCTGGTGGCCCGCAAGATCGCGATGCTCGTCGAGACCTGGGATCGGCTCCGCCTCGCCGAGCAGGACCGCACGATCGGCCGCGCCAAGGGCAGCGGCGCTCCGCTCTCCGGCGGCGGGGAGATGACGGAGCCGAAGTTCGCCGGACATGCGATCGACGAGAACTCGCACGTCCGGCTCGCACATCCCACGGTCAACGACGGCATCAGGATCCTTCGGCGGGGCTACAACTACGTCGACGGCAACAGCGACCTCGGGCGCCTCGACGCCGGACTGTTCTTCCTCTCCTATCAGCGCTCGCCGGAGCAGTTCGTCACCCTGCAGAAGCGCCTGTCGACCGACCTCATGAGCGAGTACATCCGCCACATCGGCTCGGGCGTCTGGGCGATCCCGCCCGGTGCGGAGAAGGGCTCGTACGTCGGCGCCGGCCTCTTCGCCTGAGGCCTGTCCGGCAGCTCGCTTCTCCCTCCGCCCGCTTCCCTCCGTCCCCTGAGCGATGCGCGTCCGGGGAGCGGATGACGGACAGGGGAGGGAAAGCCGGGATGGATGATGTCCGGGATCCGGGGAATACTTCTCGAAGGACGGCGTTTCACCAGATATATTCAAGTGAATAGAAATCTGAAGGAGACACAGTGAGCGAGTCGAGCACCTGGTCGGGCATGCAGTTCGGCCTCATGTCGGTCAGCGACATCACCCGCAACCCGGTCACGGGGGAGACCCCGAGCGAGCGCGAGCGGATCCAGAACACCCTCACGATCGCCAAGCACGCCGAAGAGGTCGGCCTCGACGTCTTCGCGATCGGCGAGCACCACAACCCGCCGTTCTGGTCGTCGAGCCCCACGACGTTCCTCGCCGCGCTCGCCGCGCAGACCGAGCGTCTCATCGTCTCCACCTCGACCACGCTCATCACCACGAACGACCCGGTGAAGATCGCCGAGGACTACGCGATGCTGCAGCACGTCTCCGGCGGCCGCATGGACCTCATGATGGGCCGCGGCAACACGGGCCCGGTGTACCCGTGGTTCGGCAAGGACATCCGGCAGGGGCTGCCCCTCGCGATCGAGAACTACGCGCTGCTGCACGAGCTGTGGACGAAGGACGTCGTGGACTGGGAGGGCAAGTTCCGCACCTCGCTGCAGGGCTTCACCTCCACCCCGCGCCCGCTCGACGGCATCGCCCCGTTCGTCTGGCACGGCTCCATCCGCACGCCGGAGATCGCAGAGCAGGCCGCATACTACGGCGACGGGTTCTTCGCGAACAACATCTTCTGGCCGAAGGAGCACTACCAGCGCCTCATCGAGCTGTACCGGCAGCGCTTCGCGCACTACGGTCACGGCACCCCGGAGCAGGCGATCGTGGGGCTCGGCGGCCAGGCGTTCATCCGCCCGAACTCCCAGGACGCGGTGAACGAGTTCCGTCCCTACTTCGACAACGCCCCGGTCTACGGCCACGGGCCGTCGATGGAGGACTTCACCGAGATGACGCCCCTCACCGTCGGGTCCCCGCAGCAGGTCATCGACCGCTACGCCGCGATGCGCGACCACTACGGCGACTACCAGCGTCAGCTCTTCCTCATGGACCACGCGGGGCTCCCGCTGAAGATCGTGCTCGAGCAGCTCGACCTGCTGGGCGGCGAGGTCGTGCCGGTGCTCCGCAAGGAGCTGGCGCAGAACCGCCCCGACACGGTGCCGGACGCGCCGACCCATGCCGCGCGCGTCAAGGCCGTGTACGGCGACGGGCCCTCTCGTGAGGCGCGCCCCGGTGCGAACCGCGGCGACAACCTCACCGCGGGGTCGCCGTACCAGGACGGCGGCGCGGTCCCGGCCGCGGCGGGCTCGTCGTTCGGAGCCGCGGCCACGAAGGGGGCGAACTGAGATGGGCGCCCGTCGCATCGCGGTGATCTCCGCAGGGCTCAGCAACCCGTCGTCCACGCGCATGCTGGCCGACCGCCTCGCGGCCGAGACCGCGCACCGGCTCACCGAGCTGGGCTCCGAGGTGAGCGTCGACGTGATCGAGCTGCGCGATCTCGCGCACGACATCACGAACAACCTGCTCACCGGATTCGCCCCGCCCGCGCTGGACTCGGCCATCAACACGGTCGTCTCGGCCGACGGCCTGATCGCCGTCACGCCGATCTTCTCGACGAGTTACTCCGGGCTGTTCAAGTCCTTCATCGACGTCCTCGACCCGGATGCGCTCTCCGGCAAGCCCGTGCTGATCGGGGCCAACGCCGGCACGGCGCGGCACTCGCTCGCGATCGACTACGCGATCCGCCCGCTGTTCACCTACCTGCACGCGGAGCCCGTGCCGACGGGGGTCTTCGCCGCCTCGAGCGACTGGGGGGCGAATGCCGACGAGGTCGCGCCGCTCAGCACGCGCGTCGAGCGCGGCGCGCGGGAGCTCGCGGAGGCGATGGCCCGGCGGGAGCCCGCGGCCGACAAGGATCCCTTCGATCCGGGCAACTACCTCGGAGAAGGGCGCTCGTTCGGGCACCTGCTCGGCGGTCTCGCAGGGGAGTAGGGCCGCGCAGCGCGCAGGGGCATGACGCCGCAGGGAATGTCCGTGGGGCATCCTAGGGTGGCGTCATGCCCCTTCTCTCTGCGTTCGACTCCCTTCCCGGTCGGCTCGACGGATCCCTCCTCCGTGCCGGAGACGACGGGTTCGACGCCGCCCGCCGCCCGTGGAACCTCTCGATCGATCAGCTGCCGGCGGTCGTCGCAGCCCCGGCAGGGCTCGACGACCTGCGCCTGATCCTCGCGGCCGCGCGCGAGGCGGGAACGCCTCTCGCCGTTCAGCCGAGCGGGCACGGCGCCTCCGGGGACCTGTCCGGCGCGGTGATCGTGCGCACGGCGGCCTTCGACCGGCTCGAGATCGATCACGACGCCGGAGTCGTGGTGGTCGGCAGCGGCGTGCGCTGGGGCGCCGTCGTCGACGCGCTCGAGGGCAGCGGATGGGCGGCGCCCGCGGGGACGAGCCCCGTCGTCTCCGTCGCGGGCTACACGCTCGGCGGCGGGCACTCCTGGTTCAGCCGCACGGCGGGTCTCGGATCCGACAACCTGCGCGCCGCGTGGGTGCTGCGGCCCGACGGCACGCACGAGCGCATCGACGACGGCAGCGACCCCGAGGCGATGTGGGCGCTGCGCGGGGCGGGCGGCGTCGTCGGGATCGTCACCGCGCTCGAGATCGACCTCGTCCGCGCCCCGGCGCAGTGGGGCGCCGCGCTGACCTTCGACGCGGCGGACACCGCCGCCGTGATCCGCGCCGTGCGGGATCTCGCCGCGGTGGCGCCCGCGACGCTCAACGTGTTCGCGAACTCGATGCGGATGCCGGACGTCCCGATGCTGCCCGAGGCGATCCGGGGCAAGAGCTTCCTGACCGTCCAGGCGCTGTCCGCCGACGGCGCGGCCGACGCGCTGCTCGACGGCGTCCGTCGTTCAGGCGCCGTGCAGCGGGAGACCGCAGGCCCGACCTCGCTCTGCGCCCTCGCCGCGGCCTCGGGGGAGCCGACCGAGCCGACCGCGGGCCGGGGCGCCTCCGTCGCGCTCGATCGACTGGACGACGCGACGATCGACGCCCTGGCGGAGTTCCGTCAGGCGCCCGAGCAGGCGCCGATCGTCGGGATCGACCTGCGCATGCTGGGCGGAGCGCTCGACGCACCGCGACGATCCGGGTTCGCCTCGCTCGCCTCCGCCTCGTGGCTCCTGCACGCGCTCGTGCCGGACTTCCCCGGGGCGCCGACCGAGCCCGGCGATGCGAGCATCGCGGGACTGGTCGACCTGCTCGCGCCGGCGGTCGCCGATCGGACGGTGCCGACGTTCCTCACGCCGGGGCAGACGCTCGAGCGGTGCGCCACGGAGTCCGACCTCGATCGGCTCCGGGCGGTGCGGGCGAGCGCCGACCCCGACGCCGTCCTGCACGAGGGACGCCTGCCGCGCTGAGATCCGCCTCAGCGACGGCGGGCGTGCCTGAGCCGGGCCTCGTGAGTCGGTCAGCCGATCGCGGCGAGGCTCTGCACGGTGGCCGACACGGCCTCGGCGAGCTCCCGGCCCTTCACGGAGAAGTGCCGGCGGAAGTAGTCCTGGTGCTCGTCGTGCTCGTGGAAGTGATGCGGGGTGAGCACCGCGGAGAACACCGGGACGTCGGTGCTGAGCTGCACGCGCATGAGCGCGTCGACGACGGATCCGGCGACGAAGTCGTGCCGGTAGATGCCGCCGTCCACGACGAGGGCGCTCGTGGCGATGGCGTCGTAGCGACCGGTGCGGGCGAGGCGCTGCGCGTGCAGCGGGATCTCGAACGCCCCGGGAACGCGGAACACGTCGACCTGGTCGATGCCGAGCTCGGCGAGGCGCTCGATGAAGGCGGAAACGGCCTGTTCGACGATCTCGGCGTGCCACTGCGCGGCGACGATGGCGATTCTGGGCATGGTGGACTGCTCCTTCTGTCCTCTCTCATCCGGACTGTGACCGTCGGCTCCGGAATCGCACCGGATCGGCGGTCCCCACCATGGGGACCGTTCGCGGGCTCGCGCGGACCATGCCGCGACACCGCCGGTGGGGACTCTCACCCCGCCCTGAGGACAGGACGACGCTATCACCGCGGTGAGGGCGCGCCGACCACGGCGACGGGCGGGACGGTCAGTGTGAAGCCGTTCCCGTTCCGGCCAGGCGGTACGCGGTCTCCGGACGTCCCGGCGCCCCGTAGCGCGGGGCGCGGATCGCGATCTGCTGGGCGACGAGGTGCTCCAGGTAGCGTCGCGCGGTGACCCGCGACACGCCCACGAGGGGTGCGGCCTCCGCCGCCGAGAGGTCGCCGTGGGCGCGCAGCACGGCGGTCACCGTCTGCAGCGTCTCGACCGCGAGTCCCTTCGGGAGGGCGATCGTCCCGGTCGTCGGTCCGCCGATCAGGGCGTCGATCTCCTCCTGGCTGGCGGCTCCGGCGAGGGCGATCGCGCGCTCGTGCCGGTCGCGGTACTGCAGCAGGCGTTCGCGGAAGACGGCGAACGGGAACGGCTTGAGCAGATACTGGGCGACGCCGAGCGCCGACATCCGCCGCACGGCCTCGACATCGCGGACACTCGTCACCGCGATCACGTCTATCGCGCTCCCGGCTCCGCGGATGCGCCGCAGGACGTCGATGCCGGATCCGTCCGGCATCGTGAGGTCCAGCAGCACCAGGTCGATCCGCTCCGCCTCCGTGGTCAGCGCGCTGAGCGCGGCGCGGACGCCGGTGCACTCGCCGACGACCTCGAAGCCGTCGAGCCGTGCGAGGTACGCCGAGTGCAGCTCGAGCGTGAGCGGATCGTCGTCGACGAGCAGGACGCCGATCATCCGGATCTCCTCTCCGACGGCGCGCCCGGCAGCGTGACACGGAACGCGGTCGGGTCTGCGGACAGCTCGACCCTCCCGCCGGCGGCGGTCACGATGTCGCGGACGAGGGCCAGTCCGACGCCGCGCCCCGTGCGGTCGCTCGGCTTGGTGGAGTAGCCGTGCTCGAAGATGCGCTCCCGGTCGTCCGCGGGGACTCCGGGGCCCCCGTCCGCGACGGTGATCGCGACGGCGCCGCCGTCCGCCGCCGTCACGTCCACCCGCACCCAGCGGTCGGCGCCCGTCCCGGCCTGACGCGCGGCGTCGAGGGCGTTGTCGATGAGGTTGCCGACCACGGCGACGGCGTCGACCGGGGGCAGATCCGCACGGGGAGCGGCCGGATCCACCTGGACCTGCCAGCGCACGCCGCGTTCCTTCGCCTGGGAGGCCTTGCCGAGCAGCAGCGCGCCGAGCGTCGGATCCCCGTCCCGCAGCGTCATCTGGTCGATCACCGACTGGCTCTGCAGGGACGATTCGGACAGCAACGCGATCGCCTCGTCGCGGCGGTCGAGCTCGAGCAGAGACAGCGCTGTGTGCAGGCGGTTGCCGTGTTCGTGGGTCTGCGCGCGCAGCGCCTCGCCGAGCGTGCGCACCGACTCGTACCCGGCCACGGCCTCGCGCACATCGCGGGCATCCAGATCGCCCGTGATGCGCCGTGTCGCGAGCCGGGCGAGCACGGCCCCGATCGCGCCCAGGGCCACGACGGCGAGGGTCAGCAGCACGATCACGGGCAGGCGTCTCAGCAGCGCCCCGGCGAGCGACTCCACGGTCACGCCCGCCGACACCCAGCCGACGATCGCGCCGTCCGCGTCGTGGACCGGGGCGATCGTGCGCACGGACGGCCCGAGCGTCCCCGTGTACTGCTCGGTGAGGGGACGACCGTCGGCGGGGATCGTGCCCAGGTACTTCTCGCCGATCCGGGCGGGATCCGGATGCGTGAGGCGCACGCCGTCGCGGTCCATCACGGTGATGAAGTCGAGCCCGGCGCCGGTGCGGGCGGACTCGACGTACGCGCGCAGACCCGCCGCCGCCGTGGGGCGGTCGGCGGCGGTCACGGCGGCCTCGATCTCCGGTGCCGCGGCGAGCGCCTGCGCGATCGCCGCGGTGACGTGCTCTGCCTCCTGCCGCGCCGAGGTCTGCGCCTCCCAGGTGAGGAACGCCCCGATCGCGGCGCCGATCAGCAGCACGGATCCGATCAGGAGCGCGAACACGCGTGATGCCGCACTGCGCACTCCGCCGCGTCTTGTCGTCGCCATCGCCGATCCCGACCTCCTCAGCCAGTATGCGCGAGCTCCCCGGACCAGCGGCGGCCCGGAGCGGATCCGAGCCGGTTTCAATACGACCAGAACTCGCCGGGCAGCGCCGCGGATCCGCACGATGGTCGGCACAGCCCGCCCGCAGGGGTGCGGGCTTCAGGTTCACTCAGCGGAGGCGATGATGGCTCTCACCGAAGGTTTCACTCTCCCGCGGCACGACTGGCGCCGCGGCAAGAACTCCTGGGACAAGCACACCTGGCTCTATGTGTCCGTGCTCATCGCGGTGGCCCTCGGGATCGCCGTGGGGCTCGTGTTCCCGCAGTTCGCGCAGGGTCTCGAACCCATCGGCAAGGGATTCGTGAGCCTCATCAAGATGATGATCGCGCCGATCATCTTCTGCACGATCGTGATCGGCGTCGGATCCATCGCGAAGGCGGCGACGGTCGGCAAGATCGGCGGGCTCGCGCTCGTCTACTTCATGGTGATGTCGACGTTCGCCCTCGCGATCGGGCTGGTCGTCGGCAACATCATCCATCCCGGCGAGGGGCTGCACATGGCGGGCGCGACCTATGAGGTCGCGACGACCGAGGCGAAGACGACGCAGGACTTCATCCTCGGCATCATCCCCGCCACGTTCTTCGGCGCCTTCACCGGCGAGAGCGTGCTGCAGGTGCTCTTCATCGCGCTGCTCGTCGGGTTCGCGCTGCAGGGGCTGGGGGAGCGCGGCGCGCCCATCATGACGGCGATCAAGCACCTGCAGACGCTCGTGTTCCGCGTGCTCGGGATGATCCTGTGGCTCGCCCCGCTCGGCGCGTTCGGCGCGATCGCCGCCGTGGTCGGAAAGACGGGCGTCGCGGCGATCTGGAGCCTCGGGATCCTCCTCGGTGCGTTCTACCTGACCTGCATCGTGTTCATCGTCGTGGTGCTGGGCGGGATCCTGATGCTCGTCGCGCGGGTGAACATCTTCCAGCTCATGAAGTACCTGGCGCGCGAGTACCTGCTGATCGTCGGCACCTCGTCGTCCGAGTCGGCGCTGCCTCGCCTGATCGCGAAGATGGAGCACCTCGGGGTCGCGAAGCCCGTCGTCGGCATCACGGTGCCGACCGGCTACTCGTTCAACCTCGACGGCACGGCGATCTACCTCACGATGGCGTCCCTGTTCATCGCGACGGGCCTCGGCCAGCCGATGTCGATCCCCGAGCAGATCGGCCTCCTCGTCTTCATGATCATCGCGAGCAAGGGCGCCGCGGGCGTCACCGGCGCCGGGCTCGCGACGCTGGCGGGCGGCCTGCAGGCGTACCGGCCCGACCTCGTGAACGGCGTGGGCGTGATCGTGGGCATCGACCGCTTCATGTCGGAGGGCCGCGCGCTGACCAACTTCACCGGCAACGCGGTCGCCACGATCCTCATCGGCACCTGGACGAAGCAGATCGATGCGGAGCAGGTGCGCGCGGTCCTCTCCGGTGCGCGGCCGTTCGACGAGTCGACCCTGGACGGCGTCGGGCACGACGCGCCCTCTGCCGCGCTCGGCCGCGGTGAGGCGGAGGCGGTCAGCACCGAGACGCTCGGGCACGCCGCCGTGGACGAGATGGCCGCCAAGCAGGAGCGGGCACGCGCTCGCGCCGGGCGCGGCTGACCCGGATCGCCCGCCGAGGCCGGGGCGGGGCGCCGACGACGCCCCGCCCCGGCCGTCGCGTGCCTCGCCGTCGCGGCCGAGGCGCTAGCGTCGGAGCATGCCCGTCGTCCAGGCCGCCGTCGTCGTCCCGATCTCCCCCGACCTGGCCTTCGCGGTCTCGCAGACGACGGGGGACGTGCGACGCCGCTGGGACGGCTTCATCCACGCGCAGCACTTCCTCGACGGTGCGACGACCCCGGCGAAGGGCGTGCGCACCTTCACCCGGCAGAGGTTCGGCCTCGCCATGACCACCCACTACGTCTCCTACGCCCCGCCGACGACCGTGGGGATGGTGATGGAGCGCGGGCCGTGGTTCCTCCGCACGCTCGGCGCGGGCTGGCGCTTCGAACCGGTGGACGGCGGCACGCGCGCCGTCTGGAAGTACAGCTTCACCTGCCGACCCGCGTGGCTCGCCCCCGTCGCGGAACGCATCGGCACCGTCGTCCTGGGACGGGAGATCCGCCGCAGGATCGCCGGTTTCGCGCGCGGCTGTGCGGATCCGGTCGTCCTCGACGCCGCCCGCGCGGCGCGGGCTCGTCCCTGAGGACTGCTCAGTACCAGTTGTTCGAGACCTCGTGCGCCCAGGCGCCGCAGGGGGACCCGTACCGGTCCTGGATGTAGTTCAGCCCCCAGTCGATCTGGGTGTTCCCGTTGGTGCGCCAGTCGGGGCCGGCCGCCGCCAGCTTCTCGGCGGGCAGGGCCTGCGGGATCCCGTAGGCATCGCTGTCGGGGTTGAGCGCGTCCGCACGCCAGCTGGACTCCTGCATCCACAGGCGGTACAGGCAGGGGAACTGATCCTGGCCCCAGCCGTAGTTGCCGAGCTGCCCGGCGGCGTAAGCCTGGGCGCCGGCCGGGTCGACGTTCACCCCGCCCCCGCCGAGGTCGGTGGATCCGCCTCCGGAGCCGCCCGAGGAGCCGCCGCCGGAACCCGCGGCCGCGGCCGCGGCGGCCGCCTCGCGCTGCAGCTCGGCCTGGCGCTCCTGCTCGGCCACCTGCTGGCCGAGCCGGTAGCGGCGCTCGACGTCCGCCGTGGTGTTCTTCAGCGCGGCGAGCTGTTGATAGAGCGTCGTGACGTGGCCCTGCAGGTCCTGGACCGCGGCGGCCTCGGCATCCGCGGCCGCTTTCGCCTCCCGGGCGGCCTGCTCCGCCGCCGTCGCCCGCTGATCGCGTGCCGTGCGCGCCGTCTGCGCCTGATCCCGCAGCGTGGCCGCAACCCCCTGCTCCGCGAGAGCGCGTGCGCCGAGAGTGCTCCACGTCGTGTCCAGGCGCTGCATGACCCCGAGCCGGGTGAGCAGCTGATCCGGATCCGAAGCGGTCAGGAGGCGTACGGAGAGCGGCGCAGCGGTCTCCGTACGGGCCCGGCCGGCGATGATCGTTCCCACCTGTTCGTGCGTGCGCTCGGCCGCCGCAGTGGCGTCGGCCGCCTGTGCGGTCAGCTGATCGGCGCGCTTCGCGGCGGCATCGGCGTCGGCTCGCGCGGCGTCGGAGGCTTGGGCCGCCTTCATCGCGGCGGTCGAGTCGTCCGCCGCCTTCTGCTGCGTTCCCGCGAGGGCGTCGTTCACTTTGGCGATCTCGTCCTGCGTGGCCTGTTCGTCGCCCTGCGCGTTCTGCACGTCCTGCCAGGACGGGTAGTCGTCCGCGTACGCCGGCGCCGCGACCATCGGGCCCGCCACGAGCGTCGAGGTCGCCAGGATCGCGGCGAGCAGGCGCGCGGCGCGGCCCCTTCGCGAGGCAGCGGCGGTTCGGGACGGATCGCTCACCTTTCGACCGTAACCCGGTTGCCTGTGGATCGGAACCGCGACGGCACGGACCGGTCTCGGGGGCCCGCATGCGGAGGGGCGCCGACGGCGATGCGTCGGCGCCCCTTACCGGGTGGATACGGGCTTCAGCCGCTCTTGCGGCGGAACTCGCGCTTGGTCTGCGCGGCGTGTGTGCCGTGCACGGCGGAGTCGCCGTCCAGATGCGCCTCGCCCCGATGCTGCTGGGCGTTCTTCTTCTCGAGCGCCTCCTTGAACTTGCGCTTCATGTCCGCAGCGGCGGTGTCGTCGGTACTCATGCGCGCCAGCCTAGGGCGTGCGTCCCGACAGGGCCATCGTCGCCGCGGCTCGTCGCCGGTCGCGTGCCGGTCCCGAGGACGGCATCGTCGGCGGAGGACGCGGCGGCAGACGATCGGTGACCGGGTGCCGTGCATCCGGTGAACACTGCGCGATGATCGCCGATCCGGGCGCCTCCGGAGCCGGCGGGGCGGGATCCTGATCACGTGAGAGCAGCGATCGTGACGGAATCCTTCCTCCCGCACATGAACGGCGTGACCGGGAGCGTCCTGCAGATCCTCCGCCATCTCGAGCGTCACGGACATGAGGCCCGTGTGTACGCGCCCGCGGCCGCGGACATGCCGCGCATGATCGGGCACGCGCGGATCGAGCCGATCCCGTCGGTCGCCCTGCCCGGCTACCGCACCGTGCGGGTGGGCACCTCGAGCGCGCACCGGCTGTCCGTCGCACTGGCCCGCTTCGAGCCCGACGTCGTGCACCTCGCGTCGCCCTTCGCGCTGGGCTGGCGCGGTGCGCTCGCCGCGGAGCGCATCGGGGTGCCGTCGGTCGCGGCGTACCAGACCGACGTCGCCGCCTACGCCGCCCGCTACGGAGTGGCCCTCACCACCGCGCTCGCCGAAGCGCACATCGCGCGTCTGCACCGTCGGGCGACGCTGACCCTCGCTCCGTCGTCGGAGTCGGAGGAGCAGCTCGCCCGTCTCGGCGTCGACCGGGTGCGTCGCTGGGGCAGGGGAGTGGACGCCGAGCGCTTCCACCCCGATCGGCGGGTGGCGGACTGGGAGCACCGGGGCGGGGCGGACGTCGTCGTCGGCTACGTCGGGCGGCTGGCGCCGGAGAAGCAGGTGGAGGATCTGCGCGTGCTCGCCGACCTCCCCGGGGTGCGGCTCGTGATCGTGGGCGACGGGCCCGCCCGTCCCCGTCTCGAGGCGCTGCTGCCCGGCGCGCTCTTCCTGGGGCACCTCGGCGGGGCCGAGCTCGCCCGGGCGATGGCGTCCTTCGACGTCTTCGTGCATCCGGGGGAGAGCGAGACCTTCGGTCAGACGCTGCAGGAGGCCCACGCGAGCGGGATCCCGGTGGTCGCGACGGGCCGGGGCGGGCCGCTCGACCTCGTGCGGAGGGGGATCGACGGCTGGCTCTACCGCCCGGGCGATCTCGAGGATCTGCGCGAGCGGGTGCGGGATCTCGCCGGTGACGCCCGCAAACGGCAGGCGTTCGGCCGCGCGGGTCGCGAGGCGGTCGAGGGGCGCAGCTGGAGCGCCGTGTGCGACCAGCTCCTCGGGCACTTCGCCGAGGCGCAGGAGCTGCACAGGGCCGACGCGGGCCTCCGCGCTCCCCGGGCGGTGCGACCCGAGCCCGCGCCGGCGGGGGAGCGCAAGCACTGGCGCCGCTATGTCGCGCTCGGCGACTCGCTGACCGAGGGCCTGTGCGATCCGGGGCCGGACGGCGCACTGCGCGGCTGGGCGGATCGGCTCGCTCTGCTGCTGGCCGCCCGGGAACCGCTGGACTACGCGAACCTCGCGATCCGCTCGAAGCGCGTCGAGGACGTCTGCGGCACGCAGCTGCAGCGCGCCCTCGAGCTGCGCCCGGATCTCGCGTCGATCCTCGTCGGCGCGAACGACCTGGTGAAGCGGCGCGCCTCGATCCCGCGGCTCGCGGCGCGTCTCGAGGACGCCGTTCGGCAGCTGCGCGAGGCGGGCGCCGACGTCCTGCTCGTGACGGCGTTCCTGCCGGGGAACCCGGCGGCGCGGATCTACGCCCGCCGGTTCTCCGCCTGGGCCACGGCGCTCGCGGGCATCGCCCGCCGCCAGGGCGCGATCCTGCTGGACACCGACCTGCACCCGCAGCTCGCCGAGAGGCCGAACTGGGGGGAGGACCTCGTGCACCTCTCCAGTCGGGGGCACCGCTTCCTCGCGTATCGGGCCGGCGGCGTGCTCGGCGTGGCCCTCGCGGACGAGCTCGGAGCGCTGGACGAGGCCCTGCACGCGTCGGAGCGCACCGGGGCCGGCGTGTGGTGGCGTCGGCATGCGCTGCCCTGGGTGTGGCGGCGTCTGCACGGACGGGCCGCGGGCGACGGACGCAGCGCGAAGCACCACGACTACGTGCGCCTCGGCCGCGAGCGGGGAGTGCGGGAGCCGAGCGAGGTCTGATCGGCTGCGCGGCGGGAGAGGCCGGGGCAGCTGTTGCGCCGCGCGCTGATAGGATCGAACAGGATGCCTCTGTGCGCATCCGTCCATGCTCGCGCTCCACACGGGAGAGCGAGCCTAAACAAAGAAGGAGAGACCTCTTGGAAGGTCCTGAAATCACTGCCACCGAGGCCGTTCTCGACAACGGCCGCTTCGGCACCCGCACCGTCCGCTTCGAGACGGGCCGTCTCGCGCAGCAGGCGCAGGGCGCGGTCGCCGCTTACCTCGACGAGGAGACGATGCTCCTCTCGGCCACGAGCGCGGGCAAGTCGCCGCGCGAGGGCTTCGACTTCTTCCCGCTGACCGTCGACGTCGAGGAGCGCTCGTACGCCGCGGGCAAGATCCCCGGCTCGTTCTTCCGTCGCGAGGGCCGTCCGTCCACCGAGGCGATCCTCGTCTGCCGTCTGATCGACCGTCCGCTGCGTCCGTCGTTCGTCGACGGCCTGCGCAACGAGGTGCAGATCGTCATCACCGTCCTGAGCATCGCTCCGGGCGAGTACTACGACGCGCTCGCGATCAACGCGGCGTCCGCGTCGACCCAGATCTCGGGCCTGCCGTTCTCCGGCCCCGTGGCCGGTGTGCGCCTCGCGTTCATCCCCGGCCACGGCGAGCACGCGGACCAGTGGGTCGCGTTCCCCAACGCGGAGCAGGTCGAGCAGGCCGTCTTCGACCTCGTCGTCGCGGGCCGCGTGGTCACCAAGGGCGACGGCAGCACCGACGTCGCGATCATGATGGTGGAGGCCGAGGCGACCGAGGGCAGCTGGAACCTGATCAAGGCCGGCGCCACCAAGCCCAGCGAGGACATCGTCGCCCAGGGTCTCGAGGCGGCCAAGCCGTTCCTCAAGCAGCTCGTCGAGGCGCAGGCGCAGCTCGCCGCCACGGCGTCGAAGGAGCCGGGCGTGTACCCGGTCTTCCTGCCGTACAGCGAGGAGACGTTCGACTTCGTCTCGTCCCGCGCCTTCGCCGAGCTCGTCGACGTCTACCAGATCGCCGACAAGCAGGAGCGCCAGAACGCCGACGACGCGATCAAGGACCGTGTCAAGGCCGAGCTGGTCGCCGCCGTCGAGGCCGGCGAGCAGCCGGAGATCGCCCTCAGCGAGTTCTCCGCCGCCTACAAGTCCGTCACGAAGAAGATCGTGCGCGGCCGGATCCTCACCGAGGGCGTCCGCATCGACGGTCGCGGCCTCGCGGACATCCGCCCGCTCGACGCCGAGGTGCAGGTCATCCCGCGCGTGCACGGCTCCGCGATCTTCCAGCGCGGCGAGACCCAGATCCTGGGCGTCACCACGCTCAACATGCTCAAGATGGAGCAGCAGATCGACTCGCTGTCGCCCACCACGAGCAAGCGCTACATGCACCACTACAACTTCCCGCCCTACTCGACCGGCGAGACTGGCCGCGTGGGTTCGCCGAAGCGTCGCGAGATCGGGCACGGCTTCCTCGCCGAGCGCGCCCTCGTGCCGGTGCTGCCGAGCCGCGAGGAGTTCCCCTACGCGATCCGTCAGGTCTCCGAGGCGCTCAGCTCCAACGGATCCACCTCGATGGGCTCCGTCTGCGCCTCGACCCTGTCGCTGCTGAACGCGGGTGTGCCGCTGCGCGCCCCCGTCGCCGGCATCGCGATGGGCCTCGTGTCCGACCAGGTCGACGGTGAGACCCGCTACGCGGCGCTCACCGACATCCTCGGCGCCGAGGACGCCCTCGGCGACATGGACTTCAAGGTCGCCGGCACGAGCGAGTTCGTCACCGCGATCCAGCTGGACACCAAGCTCGACGGCATCCCCTCCGAGGTGCTCGCCGGCGCGCTGACCCAGGCCAAGGACGCGCGTCTGACGATCCTCAACGTGCTCAACGCCGCGATCGACAGCCCCGATGAGATGGCGCCGACCGCGCCGCGCGTGATCAGCGTGCAGATCCCGGTCGACAAGATCGGCGAGCTGATCGGCCCGAAGGGCAAGACGATCAACGCGATCCAGGACGAGACCGGCGCGCAGATCTCCATCGAGGAGGACGGCACCGTCTACATCGGCGCGACCGACGGCCCGTCGGCCGAGGCCGCCCGTGCCCAGGTGAACGCGATCGCCAACCCGACCAACCCCGAGGTCGGTGAGCAGTTCCTCGGCACGGTCGTCAAGATCGCGACCTTCGGCGCGTTCGTCTCCCTGCTCCCGGGCAAGGACGGCCTGCTGCACGTCACCGAGGTGCGCAAGCTCGCCGGTGGCAAGCGCGTGGAGAACGTCGACGACGTGCTCTCCGTCGGCCAGAAGATCCTCGTGAAGATCACGAAGATCGACGACCGCGGCAAGCTCTCGCTCGAGCCCGTCATCGACGAGGCTCCGGCCGAGGCCGCGGAGCCGGTCGCCGAGACCGCCGAGGCCTGATTCCGCACGAAAAGGCCCGTTGTGTCCGCCGAAGGGGGGACATGGCGGGCCTTTTCGCGTCTTCGTGACCGAACCGTTATCCATTGTTCGCCTCCCGGCCGTCTCAATGAACGGAAGCGTCCGAGGCCTCCCTTACTCTCGTAGGGAACGCACCGGGGGGTGCGTTCGAAGCACAGCGCAGCAGACACGGGGGTGATCGCATGCGTCTCTTCAGTGTCGGACCCGGATCCGCGACCGGCGGTGCCGCGCCTGCCGTCGCGACCGCGCCCGCCGTCACGACGCCGCCCGCCGTGGTCCCGCCGCATCCGTCCGCCCCGATCCCCGTGGTCGGACCCGGCATCGGCACGAGCCTGCGCGTGCCGATCGGCGAGACCGGCATCCGCACCTTCCCGTTGATCCTGGGCGGCGCGGAGTTCGGCTGGAACACCGACGCCGACACCGCCCTGCGCATTCTCGACCGCTACGCCGAGTTCGGCGGCAACGCGGTGCACACCGCCGACAGCTTCGCCGCGGGGCGCAGCGAGCACATCATCGGGCGCTGGCTCGCGTCGCGCCGCAACCGCGACGACATCGTGCTGAGCGTGCGCGTGGGCGGTCACCCCGACAACCCCGGCATCGGCGCGGTGAACCTCGTCCGGGCTGTGGAGGCCTCGCTGAACCGGCTCGGAGTCGAGTGCATCGACGTGCTCTACCTCGACGGCACGGTCGACGACGGCAGCGCCCTCGAGGACACCCTCGCCACGGCGGAGTGGCTGGTCGAGACCGGCAAGGTGCGCCTGCTGGGAGCCTTCGGGTTCACCCCGGAGCGTCTGGTCGAGGCCCGGATCCTCGCCTCAGCGGGGTACCCGCGCATCGAGGTGCTGGACGAGCCGTACAACCTGCTGCGCCGCCAGGGCTTCGAGGGCGACCTGCGACTGGTCGCCGCGGCCCAGGGGCTTGCCGTGACGCCCTCGCACGCCCTCGAGCACGGCTTCCTCTCGGGGCGCCACCGTTCGAAGCAGGCCCTGCAGGGCGTGCGCGGCATGCAGTTGCGCGGAAACATCAACCGCCGCGGAATCAAGGTGCTGCGGGCTCTCGACATCGCGGCGGACGAACTGCAGGTGCCCGTTGCGGCGGTGGCGATCGGCTGGCTGCTCGCGCAGCGCACGGTCACCGCCCCCATCGTCAACGCCTTCGCGACCGACCAGGTGGATGAGCTCATGCAGGGCGCGGGTGTCGCGCTGGGGCGGGCGCAGCTGGCCGAACTCACCCGGGCGGCGAGCTGATCCGGTCCGTGTCCGATCCGTGACATAGGCTGGAAGCACCCCGACCACGGAGTCGGCGACGAGGCGAGCGGTTGTGACGCATTACATCTATCTGGTCCGGCACGGCGAACATCAGGACGCCGAGCACGGTCTCGCCGACGGCCCCCTCTCGCCGCGCGGTCGCCGTCAGGCCGAGCTGATCGCCGACCGCCTGTCCGGGCTCCCGCTCGACGCGATCTGGCATTCTCCGCTGCTGCGCGCCGCCGAGACGGCGAGGGCGATCTCCGAGCGGATCCCCTCGGTCGAGGCTGAGCCGTCCGCGCTGCTGTTCGACTGCGTGCCCACCGGCATGACGGAGGAGACACCGGCCGTCTTCGAGCCCTTCTTCGGATCCGTCACCGATGCGGAGATCGAGGCCGGCAGAGCGCAGATGGACGACGCCGTCAACGAGTACCTGGTCCGCAAGCCCGGTGACGTCCACGAGGTGCTCATCACGCACAACTTCGTGATCGGCTGGTTCGTCCGCGAGGTGCTCGAGGCGCCGGACTGGCGCTGGATGACGCTGAACCAGGCGAACTGCGGACTCACCGTGATCTCGCAGAAGCAGGGCCGCCCGTGGACCCTGCTCGCGCACAACGACCTGAGCCATCTGCCTGTGGAGCTGCGCACCGGCCTGCCGGATCCCCTCGCGGTCTGACCTCACAACCGTGGACGCGGTGCTTGCGCGGCGCGTGTTCGTGACGATCCGCACAGCCTGTCACGATCAGCACACGAGTTCGCCGGATCCGTGTGCTGATCGTCACCACGTGTGCTGATCGTGACGGGCGAGGACGGCCCGCCGCGGCGCGCCGGGATCAGCTGATGCGCTCCCAGTCGGCGATCGGACCCGGCTCGACGATGAAGAGCGGATGCGGATCCGGGAGCGCACTGCCGCGCCACCGCTCCCAGAGGTCCGGGTTGCGGACCTCGAGCTTGCGCAGCAGGTGCCCCCACTCGTACTCGAGCTGACCGTGGGCGACGGGGATCCGCTCCACGGGACCGGTCTTGAGGATCTTCTCCCGCGCGAACCGGTAGCCGCGTGCGTCGGCCTCGTCCACCACTGCGGAGAGGTAGTCGCCGATCGCCGCGAGCGGATCCCGCACGGCGCGGAACCGCTGCAGCTGCGGGTGGTTCGCATAGCCGCGCCGCGTCGGGTCCGCGATCACCGCCTGCGCGAGCAGTCCCTCGCGCCAGCACGCCGTGAGCGCCTGCCGATCGTAGTAGCGGGGGTGAACAGACCACAGCCTCACGCGTGCGCCTCCAGATCCTTCCGATACCACCGGGTCGCGTTGGGATTCTCGTTGTAACGGGGGATTTCGGCGAAGCCGCTGTTGCGGTAGAGGTGGCCGGCCGCCTCGAGCGTGTGGTGGGTGTCGAGCACGAGGGCGCCGGCCCCGAATCCCCGAGCGCGGCGTTCCAGCTCCTCGAGCAGCAGGCGCCCCCAACCGCGACCGCGCGTCTCCGGGCTCAGGAACACGTGCTTGATCTCGAACACGTCCGGCGCGCCGTCGGGCATTGCGACGCGGCGGATCCCGCCGCAGCCCACGATCGCGTCGTCGTCTTCGAGAAGCAGGAAGACGCCGTCAGGATCCTGGAACGCCGCGGCCTTCGGATATGTAGGGGAGTAGGTGCCGCCGGGGAACTCCGCGGCCCGCAGGGTGAAGTAGGCGACCAGCACGGCGTGCGCGTCGGCATCCTCGGGGGATGCGATCCGGAACGTGGGCATGCTCCGACGTTATGCCCTCGACGCGCCCAGGACCGCACCAGCCGCGCGGAGGAGCCGCGTCCGCCGCCCTGAATAGACTGTGGACATGACGACGCGTGTGGCCCTGGTGGGCGCCTCCGGCAAGCTCGGCACCATCATCGGCGATGTGATCGCGCAGCTGGACGGGTTCGAGCTCGGCGCGGTGCTCGGCTCAAACAGCACGATGGACGAGCTCGACGGCGCCGACCTCGTGGTCGATGCGACCACGCCGGCCTCCAGCGTCGAGATCGTGCGCGCCGCGGTCGACCGCGGCATCAACCTCCTCGTCGCGACCTCGGGGTGGTCTGCCGACCGCATCGCCCAGGTGCGGCCGGCCATCGACGCCGCCGGCACGGGAGCGCTGTTCGTGCCCAACTTCTCGCTGGGATCCGTGCTGGGCACGGCGCTGGCCGCCCTCGCCGCTCCGTTCTTCGGGTCCGTCGAGATCATCGAGGCGCACCAGCACACGAAGATCGACTCGCCCAGCGGCACGGCGGTGCGCACTGCGGAACTGATCGCGGCGGCCCGCTCCGAGCAGGGGCCCGTCGATGCGCCGCACGTCGACCAGCGCGCGCGCGGCCAGCAGGTCGCCGGCGTCCCGGTGCACTCGCTGCGCCGGCCCGGCGTGCTCGCCAAGCAGGAGGTCATCCTTTCGGGCCCGGGGGAGTCGCTCACGATCGTGCACGACACCGTGCAGTCGGCGGCGGCGTACGCCCCCGGGATCCGCCTCGCCTTGCCGTACGCCCGTGATCTGCGCGGTGTGGTCGTGGGCCTGGAGAACGTGATCGATCTGGGGATCCGGCCGCGCGCATGACCGCGCGCATCGGCGTGCTCGGCCCGGTGCGGATCGCGGATCGCGACGCCGGAGGCACGCCCATGCGCGCTCTGCTGGCGGCGCTCGTCCTGGCGGGCACCGGCACCACGCGATCCGTGCCCGCGCTGGCCGACGAGGTCTGGGGAGACGACCAGCCGCAGAACCCGAAGGCGGCCCTGCAGACGCTCGTCTCCCGGGCCAGGGCGCTCGCCGGGCCGGACGCCATCGCGAGCGCTCCGGGAGGCTATGCCCTGGGCACCGATGACACCGACCTCCAGTCCGCGCGCCGTCTGCGCGCCGAGGCGGAGACGCTCGAGGACGGCGATCCCGACCGCGTCCGGTTGCTGCGCGCGGCCCTCGCCCTGTGGCGGGGCGAGCCCGGCGCGGACCTCGCGGGGGCTCCGATCGCGGAGGAGCTCGCGGCGCACACGCAGGGGCTGCAGGCCGCACTCCGCGGCTGCCTCGCCGCCTCGCTCGTGGCCGCTGGGCAGGCGGCGGAGGGCATCGGGATCCTCGAGGAACTCGCTGCGGCCCATCCGCTCGATGAGACGGCGCACGCCGCGCTGATGACGGCACTCGCCGACGACGGCAGGGTCCCTGAGGCCCTCGGCGTCTTCGCACGGCTGCGCGCCGCCCTCGCCGACGCGCTGGGCAGCTCGCCCGGCCCCGAGCTCGTCGAGTTGAACGCGCGGCTGCTGCGCGGGCGGGACGAGGGGCCGCGGGTGCGGATCGGCGTGCAGTCCGCCCCGAACGAGCTCATCGGCCGCGACGGAGCGCTGGCGAGCGCGCGCGTCCTGCTGCGCACCGCACGGCTCGTGACCATCATGGGCGCGGGCGGACTGGGCAAGACCCGGCTCGCGCAGGCACTGGCGGCGGAGTCGCCGGCGCCCGCCGTGGTCGTCGTCCCGCTCGCCGGTGTGCGCACCGACGGGGGCGTGCCGCTGGCGGTCGCCGCCGCCCTGGGAATCAGCGAGAACGCCCCCGGCGGCAGGCTCTCGGAGCAGCGTCCGCGTCCCGACCTCGGCGCCCGCATCATCGCCGCTCTCGGTGAGCGGACGACGCTCCTGGTCCTGGACAACTGCGAGCAGGTGATCGACGGTGTCGCGCGCTGGTCGGCGGATCTGCTGGCCATGGTGCCGTCGTTGCGGATCCTGACCACCAGCCGCACCCCGCTCGCGATCGCCGCGGAGCGCGTGCTGCCGCTGGAGCCGCTGGAGATCGAGGCGACGCAGGATGCACCGGCCGTGCGCCTCTTCGTGGAGCGTGCGCAGGTCGCACGTCCGGGCGCGACGCTCGATCTCGAGGTCGTCGCGCGCCTGTGCGCACGTCTGGACGGGTTGCCGCTCGCGATCGAGCTCGCTGCGGCGCGGGTGCGCACGATGACGCCCGAGCAGATCGAACGGCGGCTGGAGAACCGGTTCGCGCTGCTGACCACCGGTGACCGTTCGGCTCCCGAGCGCCACCGCACGCTGGAGGCCGTGATCGAGTGGAGCTGGGATCTGCTCTCGCCGGAGGCGCGGCAGGCGCTCGCGCTGCTGTCCGTGCTTCCCGGCGGCTTCTCGGCGGAGACCGCCGACGCCGTCCTGACCGCTGCGTCCGACGATGTGCTGGAGGGACTCGTCTCGCAGTCGCTGCTGAACGTCGTGGAGATCGGCGACGGCGACGTGCGCTTCCGCATGCTGGAGACCGTGCGCGAGTTCGGACACGACCGGCTGGTCGAGATCGGCGCCGAGCAGGACGCGTGGGAGGCCGTGGTCGCCTGGGCGCTCGCCTTCGTCGCCGCGCACGGTGCGAGGGCGCGGGCGTTCCCCGCGGGCCTGACCGCGCGGGCGCACCTCGCGATCACGCGCGAGCACGACAACCTCGTGCATGTGCTGCGGCACCTGGTCGCGGAGCGACGCGGCGGCGACGCGGTGCGTCTGTTCACCGTCCTCGGGCAGTCCTGGTTCATCCGCGGCTCCTTCACCGAGTTCATCGGCTATGCGGGGCCGATGATCGAGATCGTGGACGCCCTGCCGGCCGGGGAGGTCGAGCCCGACCTGCAGGTCATGGCCGTCGTGATGGCCTCGCTCGGCTGCATGATCAGCGGGGACCCCCTCGCCGCGCGCGGACTCGCCTTCGTCGCCCGTGCCGTGCGCGCAGCCGGCGACGCGCTCGCACCGGCCTGGCAGCTGCTGTCGGACGCGCTGCTCTCCGTGGGACGGGGCGCGCCGATGGGGTCGTTGCCCGAGGGGCCGCAGAGGTCGGATCCGCGCGCTCAGCTGGCCGCGGACGTGCTGCGCTCGCACCGCGCGGAGAACGACGGCGAGGCGGAGGAGGCGATGGAAGCCGCCCGCAGCGCCTGGCAGCGGGCGCGCAGCCTCGACGAGCGGTGGGCGGAGGGCATGGCCGCCGACCTCGCCGCCCAGCTGGCCGCGCAGTCGGCCCGTCCGGCCGAGGCGATGACCTGGATCCAGCGTGCGGGCGCCGTGTTCGCCGAGTTCGATGCGCAGGATCAGATCGACCACCAGGAGTGGGTGCGCGGAGGCGCGCTGCTCTGCCTGGGCCGCGGCGACGAGGCCCGAGCGCTGTTCAGCCGGCTCGTCGAAGAAGGGGGCCTCAGCCAGGACGGCGTGGAACTGGGGTCGATCGGTCTGTACGGGCTCGCGGAGGCCGACCTCCTGGAGGGGCGCAGGGCCGACGCGACCGAGGGCTTCCGCCAGGCTATGGCGGCTTTCGCCGATCCCGTGCACCGTCGCTCGCCCTGGTACCTGATGGCGCTGTCGGGGTATGTCTCGGCGGCCGTGCGGGAGCTCGAGGTGCCGGAGGCGGAGCTGGCCGTGTGGGAGCGGCGGCTGCGCACGCGCACCATCGCCGCCTGCCGGCTGCGCCGGGAGGGCGTGGACCGGCCGGTGCTCGGTACGGCCCTGATCGGATGGTCGGCCTGGGCGATCCGGCAGCCGGAGCTCATCGGACGGGGGACGGCGGCCGTCGCGCTCGCCGAGGTGCTCGGCGGGAGGCAGAACATGCCGAGTCTCAGCCTCGCCGTGCACCTCGCGGATGCGGAGAGGATCGCCGGATCCGCGGAGGTCGCCGAGGCCCGGGCGGACGCGGCGGCACTGGATCCTGACGAGAGGGTGGCGCGCGGCCTCGCCGTGCTGGGCGCTCGCTGAGCACGGGGCGCTCGCTGAGCACGGCGCGCGGAGAGCGGTGCCGCCCAGCGCCGAGGGGCGCCCTCCGAGAGGAGGACGTCCCGTGACGGGCCCTGTTCAGGCCTTGCGCATGTACGCCCGCACGGTGAGCGGGGCGAAGATCGCGACGATCACCACGGCGCCGAGGAGTGACACCCAGGCGTCGGCACCGAACGCGCCCGTGTTGACCAGATCGCGCACGGCGGTGACGAGATGCGAGACCGGGTTGACGTTCACGAACCACTGCAGCCAGCTCGGCATCGTGTCGACCGGGACGAACGCGTTGGAGAGGAACGTGAGCGGGAACAGGATGAGCATCGAGATGCCCTGCACGCTCGACGCGGTCCGGGCGATGACGCCGGCGAAGGCGAAGATCCAGCTGATCGCCCAAGAGCACGCGATCACCAGCAGGCCGGCGGCGACGACAGCGCCGAGGCCGCCCGCCGGACGGAAGCCCATGATGAAACCCATCGTGAACGTCAGCACGGTGGCGATGCCGTAACGGATCGTGTCGGCCAGCAGTGCCCCGGACAGCGGCGCGATACGCGCGATCGGCAGCGAGCGGAAGCGGTCGAACACGCCCTTGTCCATGTCCTCGCGCAGCTGCACGCCGGTCACGACCGAGGTCGTGATCACGGTCTGCACGAGGATCCCGGGGATGATCACGGGCAGGTAGTTCGTGACGTCGCCGGAGATCGCTCCACCGAAGATGTAGGTGAACATCAGGGTGAACAGGATCGGCTGCAGGGTCACGTCGACCAGCTGCTCCGGGGTCCTGCGGATCTTGATGAGGCCGCGGGCCGCCATGGTGACGGTGTTGCG
The DNA here is from genome assembly GCF_037147555.1 of Microbacterium sp. MMO-35. NCBI lineage: Bacteria > Bacillati > Actinomycetota > Actinomycetes > Micrococcales > Microbacteriaceae > Microbacterium > Microbacterium sp. MMO-35. The sequence goes on from NZ_JBBCVH010000004.1 coordinate 380,962, forward strand.
CAGCGTCAGGGACAGGCTCGGGCGCGGGTCCGGCCGGCGCTCGGAAGCGGGGACGATACGACCGGCGACAGGGGAGAGAGTGCTCATGCGCGGACCTCCTGGATCTGTGCGGCGGTGGGATCCCCGGCGGGCTCCTCCTCGGCCGGGTGGCCGGTGATGGTGAGGAACACCTCGTCGAGGGTGGGCTTCTGCACGCTCACCTCCGCGAGACCGATCCCGGCCTCGCGGAACGTGATCAGCAGATCGGCGATCCGGTCGGGGTCGGCCATCGGAGCGGTGATGCGGGACGCCTCGGGCGAGAGGACGCCGCGGACGCCGAGGGTCTGCTCGATCGCGCGCAGCGCGTCGGCCGTGTCGGCGGCGTCGCGGACGCGGAGCTGCAGCGAGGAGGTGCCGACGGAGGCCTTCAGGTCGTCCGGGGTGCCCTCGGCCACGACCCTGCCCCGGTCGATCACGGCGATGCGGTCGGCGAGCTGGTCGGCCTCGTCGAGGTACTGCGTCGTCAGCAGCACGGTGGATCCGGTGCTCACGAGCTCGCGGATCGTGTCCCACATCTGCCCGCGCGTGCGCGGATCGAGGCCGGTGGTCGGCTCATCGAGGAAGATCAGCGGCGGCTGCGCGAGGAGCGAGGCGGCGAGGTCGAGGCGCCGCCGCATGCCGCCGGAGAAGTTCTGCAGCGGACGCTTCGCCGCCTCGGACAACCCGAACCGATCGAGGAGATCCGCGGACTTCGCCTTCGCCTCGCTGCGGCTCAGACCCAGCAGACGGGAGAAGATCATGAGGTTCTCGGTCGCGGAGAGCGTCTCGTCGACCGAGGCGAACTGCCCGGTGACGCCGATGAGCTGCCGCACGACGTGCGGCTCTCGGACGACGTCGTGCCCGAACACGCGGCCGGTGCCGCCGTCCGGACGCAGCAGCGTCGCGAGCATGTTGATGGTGGTCGTCTTGCCGGCGCCGTTCGGGCCGAGGACGCCGTAGACGGCGCCGGTGCGCACCTGCAGGTCGACGCCGTCGACCGCGCGGTTCGCACCGAACACCTTCACGAGTCCGTCGGCCTCGAGGGCCCAGTCGGTGGTGGAGTTCGTCATGTTCCGAGCATCCGGCCCGCCGCTTTCGGACCGCTGTCGTGTCGCTGTCGTACGCTGTCCGGCGCTGTCCGCGGCGGTGCCGTCGAGCGTCGGCCCCCCCGGGAGCGGGCCTGTCGCCGGCGCCGGACGCGACGGCGCGCCGACCTAGGATGGAGGGATGGGATCCCGGATCGGCGTCGCCGTCATGGCCGCGCTCCTCGTGCTGTACATCGCACTCGTCGGCTGGCGCGCGGTGGTGCTGCTCGGGTCGGGGCAGGCGCTCGGGATCGCCATGGGCGCGGCCCTGCTCGTGATGCCGCTGATCGGAGCATGGGCGCTGGTGCGCGAGCTGCAGTTCGGCCTCGCGGCCGACCGCCTCGGCCGCACGCTGAACGACGAGGGCGGGATGCCGGAGGCGCCGGAGCACCTGCGCTCGAACGGGCGCCTGCTGCCCGAGGACGCCGACCGTCTCCTGGCGGAGTACGGCGCCGCCGCCGAGGCGGGCCCGGAGGACTGGCGCGCGCAGTACCGCCTGGGCGTGGTCCAGGATGCGGCCGGTCGGCGGAAGGATGCGCGCGCCGCGATCCGCGCCGCGATCCGACTCGCGAAGTAGGTGCTCCGCCGTCTTCGGGCGACGGCGCGCCACCGGTCTCGCGGACCGCGGCGCAGGACCGGTCTCTGATGCGAAAGGGCCGCGCCTCCGAGGAGGCACGGCCCTTCGAGGTTCGCGAGGCGTTCAGGCCAGGGTCGCCTCGAGCGTGATCTCGATGCCCGACAGCGCGGCGGAGACGGGGCAGCCCACCTTGGCCTCCTGAGCGAGGCGCTGGAAGGTCTCGGCGTCGAGGCCGGGCACCGTCGCGTTCACGTTGAGGTGGCTGCCGGTGATGCCGACGCCGGGCTTGAACGTGACGGACGCGGTCGTGTCGACCCGCTCCGCGGGGGTGCCGTTTCCGGCCAGCGCGTGCGAGAGCGCCATGCTGAAGCAGGAGGAGTGCGCGGCGGCGATGAGCTCCTCGGGCGTGGTCGTGGTCTCGGACCCCTCGGAACGGGCCTTCCAGTTCAGGGGGAACGTGCCCAGGTGCGAGGAGGAGAAGGAGACGGATCCCTCGCCTTCGATGAGACTTCCGGTCCAGGTGGCAGCGGCTTCGCTCGTGACGGACATGGGATCCTCCGATCGGAATGGGTGAGGCTGCCAGCCTATCGACCGGGCCCGCGGGGATCCTTACTTCTCAGGGAAGTCGCGGCGCCCGGCCCAGGATGCCCGCGCGCTGGAGCAGCAGGTAGAGCTGGCAGCCCAGGCAGAGGCCGAAGGCCGCGTTCAGGAAAGCAGCCACGAACGCCATCGCGGTGGCGATGGGCAGCGCCCACGGCACGCCGAGCAGATGCAGCAGCAGCCCGACCGTCACGACGAACAGGCCCACGCCCTGGGCGAAGCGCGGCGGGCGCGGGTCCTCCAGCTCGGCCGGGGGATCCAGGCGCGGGCGGACGAGTGTGCGGAACAGCAGGCTCCACGGCTGGGTGCGCGGCGAGAGCACGCCCCAGAGGAAGAGCAGCGCGATCACGAGGGTGAGCAGGAACGCCGGCGCGTTGAACGGCGCGCTGACGAGTCCCAGCACGGTCGCGACGAGGAGCAGGGCGGAGGTGATCCACGCGGCGAAGCGCGGGCCGCGGGGATCGATGCCGGCGGGAGCGGTCATGGACGGGCCTCCTGAGGAGTCGTGGCGGCGAGCGCGGCGAGCACGTCGGCCCGCGCGGGCACGCCGGTGAAACGGGAGCGGATCCGGCCCTCCGGATCGACGACGAGCGTGGTCGGCGTCGAGAGCACCTTGTATCGCGCGGCCAGGTCGGAGCGCGAGGTGAGGTCGACCTCCGCCAGCACGACGCCGGCGCGCTCGTCGGCGACGGAGCCGAGCATGCGCCGCACCTGCGGGCAGCGTGCGCAGAACTCGGTGCTGAACTGCACCAGCGTCGCCTGGGACCCGAGCGGTCGCATGAGGTCGGCGGGATCCACGTGCCGGTCGCCGTGCACGACCACGGCCCGGCCGTCCCGGCGGCGCAGGAGCAGACCGGCCACGACGGTCGCCGCGAGCAGCGCGGCGCCGATGACGAGGGCGATCGGCAGGGACATGCTCCGAGGCTACGTCCGAGTCGGCAGGGCAGGGGCGGATATGACGGTTCGAGTCAGCGTGCTCCCGCCCGCCGCCGCTCGCCCGCCGGTACGCTGAAAGCCATGAGCGCCGCGATCCCCACGCCGTACGAAGACCTGCTCCGCGACGTGCTGGCCACGGGCACGCACAAGGACGATCGCACCGGCACGGGAACGACCAGCGTGTTCGGGCGCCAGATCCGCTTCGATCTCTCACAGGGCTTCCCGTTGATCACCACCAAGCGCGTGCACTTCAAGTCGATCGCGTACGAGCTGCTCTGGTTCCTGCGCGGCGACTCGAACGTGCGCTGGCTGCAGGAGCACGGCGTCACCATCTGGGACGAGTGGGCCGACGCCGACGGCGACCTCGGACCGGTGTACGGAGTGCAGTGGCGTTCCTGGCCGACGCCCGACGGCGGGCACATCGACCAGCTGCAGCAGGTGATCGACCAGATCCGGAACTCGCCGGATTCGCGCCGCATCATCGTCTCGGCCTGGAACCCGGCGGACATCCCCGACATGGCGCTCGCCCCCTGCCACGCCCTGTTCCAGTTCTACGTGGCCGACGGCAAGCTGTCCTGCCAGCTCTACCAGCGCAGCGCCGATCTCTTCCTCGGCGTGCCGTTCAACATCGCCTCCTACGCGCTGCTCACCCTCATGGTGGCGCAGCAGACCGGCCTCGAGCCGGGCGACTTCGTGTGGACCGGCGGCGACTGCCACATCTACGACAACCACCTCGAGCAGGTGCGCGAGCAGCTCACCCGGGACCCCTACCCGTACCCGACGCTGCGGATCACCCGGAAGCCGGACTCGATCTTCGACTACGCGTATGAGGACTTCTCCGTCGAGGACTACCAGCACCACCCGGCGATCCGGGCGGCGGTGGCGGTGTGATCGCCGGAACGCGCATCGGGCTGATCTGGGCGGAGGCGGAGGACGGCGTGATCGGCGCCGGCGGCACCATGCCCTGGCACGTGCCGGAGGACCTCGCCCACTTCAAGGAGGTCACCCTCGGAGCCCCCGTGGTCATGGGTCGGCGCACCTGGGAGTCCCTTCCCGAGCGGTTCCGTCCGCTACCGGGACGCGAGAACGTCGTCATCACGCGGCAGACGGGATGGCGCTCCGACGGCGCGCGCGCTGCAGGATCGGTCGCCGACGGCCTCGCCGGTCTCGACGAGGCCTGGGTGATCGGGGGCGGCGAGATCTTCCGCGAGGTGATCGGCCATGCCGACCGTCTCGAGGTGACCGAGCTCGACCTCGACGTGCCCGGCGACGCCTTCGCTCCGTCGCGCGAGGGGTTCCGCCTCGTCTCGGAGGGGGAGTGGCAGACCAGCCGGACCGGGATCCGCTTCCGTTTCCTCGGCTACCAGCGCTGACCGCATCCCCGTTCCGACAGGAGGACCCGTATGCCCGTTGCCCTCATCACCGGTGCCAGCGCAGGACTTGGTGCCGAGTTCGCCCGTCAGCTCGCCGACCGCGGGGCAGACCTCGTGCTGGTCGCCCGGTCGGATGACGCGCTGCAGGCGCTCGCCGCCGAGCTGCGCGCGAGTCATGGCGTCGCCGTCGAGGTGCTCCTCGCCGACCTCGCCGAGGAGCCGGACGTCGATCGCGTGGCGCAGCGGATCGCCGACGCGGCACGCCCGATCGACCTGCTCGTGAACAACGCCGGATTCGGGCTGCCGCTGCACTTCGCCGACAACGACATCGCGGACGAGGTGCGGCACCTGCGCGTCCACGTCGAGGCGCCGATGCGGCTCATGCACGCGGCCCTGGGGGTCATGCGCGGCCGCGGCGGACGGATCATTAACGTCGCCTCGGTGGCCGGCTTCATCTCGCGGTCGACGTACTCCGCGTGCAAGGCGTGGCTCATCGGATTCAGCCGCTGGGCGAACGGCGAGTACGCGCGCGACGGCGTCACGGTCACCGCGCTCTGCCCCGGGTTCGTGCACACGACCTTCCACTCGCGGATGGGGCTCGGCGCCGGACAGGAAGGGGTGCCGCGGTTCCTCTGGCTGGATGCCCCCTTCGTCGTCCGCCAGGGACTGCGCGCCGCCGCGCAGGGCAGATCCGTCGCGATCCCGTCGCTGCGCTACAAGGCGGTCATCCTCGGTTCGCGACTGGTCCCGCGTTCGCTCACGACGCGCATCGCCCGCCGCGGCCGCATGTAGTCCGCCGAACCTCTCGCGCGGATCCGGGCCGTTCTGCAGGGAGCTTCCGTGTTCTGCAGGGCCGTAAGCCTGAACCGCCCACCAACGTCGCGTCTTTCTGCGGAAAGGGCGACGGTGGGCGGCCCCAGACCCTGCACATTGACCTACCCTCCCTGCACAACGGCTTGCTCGCCGTCCCTCCATTCGTCCTCCACAGATCGGCCTCCGGACGAGTTGTCCACCGATCGCGGGATCGGCAACCGGCGCGCCTGTGCAGGCGGGCAACATCGAGCGGGTGTCGATCGAACGAGTTCTGGCCGGGTACGGCGGCGTGGCGCGCCGCGCACAGCTCGAGGGCCACGGGATCCGCCGGGCGGCGATCGCCCGGGCGGTCGCCGACGGCGGGGTCATCCTCGTGCGCAAGGGCGTCTACGCACTCGCGCACGTCGATGCGGACGTGCTGACTGCGGCCAGGCACGGAGGTGAAGTCGGCTGTGCGGGAGCGCTCCGGCAGCGCGGAGTGTGGATCCTGGACGATGCCGAGGAGGGGAGCGCGGCGCCGTCCTCTCGACCCCACGTCTGGATCGGTCCATCCGGCCGACAGCACCGACATGCCGCTTGCCGGTGCCGGACGCATCACGAGACGGGGGAGCGCGGCGCTGGGTTCGGCTTCGTGGATGTGCTCCTCGCACTGATCCAATTCGCGTGCTGCGCCTCGCCCGAGGCGTTCTTCGTCGCTCTCGAGTCGTCGCTGCATCTCGGCCTGATCGGCTTGGCCGGCGTGCAACGCCTGCGCGAGAGACTTCCGGCGCGCTTCCACGAGCTCCTCGACCTCGCTGACGACCGTTCGGAGAGCGGATTGGAATCTCTGCTGAAGCTGCGCCTGCGACGTTGCGGGATCACCCTGGCGGCCCAAGTGCAGATCGACGGCGTCGGTCGTGTCGACTTCGTGCTCGGCGGCCGGATCATCCTCGAAGTCGACGGGCGTCTCAACCACGATGGCGCGTCACACCGGCACAAGGACCTGATGCGCGACGCCAGGGCTGCCGCTCAGGGGTATGAGACCCTGCGGTTCGACTACGCGATGATCGTGCATGACTGGCCGGCCGTTCTCGCGGCCATCGAGGGGCGGCTCGCCGCGCTCGGGGCCGTTGTGCAGGGAGCCTCCGTCGTTGCGCAGGGTCGTTGAGCAGATCGGTGGATCTCCCGGGCGAGATTCCGCGGGGCGTCAGCGGAGCGCGACGCGGCGTCCCTGCAGAACGCCCCACCCGCCCTGCGCATCGGCGTCCGCGGCAGCGGCAGCGGCAGCGGCGGCGTCCGCGGCAGCGGCACCAGTGCCGCCTGCACAGCGGCCCGCATCGGCGTGGCGGCCTGCACCCGGCTCAGGCGAAGCGGCCGAGACGGATCCCCGCGTACGCGAGGGCGGCGATCGTCTCGCCGTCGCGGATGCGTCCATCGGCCACCATCGCGAGCGCCTCGGCGAACGGCACCCACGCCAGTTCGTCGATGCCCTCTTCGGCCTGCGTGAGCGTGCTGTCCTCGGCCTGGCGCAGGCCCCGGGCGAGGAAGACGTGCTCCGGCGCCACGGTCACCCCGTTGAGGGCGTTCATCGTGCCGATCGGCGTCCACTCGTCCGCTTCGATTCCGGTCTCCTCGAGCAGTTCGCGGCGTGCGGCAACGAGCGGATCCTCGCCGTCGGTGCCCCCGGCGGGCACTTCGATCGAGCGTCCGGTCGTGTAGCGGTCGATCGTGACCAGGCACACCCGGTCCTCCGTGTCGAGGGCGACGACGAAGACGGCCGGATTCTTCAGCGCGACGACCCCGTAGATCCCGTCGCCCGCGGGGCCCGAGACCTGATCCTCGCGGACGGAGATCCAGCGATTGTCGTAGACGGTGCGCGATTCCCGCGTGTGCCAGGCCATGGCGGGAGCCTAGCCGCCGTGCCCGGGCGTTCAGGACCGCGAGCGCGCCTAGGCTCGGAGCATGGGCTGGTTCGGGAAGAAGAAGGATCCGCTGGACGCGAACGAGATGCTCCGACGGTACAACGCGCAGGAGGCCGAGCGCCTCGCCGCGGCCGGGATCGCTCCGAGCGCGGGAATCGCCTCGGTCGCGGGCACGGTCTCGACCGGCGGGGGCTCCGAGTTCGTCGTGGAGGACGTCTTCACGATCACGGGGCGCGGGCAGGTCGCCACGGGCAGGACCACGACGGGCGCGATGCGCACGGGCGACCGGGTGGTGGTCCTCCGCGGATCCGCGCAGTCGGGCGCCAGCACCATCACCGGGATCGAGATGTTCCGCAAGAAGGCCGATGAGGCGCCGGTGGGCGTCGCCGCGGGGCTGCTCCTCAAGCCGAGCGTCGACCTCGCGCGTGGAGACGTCATCCGGGTGACGCCGACAGCGTGAGGCCGCCGCGAGCAGATACGCTGGAGGCATGACGCACACGGGCAATCCCTTCGGACAGGTGCTCGTCGCCCTCATCACCCCGATGACGGCCGACGGCGAGGTCGACTGGCCTTCCGTCGAGAAGCACATCGACCGCGTCATCTCGGACGGTGCCGACGGCATCGTCGTCACCGGCACCACGGGGGAGACCTCGACCCTCACCGACGCGGAGAAGCTGCGCCTGGTGGAGGTCGGCAAGGACGTCGCCGCCGGGCGCGCGAAGATCATCACGGGCGGCGGCTCCAACGAGACCGCGCACGCGATCGAGCTCTACAAGGCCAGCGAGAAGGCCGGCGCGGACGGCATCATGATCGTCACGCCGTACTACAACAAGCCCACCCAGGCCGGCATCCTGACCCACTTCCGCCTCGTCGCGGACGCGACCGATCTGCCGGTGATCCTCTACGACATCCCCGGGCGCACGGGTGTGCCGATCAAGTACGAGACGATCCTGCGCCTCGCCAAGCACCCCAACATCCTCGCCGTGAAGGACGCCAAGGGCGACTTCTCCGAGGTCAGCCGGGTGCTCAACCAGACCGACCTCATGTACTTCTCCGGCGACGACTCGAACGTGCTCCCGCACCTGTCGATCGGCGCGACCGGCCTCATCGGCGTGACGGCGAACATCACCTCGGCGCCGTACCGCGCGATCGTCGACGCGGTGAACCGGGGCGATCTCGCCGCGGCCACCGCCGAGCACAAGCGCCTGGAGCCGCTCGTGCGCGCCGCGATGACGCACGTGCCCGGCACGGTGTCGGCGAAGTACATCCTGCACGGCCTCGGCCGCATCACGAGCCCCCGCGTCCGCCTGCCCCTCGTGGGGCCGGAGGAGTGGGAGGCCGCTCTCATCGAGGACGAGCTCGCGCTCGTCAAGGACATCCCGGGCGCGGACTTCTCCGACTTCCGCCCCGACCGCAATGCCGCCGCCGGCGGCGCCCTCCCCAAGGTGCACGGCACGACCCGATGAGGGCGTGGCCGACGGGCATCGGGCCCGGACAGGACGGATCCGCGCGGAACGCGCACTCGGATCCGCTCCTTTTCGGCGGGGGGACCACGAACATCGGGCGCGCCGCGCGCCCCGCCTAGGAGGCACCACATGACCATTCCCCTCGCCGAGCCCGAGACGCTCGCACCCGGCACGCTCCGCGTCACGCCCCTGGGCGGACTCGGGGAGGTCGGCCGCAACATGACGATCTTCGAATACGACGGCAAGATCCTCGTGGTCGACTGCGGCGTGCTCTTCCCCGAGGAGCACCAGCCGGGCGTCGACCTGATCCTGCCCGACTTCGAGCCGATCAAGGACCGCCTGGACGACATCGTCGGGGTCGTGCTCACCCACGGTCACGAGGACCACATCGGCGCCGTCCCCTACCTGCTGCGTCTCAAGGCCGACATCCCCCTGATCGGGTCCGGGCTCACCCTCGCCCTCGTCGAGGCGAAGCTCAAGGAGCACCGCATCAAGCCCTTCACCCTCACGGTGAAGGAGGGCCAGCGCGAGCAGGTCGGGCCCTTCGACCTCGAGTTCGTGGCGGTCAACCACTCCATCCCCGACGCGCTCGCCGTCGCGATCCGCACGCCCGCAGGAATGGTGCTCGCCACCGGCGATTTCAAGATGGACCAGCTGCCGCTGGACGGCCGCATCACGGATCTGCGGGCTTTCGCGCGTCTGGGCGAGGAGGGCGTGGATCTGTTCCTCGTCGACTCCACGAACGCCGACGTGCCGGGCTTCACGCCCACGGAGCGCTCGATCGGTCCGGTGCTGGACCAGGTGATCGGCAAGGCTCCGCGCCGCGTGATCGTCGCGAGCTTCTCCAGCCACGTGCACCGTGTGCAGCAGGTCATCGACGCCGCGCACGCGCACGGCCGCCGGGTGGCCTTCCTCGGGCGCTCGATGGTGCGCAACATGACGATCGCGGAGCAGCTCGGCTACCTCAAGGTGCCCGACGGCGTGCTCATCGACTACAAGAAGGCGCGCGACCTGCCCGACGATCAGATCGTCTACATGTCGACGGGGTCACAGGGCGAGCCGATGGCGGTGCTCAGCCGCATGGCCAACCTCGATCACGCGATCGAGCCGGGCCCGGGCGACACGGTGATCCTCGCCTCGAGCCTCATCCCCGGCAACGAGAACGCCGTCTACCGCGTCATCGACGGCCTGACCAAGCTCGGCGCGAACGTCGTGCACAAGGCCAACGCCCGCGTGCACGTCTCGGGCCACGCCGCAGCCGGTGAGCTGATCTACTGCTACAACATCCTGAAGCCGAAGAACGTGCTCCCCGTGCACGGCGAGTACCGTCACCTGATCGCGAACGCCAAGCTCGCGCAGGACACCGGCATCGACGCCGAGCGCACCATCGTCGGATCCAACGGAACCGTGATCGACCTCAAGGACGGCGTCGCGCGCGTCGCCGGACAGCTCGACATCGGCTTCGTGTACGTGGACGGCTCCACCGTCGGCGAGATCACCGACGCAGATCTGAAGGACCGGCGGATCCTCGGCGAGGAGGGCTTCGTGTCCGTCATCGTCGTGGTCGACTCCACGACCGGGCGGATCATCTCGGGTCCGGAGATCCACGCCCGGGGTGTGGCGGAGGACGACTCGGTCTTCGACGACGTCGCCCCGAAGATCGTCGCGGCCCTCAAGGAGGCGGCGGGCAACGGCGTGCGGGACAACCACGCGCTGTCGCAGATCGTGCGGCGCACGATCGGGCGCTGGGTGAACCAGAAGCTGCGTCGCCGGCCCATGATCGTGCCGCTCGTCATCGAGGCCTGATCGAGCGCCGGCCCTCACGCAGGGTCTGTGCGGTCCTGGTGCGGCCGTAGGCCCGCAATCCCGCGGAATGCCGCGTCATTGCGGGCCGATGTCGGTCCGCGGGCCTAGCGTGGAAGCATGCCCAGGAGTTCCTCTGCGACCAAGAGCGCGGCCGACAAGCCCTCGACGCGCAGTCGCTCCACGTCCGGGGCGAAGCCGCGTGCCCAGGCCAAGGCGGCGCCCGCCCCGAGGAAGTACGTCGACGAGCCGGACAAGCCGCCGGTGGCGGTGCGCGCCTGGACCGGGCTCGCTCACGGCGTCGGGGGTCTGTTCCGCGCCTTCGGGCTGGAGACCCTGGAGAAGGACCAGCGCCGGGACGGGTTCCCGTTCCTGCTCGTGCTCCTCGCCGTCGCCGGAGCCGTCAACGAGTGGTTCTTCATCGGCAGCGCCGTCGCGTCCAACATCAGCGCCTACTCGGTGGGGGCGCTGATCGGGCGCGCCGCCTTCATCATGCCCGTGCTGCTTCTCCTGCTCGCCGGCTGGCTGTTCCGTCACCCGTCGTCGGTGCACGACAACGGACGGATCGGGATCGGCTTCGGCCTGTTCGTCGTGGCGCTCGCGGGCTTCTGCCACATCGCCGGCGGCATGCCGCAGCCGCGCCAGGGCATGGTCTCGCTGAGCGCCGCCGGGGGATTGTTCGGCTGGCTCCTGGGGCAGCCGCTCAGCTACCTGACGACGATCCCCGCCTACATCGTGCTGTCGCTGCTGGCCGCGCTCAGTGTGCTGATCCTCACCAAGACCCCGCCGAACCGGATCGGACAGCGGCTCGGCGACCTGTACGCCTGGATGTTCGACGCGGAGCGCGCGCCGAAGGCGGCACCGGCCGAGGACGCCGTCGTCGACGAGGCGGAGAAGGTCGACGACCCCGACGTGCTGCCCTGGTGGCGGCGGAACAAGACGGGGCGTGAAGAGGATCCGGACGGCGGAGCCGGGTCGCAGGATCTCACCGAGCTGCTCACGGCTCAGGACGACACCCCCACCGTCGCCCAGGCGACGGCCTATGACCAGGCGGTCATCAAGGACGACGACCCGTACGACGCCGCGACCGAGGTGCTCACCGACGTGCGCGCCGTCGCCGACTCCCTCGCGGAGCAGCAGAGCACGGCTCTGCTCGACGACGGGGACACCGGTGAACTCGAGCTGGCGGGCTTCGACGGCTTCGGCACAGATGGACCCGGGGATCACGGTCTGCAGGCCCCGCTGGCGCCGTACATCCTCCCGTCGCCGGGGGCGCTCAAGGCGGGTCCGCCGTCGGTGGCCCGCTCCGAGGCGAACGACCGCGTCGTCGAGCAGATCACCAACGTGCTCACGCAGTTCAACGTCGATGCGAAGGTCACCGGCTTCTCGCGCGGTCCGACGGTGACGCAGTACGAGGTCGAGGTCGGGCACGGCGTCAAGGTCGAGAAGATCCTGCAGCTGAGCAACAACTTCGCCTATGCCGTCGCGTCCAACGATGTCCGCATCCTCTCGCCCATCCCGGGCAAGAGCGCGATCGGCATCGAGATCCCCAACGCCGACCGCGAGACCGTGGCCCTCGGTGACGTGCTGCGCTCCGCGGCCGCCCAGAAGAGCACGCACCCCCTGACGATCGGCGTCGGCAAGGACGTCGGCGGCAACTTCGTCGTCGCGAACCTCGCCAAGATGCCCCACCTGCTCGTGGCCGGATCCACCGGATCCGGAAAGTCGAGCTTCGTGAACTCGATGATCACCAGCCTGCTCATGCGGGCGCGGCCGGCCGACGTGCGCATGGTGCTCATCGACCCGAAGCGCGTCGAGCTCACGAGCTATGCGGGAGTCCCGCACCTCATCACGCCCATCATCACGAACCCGAAGAAGGCCGCCGAGGCGCTGCAGTGGGTCGTGAAGGAGATGGACATGCGGTACGACGACCTCGCGTCGTTCGGGTTCCGCCACATCGACGACTTCAACCGCGCGGTGCGCGCCGGCGAGGTCGAGGTCCCGCCGGGCAGCGAGCGGGTGCTCAAGCCCTACCCGTACCTCCTCGTGGTGGTCGACGAGCTCGCCGACCTCATGATGGTCGCCCCGCGCGACGTCGAGGACTCGATCGTGCGCATTACCCAGCTCGCCCGGGCGAGCGGCATCCACCTGGTGCTCGCGACCCAGCGACCCAGCGTCGACGTCGTCACGGGCCTTATCAAGGCCAACGTGCCGTCCCGTCTCGCGTTCGCGGTGACGAGCGTCACCGACAGCCGCGTCATCCTGGACAGCCCGGGAGCCGACAAGCTGATCGGACAGGGCGACGCGCTCTTCTCCCCGATGGGATCCTCCAAGCCCTTCCGCCTGCAGGGTGCCTGGGTCGATGAGAGCGAGATCGACGCGGTCGTCAAGCACGTCACCGGCCAGGCACGCCCGGAGTACCGTCCGGACGTGGCCGAGGCGGTCGAGGGCAAGAAGAAGGAGGTCGACGAGGACATCGGCGACGACCTCGAGCTCCTGCTCGCGGCTGCCGAGCTCATCGTGTCGTCGCAGTTCGGGTCCACCTCGATGCTCCAGCGGAAGCTGCGGGTCGGGTTCGCCAAGGCGGGGCGCCTCATGGACCTCCTCGAGTCGCGGGAGATCGTCGGCCCGTCCGAGGGATCCAAGGCCCGTGACGTGCTGGTGACCCCCGAGCAGCTGCCCGGTGTGCTGGCGCGGCTGCGGGGAGACGACGCACCCGCCGCACCCGCGCCGGCCGCGCCCGTCCCTGCTGCCGCGCCCGCAGCGGCGCTGCCCCCGCGTCCGGCGGACCCGGTCCCCGCGTCGTCGGGGCCCGGCTTCGACCGCTACGGCGAGGATCCGCTGGAGGCGCAGTACCGCGGTCTCCCGGAGGTCGAAGCGGAGTCTGATGAGGACGCCTGGGGCCTGACGGGGCGCGACTGATGGCGATCCCGCGTCAGCTGCCGAACGCGATCACGGTCGCCCGGATCCCGCTCGCCGTCGTCTTCTTCGTGCTGCTCCTGCTCGGCGGCACGTACGGGGCGAGCCAGCCGGTGTTGCGCTGGGTGGCCGCCGGGCTGTTCATCCTCGCGATCTCGACCGACTGGGTCGACGGCTATCTCGCCCGCAAGTACGACCTGGTCAGCGACTTCGGCAAGCTCTGGGATCCGATCGCCGACAAGCTGCTCACCGGAGCCGGGTTCATCGGCCTCGCCATCCTCGGCGAGGTGTGGTGGTGGCTGGTGCTGATCATCCTGATCCGGGAGTGGGGGATCACGATCCACCGCTTCACGATCGTCAAGGAGCATGTCGTCGCGGCGGCCTGGATGGGCAAGATCAAGACGACCGTGCAGGGGATCGCCCTGTCCTGGGCGCTGCTGCCGCTGCAGGCGTGGATCGGTCTTCCGGCGTGGACGATCATGACGACGGTGCTCATGATCGCCGCGCTGATCCTGACGATCCTCAGCGGCATCGACTACGTCGTCGCTCAGGTGCGCGGTTCTCGGACTGATCGCGAGACCGGCGTCTGATGGACGACGTCGCGCCCCGGGCCGCGGTCGTACTGGACGCGCTGCGGGAGCGGGGCATGACCCTGGCGGTCGCGGAATCGCTCACCGGTGGGGCGCTGTGCGCCGCGATCGTCGCCGTTCCCGGCGCGTCCGACGTGCTCAACGGTGCGGTGGTCGCCTACGCCACGCCGGTCAAGTCCTCGCTGCTCGGCGTCGATCCGGAGCTGCTCGAAGCCCGCGGGCCCGTCGATCCGGACGTGGCCCGGCAGATGGCGACCGGGGCGCGTGCGGCCCTCGCTGTCGACGGGCGGCCGGCGGACGCTGGTCTCGCCACCACGGGAGTCGCCGGACCCACGGCGCAGGGCGGGCAGCCCGTCGGCACCGTGCACATCGGCGTGAGCGTGGGGGAGCGCGTGCTGAGCCGTCGGTTCCTGTTCGCGGGCGACCGCGCCGCGATCCGGGCGGCGACCGTGGAGGCGGCGCTCGAACTGCTTCTCGAGACGGTGACGGACGACGGATCCGGCCAGGGCGCGCCCGGCGTCCCGCAGCGGGAATAGAGTGCTTCTGGATGAAGTTGAGTCGAGTGTGCTCACATTCAATGCACAGGACGAAACAGTAGTGTCGAACATGTCAGGTCGGGTTAGACTGACCATCCGATCCGGCGGTTCCGCCGGGGCGATGGGGGAGAGGAGGTCCCGATGATTCTCGTACGACAGGAGATCGGCGACGTGCTGCGGGACTTCCGTCTGCAGAAGGGCCGCACCCTCCGCCAGGTCGCAGGAAAGGCATCTGTCGCGCTCGGGTACCTCAGCGAGGTCGAGCGCGGGCAGAAGGAGGCCTCCAGCGAGATTCTCGCCTCGGTCGCCGAAGCGCTCGACGTCCCCATCTCGACGATCATGCGCGAGGTCGGTGATCGCATCGCCGTGCTCGAGGGGCTGCAGGTCATCCCGGACGTGGTCCCGGACGACCTGGTGGCCTCGGTCGAGTCCGAGCTCTCGCTGCGCTGACCGGATGCGGAGAAGTGAGTTCCTCCGCGCGGTCGACGCGGAGTTCGGGGCGCGTGGTGCTGCGCTCGTGGCTGACCTGGTGCTGACGGCCGTCGGCGGACGGACCGCCGTGCAGGCCATGGAAGCGGGTGTGCCCCCGCGCGAGGTGTGGCTGGCGCTGTGCGCCGAGACCGATGTTCCCGACTCTCGACGGCACGGCGTGGGCCGGCTCGAGCCGAAGCGTCGTTGATCGACCGCCGGTTCGTCCGGTGTTCGATCGGTTTCGCTGTTTCGTCGGCGTGTCGTCGAAGACATGTTCGAGGTGGGCGTATCGTCCTGCACAGATGATCTCGTGATCGGCATCTGCACGATTCCCGGGACCTTCGGCTCGATGTCGGTGGCCCCTCCTAACGTGTTCGACATGACCACGAGGTCATACGCCTTGTCGGAGAGCTCGCCCCAGCCGGGGCGGCCGCGACAGCCTACAGGCGGCAGTTCACGAGCACGAAGGAGCACGACATGCCCTCTCCCGCAGACCGCGAGAAGTCCCTCGAGACCGCACTCGCCCAGATCGACAAGCAGTTCGGAAAGGGCTCGGTCATGCGGCTGGGCAGCGACGAGCGCGCTCCTGTCGCCGTGATCCCCACCGGCTCCATCGCGCTCGACGTCGCGCTCGGTGTCGGTGGACTGCCGCGGGGACGGATCGTGGAGATCTACGGTCCGGAGTCCTCGGGTAAGACGACGCTCACGCTGCACGCGATCGCCAACGCGCAGCGCGCCGGCGGCATCGCCGCGTTCGTGGACGCGGAGCACGCCCTCGACCCCGAGTACGCCAAGAAGCTCGGCGTCGACATCGACGCGCTGCTCGTCTCCCAGCCCGACACCGGCGAGCAGGCGCTCGAGATCGCCGACATGCTCGTGCGCTCGGGAGCCATCGACCTCATCGTCATCGACTCCGTGGCGGCCCTGGTGCCGCGTGCGGAGATCGAGGGCGAGATGGGCGACTCGCACGTGGGCCTCCAGGCACGACTGATGTCGCAGGCGCTGCGCAAGCTCACCGGTGGCCTGAACCAGACCAACACCACGATGATCTTCATCAACCAGCTGCGCGAGAAGATCGGCGTGTTCTTCGGCTCGCCGGAGACCACCGCGGGCGGCAAGGCGCTCAAGTTCTACGCCTCGGTGCGCCTCGACATCCGCCGCATCGAGACGCTCAAGGACGGCGCGGAGGCGGTCGGAAACCGTACGCGCGTCAAGGTCGTGAAGAACAAGATGGCTCCGCCGTTCAAGCAGGCCGAGTTCGACATCCTCTACGGTGTGGGCATCTCTCGCGAGGGAAGCCTCATCGACTTCGGCGTCGATCACGGCATCGTGAAGAAGTCGGGCGCCTGGTACACCTACGACGGCGACCAGCTCGGCCAGGGCAAGGAGAACGCCCGCAACTTCCTGCTGAAGAACCCCGACATCGCCGAGACGATCGAGACGCAGATCAAGCAGAAGCTCGGCATCGGCGGCGCGTCGGCTCCCGCCGCGGCCGCCGACGAGCTGGCTCAGCGTCGTCCGGCCTGATCATGCGTCGACGGGGCTCAGCGACCGTGCTTCGACGGAGCTCGGCGACCGGGGTGAGCCGTGAGC
Organism: Microbacterium sp. MMO-35; assembly: GCF_037147555.1. Taxonomy (NCBI): domain Bacteria; kingdom Bacillati; phylum Actinomycetota; class Actinomycetes; order Micrococcales; family Microbacteriaceae; genus Microbacterium; species Microbacterium sp. MMO-35. The sequence continues at coordinate 397,643 of NZ_JBBCVH010000004.1, forward strand.
GATGAGAGGGGCGGGGCGCCGTCCGAGGACGAGCGCCTCGCCCCCGTCATCCCGCTCTTCGGTGCGAGGAGCGGGGGAGCGCCGGCTGACGGCAGAGCCGCGGATGGGCGCCCCGCGGGCCGTCCCACGGCGGACGAATGGCGCTCGACCTGGGCTGATGAGTCCGCGGCGGTACGGCGCGGACCCGGTCCACGCCACCCGGCCGCCGTGGCGCTCGCCTCTGCTGAGACCCCTGCCGCGTCGTCGGAAGCGCCGGCATCGTCGGCGCGCCGCGGTCTGCGTGCGATCGGCGGGCACAGCACCGGATCAGACGACGCGTCGGAGGATCCGGTGGTCGACGCGAGCGAGGTCCTCGTGCGCAAGCTCCGTTCCAAGCAGCTTTCGAGCCGGGAGGCGCGGGAGGTGCTCCGCGAGCAGGGGGTGCCGGCCGACCTCCGGGACGACATCGTCGCCGACTTCGAGCGGCGGGGCTATCTCGACGATGCGTCGCTCGCCGAGCTCCTCGTGACCTCGGGGTCGCAGCGGAAGGGGCAGGGACGTGTCGCGATCGCGCGAACCCTGAACCAGCGAGGGATTCCGCGAGAGATCGGCGACGAAGCTCTGGCCGTCTTGGACGACGATGATGCCGAGCGGGCACTCGACTACGCCCGGACGAAGGTCTCCAGCCTGCGCCGATACGACGAGGACACGGCGGTGCGCCGGCTCGTGGGGCAGCTGTCCCGCCGGGGGTATGGCGGGAGCATCGCTCTGACGGCGGCGCGCACGGCGTGGCGAGAGACCCAGCGCGGTGGCGGTGTGGGCAGGGTGCGTTTCGAGGAGACGTGAGGGCGTGGCGTCCGGCGGGCCGGAGCGGCTTCGGCCCGGACGAGGCGCGGGTCCGATTCCCGCCTGGCGAAAGTAGAATGGCAGGCACTATGACCATTCCCCTCTCAGAGCCCACGATCATCGCGCCCTCCGATGCGGCGCTCGATGAGGCCGGGCGCGCGCGCACTTACGAGGTGCGCACCTTCGGCTGCCAGATGAACGTGCACGACTCCGAGCGGCTGTCCGGCTCGCTGGAGAGCGCGGGCTACGTGCGTGCCGGCGCGGACGACGAGGCCGACATCGTCATCATCAACACGTGCGCGGTGCGCGACAACGCCGCGGGCAAGCTGTACGGCACGCTGGGGCACCTCAAGAGCCGTAAGGACAAGCACGACGGCATGCAGATCGCCGTCGGCGGCTGCCTCGCCCAGATGGACAAGCAGGCGGTGCTCGACAAGGCGCCGTGGGTCGATGTGGTCTTCGGCACCCACAACATGGGCTCGCTGCCGGGACTGCTCGAGCGGGCCCGTCACAACGGCGAGGCGGAGCTGGAGATCCTCGAGTCCCTCGAGGTGTTCCCCTCCACGCTGCCGACCCGGCGTGATTCGGCGCACAGCGGCTGGGTCTCGATCTCCGTCGGCTGCAACAACACCTGCACCTTCTGCATCGTGCCGAGCCTGCGCGGCAAGGAGAAGGACCGCCGCCCGGGCGACATCCTGAACGAGATCCGTCTGCTCGTCGAGGACGGCGCGATCGAGGTCACGCTGCTCGGACAGAACGTGAACTCCTACGGTGTCGAGTTCGGCGACCGGCAGGCTTTCGGCAAGCTGCTCCGTGCGGCGGGCGAGATCGACGGACTGGAGCGGATCCGGTTCACCAGCCCGCACCCGGCGGCCTTCACCGACGACGTCATCGACGCCATGGCCGAGACGCCGAACGTGATGCCGCAGCTGCACATGCCGCTGCAGTCCGGCAGCGACCGGATCCTGCGCGCGATGCGTCGCTCCTACCGCAGCGACCGCTTCCTCGGGATCCTCGATCGCGTGCGCGCGAAGATCCCGAACGCGGCGATCTCGACCGACATCATCGTCGGCTTCCCCGGCGAGACCGAGGAGGACTTCGAGGACACGATGCGCGTGGTGGAGCAGGCGCGCTTCGCGAGCGCGTTCACCTTCCAGTACTCGATCCGCGAGGGAACGCCTGCCGCGACGATGGAGGACCAGATCCCCAAGGAGATCGTGCAGGCGCGCTACGACCGCCTGATCGCCCTCCAGGAGCGCATCTCGCTCGAGGAGAACCAGAAGCAGCTCGGCCGCGAGGTCGAGGTGCTCGTCTCCGTCGGCGAGGGCAAGAAGGACGCGGAGACGCACCGCCTCACGGGGCGCGCCCAGGACAACCGGCTCGTGCACTTCGAGCTCCCGGAGGGATCGGACCGCCCCCGCCCGGGCGATGTCGTCACCGTCACCGTCACGCACGCCGCCCCCTTCCACCTGCTCGCGGACGCGCCGGACGGCGCCCCGCTGCGGATCCGGCGCACTCGCGGGGGCGATGCCTGGGACCGTGCGCAGTCGGAGTCGTGCGCGGTGCCGGCGGCTCCCGCGGCAGACGGGAAGCCCCGCGCGGTGTCGCTGGGCCTGCCGACGCTCCGCGCCGGCGTGTGACCGCGCCGGCAGCCGGGCCGCGGTCGGAACCGGTGGACGACGTCCGTCCGAATGCACCGCGGCTCTGGGCCGTCGTCGGGGCGACCGGAACGGGCAAGAGCGACCTCTCGCTCGACCTCGCCGAGGCCCTCGCCGCGCGCGGCCGTCGCGCCGAGATCGTCAACGCCGATGCGATGCAGCTGTACCGCGGCATGGACGTCGGCACGGCCAAGCTCCCCGTCGACGAGCGGCGCGGCATTCCGCATCACCTGTTCGAGGTGCTCGACGTCACCGCCGAGGCGGCGGTGGCGTGGTACCAGCCTCGGGCACGCGAGGCGATCCGGCAGATCCACGCGCGGGGTGCGGAGGCGATCCTCGTCGGCGGATCCGGTCTCTATGTTTCCAGCGTGATCTACGACTTCCGTTTCCCGCCGCGCGACGCCGGACTCCGCGCCCGTCTCGAGGCGGAGCTGGAGGAGCACGGGACGGGGCCGCTGCTGGCGCGTCTGCACGCGCAGGATCCGCAGACGGCCGCCCGGATCGACCCGCACAACGGCCGGCGCATCGTGCGCGCTCTCGAGGTGCTCGCCCAGGGGGAGCGCACGCACGGTGCGGCGCTTCCCGAGCAGCCCGCGCTGTGGCTTCCCGGATCCCGGGTGCTGGCTATGGGCGTGGAACGCGCCGCCCTGGTGCCGCGGCTGGATCGCCGGGTGGAGCGGATGTGGGAGCAGGGCATGCTCGCCGAGGTCGAGCGCCTGCGTGAGGCGGGCCTCGAGAACGGCACGACGGCACGCCGGGCGATCGGCTATGCACAGGCCCTGGCGCAGCTCGAGGGGGCACTCACCCAGGACCAGGCGATCGCCGAGACCCAGGCGCTCACCCGGCGGTATGCGCGACGTCAGGTCTCGTGGTTCCGCCGGTACGCGGAGGCCGAGTGGCTCGATGCGCTCGGCGGGATCGATGCGGACACGATCGTGGAGGAGAGCACGGATGAGTGAGAGCTTCGAGATCAGGGCCTTCGGACGACCCGACACGGACGCGGTCGTCGCGCTGTGGGAGGACGCCGGGCTCACCCGGCCGTGGAACGATCCCCGCGCCGACATCGAGCGAAAGCTCGCGGTGCAGCCGGAGCTCTTCCTGGTCGCGGAGGAGGGGGAGCACCACGGCGGTGCGCCGCGGATCGTCGGTTCGGTGATGGCGGGGTACGACGGGCATCGAGGATGGCTCTACTACCTCGCGAGTGCGTCCGACCGTCGCGGCGCGGGTATCGGCCGGGCTCTCGTCGTCGAAGCCGAACGGCTCCTCCTCGGGATGGGGTGCCCCAAGGTCCAGCTCATGGTCCGCCCGGGGAACGAGCAGGTGCTCGGCTTCTACGACGCGCTGGGCTATGAGCGCTTCGATGTCGGCAACACCGGCAAGCGCCTCATCCACGACGTCTGAGCGGGCGGCCGTTCGGCGGATTCTGCTCAGAGCGGATCCGCTCGCGACGCCGCAGGCCGCGTGCCTAGCATGGCGCCATGACCGCCCTGCCGGAGTCCCCCCGCATCGACCGTACGCCCAAGCACGAGGGGCCTCCGCAGCGCGGTCCCGAGCCGGAGCGGCTCTGGCGCACGGTGGTGGGCGAGCTGCTGCGCGATGCGAGGGCGGGCCGGGGCGAGACCCTCGCCGAAACCGCCCAGCGCGCCGGTGTCTCCCCGCAGTACCTGTCGGAGATGGAGCGCGGTCGCAAGGAGGCATCGAGCGAGATGCTCGCCGCCGTGTCCGGAGCGCTCGAACTGACGCTGCTCGATCTCACGCTCGGAGTCGCCGAGCGGATCTCCCCGGAGACGGCCGCGCCGGTGCGCGCGACCGCCCAGCCGGCGCGCGCCTGCTACGCGCTGGCGGCCTGACCCGGATCATCTCCGGGCAGCGCGCTCCGCGGGGGCGGGGCCTGCTCCACCACCTGGTCCACGAGACCGTAGGCGCGGGCTCCCGGCGCCGTCAGCACCAGATCCCGGTCCGTATCCGCACGCAGGCGTTCCGGACTCTGCCCGGTGTGCGCCACGAGGATCTGCTCCAGGCTGTCGCGCACGCGGATGACTTCGTCGGCCTGCAGGATGAGGTCGGGGATGGTGCCGCGCCCCTGCGCGGCCGGCTGATGCAGGATGACCCGGGCGTGCGGGAGAGCCGCGCGTTTGCCGGCCGCTCCTGCGGCGAGCAGGACCGCGCCGACCGCCACCGCCTGTCCGACGCAGAACGTCGCGACATCCGAGCGGATGAACCGCATGGTGTCGTACACGGCGAGCATCGCGCTCGGGTCGCCGCCCTCGCAGTTGATGTAGAGCTGGATGTCGCGGTCGCTCCCGGCCGAGTCGAGGTGCAGTAGCTGGGCCACGAGCACGTTCGCGACGTCGGCGTCGAGCGGAGTGCCGAGATAGATGACCCGCTCGGCGAGCAGGTGCGAGTAGACGTCGAGCACGCGGTCTCCGCGCGGCGACGTGGCGATCACGTTCGGGACGAGGAACGATGCCATCTCAGGCTCCTTGTGCGGTCAGGCCGACGCTGCGGCGGGTGATCGGCGGCAGCACCGCTGCGAATCTGGTGGCGATCTCGTCGATGAAGCTGTAGGCGAGCGCCTCCTCGGCGCTGTACCAGCGGTCGTGCAGGGAGTCCTCGAAGACGCGGTCCAGCGGCTGTCCGGTGTCCTGGGCGATGAGGCCGAGCACGGTGTCTCGGGTGTGCCGGAGATCCGCGGCCTGCAGCTCGACGTCGACGGCGGTGCCGCCGATCCCCGCCGACCCCTGGTGCAGCAGGATCCGGCTGTGCGGGAGAGCGCGGCGCTTGCCCTTCGTCCCGGCCGAGAGCAGGAACTGGCCGGCACTGCAGGCGAGCCCGAAGGCGACGGTGGCGACGTCGCAGGGTACCGTGCGCATCAGGTCGCGGATCGCGAGCATCGCAGGGACGGATCCGCCCGGGGAATGGATCCACAGCGTGATGTCGGCATCCGGATCCTCGGCGGCGAGTGCGAGCAGCTGCGTCATGAGCAGCACGCCGTTGTCGTCGTCCAGCACGCCATCGAGCACGAGCACCCGTCGGGCGAACAGCATCCGACGCGTGTCGGCGTCGAAGAGGTTGCGGGGCATGTCATCGGTCATGCAGGAAGCCTCGCCCGGCTGGGGCGGGCGCCGCCACCGGATCTGCCTCGAGCGGATCCGCCCGAAGCAGAGAGGGCGCTCCGCGCGAGGGGCGGGAACGGACGGGCGCAGGTGCGCGCCGCCTTAGAATCGACGCATGGTCGCATTCACCAAGGGGCACGGCACGGGCAACGACTTCGTCATCATCGCCGACCCCGACGGCGCCCTCGAGTTCCGGGCCGAGCAGGTCGCCGCGCTCTGCGACCGGCACTTCGGGATCGGCGCCGACGGGCTGCTGCGCGTCGTGCGCTCCGCGGCCCTTCCGGAGGGGGCCCGCGCCCTCAGTGAGAACCCGGCCGCCGAGTGGTTCATGGACTACCGCAACGCCGATGGATCCATCGCCGAGATGTGCGGCAACGGCGTCCGCGTGTTCGCCCACTACCTGCTGCGCACTGGCCTCGCCGAGCTCGAGGAGGGCGGCACCCTCGCGATCGGCACACGAGCCGGCGTGCGCGAGGTCACCCGCAGTGCCGAGGGGTATCGCGTGGACATCGGCGCCTGGCGGCTCTCGGGGCATGACCCCCTGGCCCGGGCCGTCGGCCTGAGCGTGCCGCGTCCCGGCCTCGGCATCGACGTCGGCAACCCGCACGTCGTCGTCGCGATCGCGTCCGATGAGGAGCTCGACGGCCTCGAACTGACCCACGGACCCGAGCTCGCGCCGATGCCCGAGCACGGTGCGAACGTCGAGTTCGTCGTGCCGGCGGAGCCCCTGGTGCAGGACGGAGCCGGGCGGGTGCGCATGCGGGTGTTCGAGCGGGGCGTGGGGGAGACCCTGAGCTGCGGCACCGGCGTCGCCGCGACCGCGCTCGCCGTGCGCCACTGGGCCGGAGCGGGAGCCCCGGACGAGTGGCTGGTCGAGGTTCCCGGAGGAACGCTCCGAGTGACCATGGCTCCGGGCGCGGACGGCGAGCACGTGCTCCTGTCCGGGCCTGCGCAGCTCGCGTTCTCGGGGGAGATCGAACTCGCCTGATCGGGTCGGCCGGGGCTTAAGGCAGGTCGATGCCCTCGGTACGGGGCATGCCGTGCCGTCGGACCTTGAGGACGCGGAAGCCGCGGCCGGTCGTCGCCCGCCACACGCTGTAGCCTTCGTCGAACGTCGTCGCCAGCCAGCGCTGCAGCGAGTCGGCGCCGAGGTTGCGGCTCACCACGAACCAGCCGTCCGCCCGCTCGTCCAGTCGGGGGATCCAGCGCTCCAGCAGGTCGTGCAGCTCGCTCTTGCCGACGCGGATGGGCGGGTTGGAGCGGATGGTGCGGAAGGTCACGTCGGCGGGAACATCGTCGGGCGTCACGGCGTTGACATTGTCGAGACCGAGTTCCGCGGCGTTGCGCCGGACCAGATCCAGCGCGCGCTCGTTCACGTCGACGGCCCAGACGGTCGCATGCGGCGCGGCGAGGGCGAGCGACAGCGAGATCGGACCCCAGCCGCACCCGAGATCGAGCAGATGCCCGCCGGGCGGCGGGGGTGGGGTGTTGGCGAGGAGCACTGAGGTGCCGACATCCACGTGGTCGGGGCTGAAGACTCCGGCCGCGGTGGTGAGTTCGACTTCTCGGCCCGCAAGGTTCACCTTGATCCTGCGGAGGTTCTCGGGGCTGGCGGGGGCCGCAGTGAAGTAGTGGTCCGAGCCCATGGAGCGAGCGTAGCGGACACTCGCAGCTAAAGTTAAGGCGCCCGTCCGAATCGGCGGGCAGGAGAAAGGTGCGGATGACGCAGTCCACGACACATGATGAGCACGGCGACGCGGTCGATCGCGTTCTGGCCGCCGCGGAACGACGGGCGGAATCGCACGTGTTCGGTTCCGCGCAGGCGCTGCAGGACACGGCCACCGCCGGTCACGGCTCGGCGGACGGCGAGCAGTGGGACCTGGAGGAACGGCATGCGCTCCGTCGCGTGGCCGGTCTCTCGACCGAGCTCGAGGACGTCACCGAGGTCGAGTACCGCCAGCTCCGGCTGGAGAACGTGGTGCTCGTCGGCGTGTACCCCCAGGGTGCACAGGATGACGCGGAGAACTCGCTGCGCGAGCTCGCCGCGCTGGCGGAGACCGCCGGTGCTGTGGTCCTCGACGGGCTGCTGCAGCGTCGACCGCATCCGGATCCCGCGACGTACCTCGGCCGCGGCAAGGCCCAGGATCTCAAGGACATCGTGGCCGCGGTCGGCGCAGACACGGTGATCGCCGACACCGAGCTGGCCGCGTCCCAGCGACGCGCGCTGGAGGACGTCGTCAAGGTGAAGGTCATCGACCGGACGACGGTGATCCTCGACATCTTCAGCCAGCACGCGAAGAGCCGCGAGGGACGCGCTCAGGTCGAACTGGCGCAGCTCGAGTACCTGCTCCCGCGCCTGCGCGGCTGGGGCGACTCGATGAGCCGCCAGGCGGGTGGTCAGGTCGGCGCCGGTGGCGCAGGCATGGGATCGCGCGGACCCGGTGAGACGAAGATCGAGCTCGACCGTCGCCGCATCCGCACCCGGATGGCGATGCTGCGCAAGCAGATCCGCGACTTCACGCCGGCCCGCGAGGCCAAGCGCGCTGAGCGCAAGCGCCACACGATTCCGTCCGTGGCGATCGCCGGGTACACCAACGCCGGCAAGTCGAGCCTGCTCAATGCGCTCACGAGCGCGGGCGTGCTCGTCGAGAACGCGCTGTTCGCCACCCTCGACGCGACGGTGCGTCGGTCCGAGACGGCGGACGGGCGTGTCTACACGCTCACCGACACCGTCGGGTTCGTGCGCAACCTCCCGCACCAGCTCGTCGAGGCGTTCCGCTCGACGCTCGAAGAGGTCGCCGACGCCGACGTCATCGTCCACGTCGTCGACGGATCCCACCCGGATCCGGCCGGTCAGATCAAGACCGTCCGGGACGTGATGGGCGACGTCGGTGCGCGGAGCATCCCCGAGATCATCGTGTTCAATAAGGCGGATCTGCTGGACGACGACGAGCGGATGGTGCTGCGCGGGCTCGTGCCCGGGGCGCACTTCGTCTCGTCGCGCAGTGGCGAGGGCGTGGCCGAGCTGCGCGCCGCGATCGACGAGGCGCTGCCGAAGCCCGCGGTGGAGATCCGTGCCGTGGTGCCGTACGACCGGGGAGACCTGGTCGCCGCGGTGCACGAGACCGGTCTGCTGCTGGAGGTCGCGCACGAGGAGGAAGGCACTCGGATCCACGCTCACGTGGGCGAGCGCCTGGCCGCGGAGCTCGCACCGTTCGTCGCCTGACCGGGGTCGGCGCGGGTCCGTACCGCGTTGATGATCCCGGGCCAGGGGGGGGGGGGGGGGCGGCGGGAGCCGTTCTCTGCCAACATATCGGTATGAGACGTCTTGTCGCGCTCCCCGCCGTCGCGCTCATCGCGCTCTCGACCCTGGCATTCGGCGCGCCCGCGTCTGCGGCCACCGGAACGCCGTGGGCCGACTGGGGCGCCATGACCGGATCGTCGGGAGCGTACACCGGTGACGTGACGATCGCCTCGTCGCAGTTGACAGCGAGCTACGCGACCGACTCTCGCAGCGGGTCGGTGGGCGTCATCTCCGGCGCGAGCACCTGGCTCGCCGCCTCGACCGAGGTCGGGGCGAAGTACGGCAGCAGCAGGGATCAGCAGTACCTGAACCTGCGTCCGCGTGCCGACAACGCGACCTCGCCCTCGGAGACGACCTATACGTTCGCGCGGCCGACACCGACAACGAACTGGACGTTCGTGCTCGGCGACATCGATGCGGACCAGGTGCGGATCACGGCGGTGGGCCCGGACGGTCAGCCGCTCACGGCTGCGCAGCTCGGGTTCCGTGGGGGCTTCAACTACTGCGCGCCGGGACTCGTCGGCAAGCCGTCCTGCACGGGGGACGCCGCCGACACGCCGAACTGGGATGCGGCCACGACGACGCTCATCGGCAATGCCGCGGCCGCCGACACGAACGGCGCTGCCGCCTGGTTCGAGCCAAATGCGCCGATCTCATCGCTGACGTTCGCCTTCACCCGTCGCGCCGGGTTCCCCGTCTATCAGACCTGGTTCGCCGCGCTCACCCGGACGATCTCCGGCACCGTCACCGACACGACGGCCGGGGGCCCGTCCGCCGGTACGGGCATCAGATTGATCGGGTCCGACGGATCCGTCCTGGGCGAGGCCACGACCTCGGCCGACGGCGGCTACGCCTTCCCCGACGTACTCGCGACAGGCGGGTACCGGGTCGAGATCGTGCCGCCCGCGGGCAAGATCTCCGACGATCCCGCACGAACGGTCGACGTCACAGAGGCCGACGGCACGGCGGACTTCACCGTGCGCGACATCGTGCCCGTCCCGGTCTCAGGGACCGTACGGGATCAGCACGGCACGCCGATCCCGGGAGTCACCATCACGCTCGACAGCGGGCGGACAGCGGTCACCGGTGCTGACGGCTCCTACCTTTTCGACGACGTGCCGGCGGGCGTCCATGCAGTCACGATCGCCGCTCCCGGCGGATACACGGTGGTGTCCTCGCCGACGCCGTTCACCGTGCCGGTCGAGGATGAGAAGCCCATCACCGGCAAGGACTTCGTGCTGCAGATGCGCCCGACTCTCTCCGGCACCGTGACCGCGAGCGGCATGGGCGTCGGCGGCGTCGTGGTCACCGCCGAGGGGCCGGGCAGCACCGAGCAGACCGTCACCGCAGCGGACGGCACCTACTCGTTCCCGCGCCTGGCGGAGGGGGACTACACGGTGAGCGTGACCGCCCCGACCGGCTACCTCGTATCCGGGGAAGCATCCCGTGCCGAGACCGTCGTCGCGGTCGACGTCGCGAACGTGGACTTCGCTCTCGCCCGGCTGGGTTCCGTGGCCGGTACGGTGACGGATGACGGCGGAGCGCCGCACCCCGGCGCGTCCGTGACCGTCAGCGGTCCCGGCGGTCCCTTCGCGGTCATCACGGGAGCGGACGGGTCGTACGCGCTCGGGGATCTCGCCCCCGGCGTCTACACGATCGCCGTCACCGTGCCGGACGGGTTCACCGGGGCCACCCCGACGAGCCGCACGGTCACGGTCACGGAGCACGGCGAGCTGATCGAGGGGCAGGACTTCGTGCTGACCCCCGTCGTCGTGACGCCGACACCGACCCCGACGATCACGCCCACCCCTGCGCCGACGACCGGAGCCGGCGAGTCCGGCGGCGGTGCGCTGCCTGCAACGGGCGCGGATCCGCTGCCGGCGATCGGCATCGGAACGACTCTGTTGCTGCTCGGCGGTCTCCTCACCATCGTGCTCGCGCGACGCCGCAGGGCCTGAGCCGTCGGCGGTTCGTCGGCGGGCGGCTCCCGTCTCGCTCAGTCCGCGACGAACCGCGCCTCGACGGTCGCGGAGACCGCGATGTCATCGCCCTGCAACTCGAGACCGCCGCCGCTCGACGGGGGAGCCGCGAAGGCGCGCATCGCCTTCGGGGCCATGTCCGCCGAACCGTGGTCGGTGATGAGACCCGCATCGGCGATCTCGATCGGTTCGACCTTCGCAAGTCCCAGCGCCGTCGCGTAGGCGTGGGCGCGTGTGACCGCCGTCCGCACCGCCTCCGCAGCCACCTCCTGCTCCACCCTGGCGCGCGTCTGCGGCGTGAGGATCCATTCGGTGCCGTTGACGGCGATGCCGTCGCCGGCCGACACCTCTGCGACCCAGGTGGAGAGGGCGGAGAAGTCCACGAAGACCGCCGAGAAGTCGACGGAGGCGTGGTGCACGAGGGCGAGCCGCGTCCCGTCGTTGCTCCACGGTCGCTCCGACCGCACGGCCAGGCGACGGCTCGACCACTCCTCGACGGCGCCGGCGTCCTTCTGCGCCGCGATGCCCTCGCGCACAGGCTCGGCGAGGGCCAGCGTGCGGCTGACGACGACCTCGCGATCGGGTCCGTCCCAGGCGACGGACAGGCTGACGATGGCGCGCTCGGGTGCGACCCGCACCTCGTGCTCGCCGCGGACGGTGATGACGACCTCGCTCATGCCGCGACTCTACGGCACGTGATCGCGGCGACGGGTGCCGCGAAGTCGCCGCCGCGGTGCGGAATGGCGCGGACTCCGCAACCGTTGTACTCTGGGTAGCTCGGGCGCTTCGGCGTCCGCCGGTAATTCCACAGTGCGACAGCGGCTCCTTCGCAAGAAGGTCCACGGGGCTGATCGGTTTCGACAGCGCCTGTGAATCCACGAGAAGCGGGCCGAGGATGCAGGGTTATCTCGTGAACGCTCCCTGCAAAACAATAAGTGCCAATGCAAAGCGCACTGACTTCGCCCTCGCTGCGTAAGCGAGCCCGATAGTCCGTCAGGCCGTATGTGATTCCGATACGGATCCTGGCGTCATCTAGGAATCTTGCTGCGCGACGGCGTCTGGACGTCGCGTGGGACTCTTCCCAGGCTGGGCTTGTCGACTTAGGTGTCTGTGACAAAGGTCGGAGCCGAGCAGAACGTCTGCACAGACTGCGCCCGGAGAAGGCGTGGAGACTCAGCGTTGGACGGGGGTTCGATTCCCCCCAGCTCCACGAAGAGACGGTCGATGAGACAGGTGACAGGACCGGTGAAAATGCCTCTGATCAGGTAGTTCGCTTGTTCTTCATCGGTGCATGTGTTATGAGACTGGCTTCAGTCGTTGTCGCACGGTGGAACATTCGGGAAACCCCAGGTTGCTCTGACCTGGGGTTTTCCTGTTTCCGTGTTTGTATTCCCCGGAGGTCACTCAGGACCATCGGTACGTTCCAGAGGTGCGGATGAGTCGGGTGCTCCTTGAGGATTTGCCCGCGAGATTCGAGAATCCTCGGCGTCGTGTTCCTTGAGCCTTGCCCGCGCGGCCAGATCGCTGGCGAGAAGGATGAGGGCGTCTGCAAGGCGCCTCGTGTCGACTGGCCGCTCGGAGTTCGCTCTGGCGACTGCTCGGTATTCGCGGCGCCCTCGCTGCGCGGCTCCCGTTCCTGGGGTTTCTGCGCGGGCTGGCGCCCCGGCTGCGCGGCTCCGTACAGGCCGAGGCTGAAGTGCGGCGAAGGATCGGTAGGCGAGCCCTGCCGTCTTGGCAAGGGTCGGACGTTTGCGATCGCGGCATTGCGACTTGCGTTGGCGTCTGCATCGGAGAGGTCGTGGCCGGGGAGATAGAAGTCGTGCAGCGCCCATTGCTGTTCTGTCGGCAGGCGTCGCAGTAGCTGGTCTGCTTCGCGCCAGTCGTCGCGGAGTAGGTCGTGCCTGGGGCGTTCTAGCGGGAGACACCCTATCCGTCGTCGGAACGTCGCTCCGAGTCGGCATCGTGATGTTCGGCCTCACGCGCGTAGTCCTCAGCTAGGCCGCGGAGAATTCTCGCCGTGCGGGGCCACTTGCTGCTGATCTGCGTCGACCATGCTTGGTAGGTTTCTTCCAGCGCCCGCTCCTGGGCTCCGCCGTCAAAAACATCGCGCGAGTGCACGCCGCGCTGGTTATAGCGGCCGATCGCAAGCCCGGTATCGAGCCGTGTGCTGCCGGCGCTCTCGATGATCTCGCGCACTGGCTCGGCAGGCCACGCGCCGTCTGTGCCGATAGGGCTAGTGGCGAGAACTTCACCGATGACTTCGTCGCCGATGGATGTCCGTGCGCTCTCCGAGAAGGCGAGCCGTGCCGCTCGGACCCAAGTCGTGAGGTGCTCCCCGTCGATCGTGCCATCAGGGCGCGCACCGGGAATCTCGCTCCACTCATGAAGCACACTCCACGCTAGGTGCGCGCGTGCTTGGTCGTGAGCGGATGGATCGCCAGTTGGCTCGTTCTCGCCTCGGTAGACCATGCTGACGAGCGCGACGAATTCGGCGGGATTCGCGTTCAGCAGCCTGTAGAGGGCTGTCGATGGTCGATGATCATGAAGAAGATCGAAGAAGGTGAACTCGAATACTGGCAGTCGTGGGTGATTGGGTGTCTTTTGCTCCAAGTAGGCGAGTGCCTGTTCGAGGTAATACGACGTCATCTGATGGTCCGTGAGTGGCTCGTCCGTTGTCACAAGCGCATTCACAACGAACTCGACAATCGAGACTCTTGGCTTCGGTTCATTGTCCAGTGAGTAAGAGAGAAGTTCGAGCGCTTGCCACGGACGTCCGCGGTCGCAGAGGAGGTGAAGGGCGTCCTCGAGTTCGTCTGGCTCGACCTGGAAAGCGCGGACGCTTCTCCAATAGCGATCCTGGAGCGGATCCGAAAGCGTCGAAGCCCACTCCCACACCGCGCGTCTGAATGGAAGCATGCCCAAGGCGTTGATCTGGGCTCGCTCGCTCTCAACGTGACCCGAGTTGAGAATTGTCGCGAGCGCCGACGGGCCGTTCTCGGTGATGCGGCGTCCGACAAATGCGAGCGCGACCTGGGCGAGGTTTTGCTGGTCGCTGTCGAGCCAGTCGAGAAGTTTGTCGTCAGGCGCATCGGTTCGAGCGCCGAGGACGGTGCCGAGCGCGCGCGCATCTTCGACGGCAAGAGCAAGCCTGGTGAGTGCATCGATTCCTTGCGGAAGAATAACTTCGACCGCTTCGCGCTGCAGACGATCTCGCTCGACGCGGTACTCCTCGGTTGACCGCGACATACCTGGGATCGGGGTCCGCCACCCGAAGGCGCTCACGAAGCGCTCTGGCTTGTCGGCTGGCTCGATAGCAGCAGCGATGGCCTCGAGACGCTTCACATGCTCTTCTGGCATCGCCCACTCACTGGAGCTGAACTCGCGATGTTGGAGTATCTCTTTCTCGATTGTGCGCCAGATGGACGTTCGTTCGCTCTGAGACCAGGTGTCTTCCTGCGCGGCCTGCTGGAGCGCGTCGAGCGCGATACTGCGGAACGCCTGCGGTATTTCATCGATCTTCGGAATGAGGTCACACCATCGAGCGGCGTTGACTCCGACAGCATCGACGGACAGGCCCGTGATCGCCTCAGTGAACTTGCCCCAGTCCGCCCACGTCACCGACTCCCTCGAGGCGGTCCAGTCTCGATGCTTCGGCTTCTGTGGTGGAAACGCCACTGCGTGACGAGAGGGAAGTAAGGCGAGGATGAGTTTCCATCCCACCTCTGAGTCTCGTTGGTGGAGCTGGCGAGCAAACTCGATCTTGTCGTCGACGCTCGCACCGCTGTTCACGAGCCAGCCGAGCTCGACACTCGCGAGGCTATGGGCGGGACGATTGCTGAGTCTTCCCCCCGGGTCGATTCGTGTGAGCTTGGCCAGCAACGACGCGCTGCGCGAGAAGTAGACGGGGGACCAGCAGAGCAGCTCGAGTGCCCAGAGCAGACTGGGGTGCGGGGACGAGGAGCCCCAGAAGTCGGTGGACTTGTCTCGAAAGAGGCCGGACAGCTGCGGTTCGGTGGCGCTGAGATCGTTGTCGACCGCGTCGAGGAAGATGTCGGGTGACGCTTCGGCGAGAGCAGGCAACGATGTTGAGAGCAGACTCCAACCAGTGTCCCCGCGGATGCTCGCCTCTGTCAGGAGTCGATAAACGATCCGGTCGATCTGAAGCTGAACCTGGAAGGTAGGTAGATCGTCGCTCGTGGCTGCGGCGAGCGCGAGAGCATTTGTGACTCCACGTTTCAAAGTCCCGGAAGCTGAAGGCCGTACACCGCTCGCCTGCGCCTGCATTCGTTCGAAACTGCTCATTCCGTCGTACGGGTCCGTTTCGAGGAGCACATCCAATGCGACATCGGACCAGACCTGGTAATTGTCCGGGGTGAGCTTCGGGAGGAGGCTGAGTGCCGCCTCCGCAGGGGACGCGAGCGTCCAATTGCCCCCGGAACGCACGAACGGGGGATCCGGCTTGGTGGCGAGCGAACGCAGGAGGTGCTCGATCTGTGCCTTTGACACTCCCGTGAGTCGTTCGATCATCTCCTGGTCACCGTTCGAGTTCGTCCACGAGCCAGCGCAGATCAGCGGAGCAATAACGGTGGCCGAATCTGCGTGTTCGGCCCAGGGAGGGAGACGATAGCGGGACTCGCGCCCAATCCTTCGGAACAGGGCTGGCATGCTCCGGCGCGCGAGCGCTACGAGCCCGTCCACATCCTGATCGGTGACCTCGTGCAATGCTGCAGCACCCTCGACCCGTCCGATTCGCGGGAGAACTATGTGTCGCTCTCCGTGCACGATATCGTCGGTGCCGGCCGGCAAGATCACCTGGTGGCCGCGATCCATCGCAGCGGCCAGGTCGAGCCCGTCCCTGTGAAGCGGGATGAGAATCAGCTGCTGACGCGACTCTGAGATCCGCTGCCACGCAGACTCGTCCTGCACGACGACAATCCGCTCGCGCGCACCGTCGACGTTTGCGGTCGCGGCGAAGACAAAAGCGATAACCTCGTCGGTCCACGGAGCAGAGACCGTTATCGGTTCAGCGCTAAATCCCGCACTAAGGAAGCTTGCGAGCTTCTCAGACTCGGACTCGCGACCGGCGATGAAAAAGCTCTGCGGAAGCCTCGGGCTAGTACGCGACGAGAACCGGTCCCACCATGTCGTGATCGTGTACGCGTCGCGCGGCCGATAGCCCAGACGCTCCGACAGCCAGTAGTGCACAGCTGGCGCCGTGAGCAACCATGCTTCGATCGAATGAGCATCCAGGACGCGCACTCCAGCGAAATGCCCATCGCGGGCTCGTGCGATGGCCCAGTTTTGGCCTCCCGCCCAATTTCGAGGCGTCGCGAACACGAACGTTGCATCGGAGTCTTCGGCAACCGGAGGGACGCGCTTGTCGTAATCGCTCTGCGCCTTCTGTTTAGGTCTCGCATCCGTGCCGAGTTCAAAGCGAAGGGGTCCGGACGGCAGCACCGCGGCACCGGTCGAGTTCGCGGAGCCGTCCCACCCAGGTGCCGCCACGCCCTCATGGGCGCGCATCTCGAGATTTGTGATGCCTGGCGTACTGGCGAGGAGGCGACGGACAAGGTCAGGGAACGCGCCCTTAGCGTCCAACGTTGCGCCCCATCGATCAATGTCGATGGCGCGAGCAAGTTCCGGCCCGATCGTGCTGAATGATGGGGCAGCGACGGACTTCGATTCGCCTCGCTCTCGCGCCACTCGTTCGATGTGCTCGCGCGAGAAACGGTGCGCCGAGGAGCCGGGAATGCGGGATGACACCAAAACTCCTGACTTCACCCAGTTGCGTACGGAGCCTGACCCGCTTTTCCGGACGGGTTGTTTGTGTTGATCATGCCGCGGTGGCGGCGGGGATGTGAAGTCGTTCGAACTCCACGGGGCTGAGGTTGCCGAGGGAAGTGT